>JARGPD010000105.1 GCA_029212845.1 Planctomycetota bacterium
CGACAGGCCCACGCGTACTTGGCCGACGGCGACGCGCCGTTTTGATGCGGTACCGTTGGCGCGGTCCCATGGCCGACGGCGACGCGCCGTTTTGATGCGGTACCGTTGGCGCGGTCCCACCACCAGCCGCCCTCGGGCGGGGGGGCAGCGTGGCAGCTGCGGGCGCGAAAAAGCCGCCGGGCCCTGGGACCCGGCGGCTTTGGAATTCAGGCCAGCCGCAGGCCTAGGCGCTGCGGCGAGGGAGGGCTAGTCCATGTGCGCTTGCACGCGCTCATCGCCCATCTCGAGCTTGGTCGCCCAGCGCTTGACGAACTTGATGCCGAGGCCGGACACGGCCCGGATCACGCCCTTGGTGACGCAGCGGACGGTGAAGTCGATCGGCGCCCACTTGAGCGGGTTCTTGATGCCCTGGGCCCTGTTGTAGATCACGTTCTGCTCGGTGACGAGCCACTCCGAGTACAGCATGTACATGATCAGGAGCGGCTTGCTGAGCCACTTCTTGCCCAGGGTCTTCTGGGCGAAGGGCAGCAGCCTCGGGAAGCGCACCAGGATCGGGAACCACTTGTGGAGGTTCTCGATCTTCTCCTTGTCGACGACCTGGATGGTGGCCTCGCGGTTGAAGTTGGCCGGGAAGTCGTCGTACTCCGCGACGGCGACGCCGAGGCCTTCGGTGATCTCGTTGAGGTCGAACTCGGGGTACGGCTGCACGATCGACGCGAGCGGGTGGTCCACGCCGCAGTCGATGTTCAGCTTGATCGTCTCGAAGTCGTCCTCGATCGTGCCGCCGGGACCGCCGAGCATATTCAGGGAGCCGAGGCGGATCCCGTTCTCCTTGATCCAGCGCGAGGCGTCGATCAAGTGCTGCTTCTCGGTGTTCTTGCGGAAGACCGTGTTGCGCACGAAGTCGCTGGCGGCCTCGAAGGCGATGCGCGAGTAGACGCAGCCGGCCTTCTTCAGCAGCTTGATCTGCTTCTCCTTGACGATGTTGGCCATCAGGATGCAGTCGAACGGCAGGCCGACCTCCTTGGGCCAGCGCTCGGCGAACTCCTCGAGCCAGTCATCCTTCAGGTTGAAGATGTCGTCGAGGAAGTGCACGAAGTCCAGCGGCCAGTTGGCGCGGATGTAGTTCACCTCTTCGATCACGTGGCTGACGGAGCGCTTGCGCACGTACTGCTTGTTCGTCGCGCCGTAGGTCCGCTTCCAGGCGTGGTGGAAGCAGAACGAGCACATCATCGGGCAGCCACGCTGGGTCACGATGACCTTGCGCGGGCTGTTGGCGTAGATCGGGCCGGCGTCGTAGAGCAGCGAGCGATCGGGCAGGCCGAGCGCGTCGAGGTCTTGGATCAGGGGGCGCGGCGCGTTGCGCAGCATGCCGTCCGGCTGGTCGGGGTCCGCGAAGACCAAGTTGGGGATCGAGCGGATGTCCTCGCCCGCCTCCATCTTGTCGAGCAGCTCGACGATGGCGCCCTCGCCCTCACCGATGCAGACCGCGTCGATCTCGGGCTGCTTGACGCAGTCCGGGACGAAGGTCACGTGGGGGCCACCCATCAGCGAGAAGAAGTCGAACCTCGACTTCAAGATGCGGTTCACATCGAACATCGCCTTGTGACTGCCCGTCATCAGCGACCAGGTGATCACGTCCGGGTTGTACTCCTTGACCTTCTTGAGCCAGAGCGGATCGGGGATCAGGAGGGCCTTCATCTCGTGGCCAGCGTCCTTGGCGGCGCGGCTGAGATACATGGGCCCGAGGGCTTCCTGGGGCAGAGTGGGGGATATGTGGAGGACTTTCACGGCCTTTTGGTTCTCGAGGGGGTCCAGCGTCGGCGGGTACCAGCACCCAATCCTACCCCAGCTTGGGCTAGGGGGGCGGGTGGGCTGGGCACCACGCCCCTTTGTCTCGGTCAAATCTACCGTCAACTAGAGTTTGTGGGCGGTCCAGGTGCGATTCCCTAGCCCAGAATCCGGCCCGTCGCCTCCTTTGATAAGGTCTGCGGCGCCCCCGAACGTCCAAGGACCCCTCCCCATGCTCAGCGACAGCCTCACCAAGCGACTCAACCGCCAGATCACCCTCGAGCAGTACTCGGCCAACTTGTACCTGCAGATGAGCGCCTGGTGCGAGGCCCAGGGGCTGGTCGGCTGCGCCCACTTCCTCGGCTCCCACGCCGAGGAGGAGGTCCAGCACATGCGGCGCCTGTTCCGCTACGTCAACGACACCGGCGCCATGGCCGTGATCGGGGCCGTGGATGCCCCGCGGGCGGATTATGCCGACGTGAAGGATCTCTTCGAGGCCACCCTCGCCCACGAGGAGGGCATCACGGCGGCGATCAACGAGCTGGTCGCCGCGGCCTTCGCCGAGGGCGACTACTCGACCTTCCAGTTCCTCCAGTGGTACGTGGCCGAGCAGCACGAGGAGGAGGGGCTGTTCAAGCAGATCTGCGACCGAATCCGCATCGTAGGGGTCGACGGGCCCGGTCTGTTCCTGTTCGACCGCGAGATCGGCGACCGCGTGGGCGCCTCCTCCAAGGCCACCCCGGCCAACTGATCCCCTAGCTCACACGCTCTTCATGCCGGCCTCGCGGGGTCCTCGCCCAAGCGGGCGAGGATCTGCCCATGAAGCCCCCCAAAGCCCTCGACGGCACCCGCGCCCTCTTGCTGGCCGCCTGCCTCGCCCCGGTCCTGATCGGGCTGCGCGCGAGCCTGGCTCCCCCGGCCTCGACTCCACCCCGCGAGGCCTGGCCCCCCGCCGCAATCCGTGGACCCCTCGGTCCTGAATCGCCCCCCGAATCGGCAAGTCCCTTGGCCTCCCCGGCTGCCAACCGGTGGCACTTCGGGGCCACCTCCACCCCAGCCCCTGCCCGCGATGAGTGAGACCCAACTGGCCCTGGCCCTCGGCGCCGTGCTCGTCGCACCGGTGCTGCTGGTCGTCTTGGCGCTGGAGCTGCGCTCGCCGGCTGGGCCCGCGGAGCTGCCGACGGCCGCCATCGAGCTGCACACCGTCGAGCCGCTCGAGGCTGACGTGGTCACCGAGCCCGAGCCCGAGCCGAAGATCGCCCGGCCCCCCTTCGGCCCACCCCGAGCCGAGCCGGCCCAGGCCGACGGCCTGCTCCCGACGACCTAGGCCGGATCGACACCCTGAGAGCGGGATCGGGTACAAGGTGGGCCCATGAGAGCCCTGATCCCCGTCTTGCTGCTCGCGCTGATCGTGGCCGGCGGTCTGTACCTCCGCAGGTCCGGCGCCCCGCACCCAGCCCCCGCCGGCCCGCTGCCGAGCCTCCAATCGCCCGGCAAGGCGCACGCATCTTCGAGCACCAGCCCGAGCCTGGACGAGGCCGAGCCTTCCGGCGCTAGCCCCACCGCACCCTCACCGACAGCGAGCGCGCCCGAAGGCACCCTGGCCCCGGGGCCCCCTGCCGTCGGCGCGACCGCCGCGAGCACGCCCGACCTCCCGCGCCGGGTCACCCGCGTGCCGACGATCGAGGAGCGCTCCGAGGAGCTGGTCGAAGAGCTGCTCGAGCAGCTCGAGCTGGACCCGTCCACGATGGGAGCCCTCACGGCCCTGCTCGAGGAGCGCCTGCTCTGGAGGTCCGAGGCCGCCGTCGCGCCGCCCACCGACGACGAACGCCAGGCCAAGGACGCCGCGCTCGAGGCCAGCTTGGTCGAGCTGTACGGCGACGACTTCGGCGAAGAGGTCCTGCAGCAGATCCTCGCCGCCGACCTGTAGGGCTCAGCCGTCGCGGCGCGGCTCGCGCTCGTCCCTGGCCTCGGTCGCGTCGCCAGCTTCACTCGGGTCGCCCGCGTCGCCCGCGTCGCCCGTGTCGGACCGCGCGTGCCAGGCGGCCAGCAGCTCGGCCTCGCGCGCGGGCTGCATGCCGTAGTAGCCCCACTCGTGGTCCGCGCCGCGCGTCTCCAGGTGCCAGTCGATCGTCTCGCGGATCGTCGACGCGATCGGCCGGAAGGTCGCACCGGCCGCGATCAGCGCGTCCGTCGAGTAGTGGTGCGCCCACTCGACCGGTAGCCAGAAGGGCAGCTCGGAGAAGGGCCGCACCTCGTGCTCCAGCAAGAACTCCTCGCTGGCCCAGGTGTAGGTCGCGTCGTTCTGGCCGAGCACGATCTTGCAGCCGTGCAGGAACTCCTGCAGCGTGACCTTGGCCTCGAAGCCGATCGCGTTGAACACACCACCCACACCGCGCTCGCCGAAGTCGAGGCTCCAGTCGGCCAGGTCGTTCACGTCGGTGTACTGGAAGTCCTGGTCGGGGTCGCCGGGGCACAGGATCTCGCCGCCCTGGCTCGCGCGCACGACCCAGTAGGGCAGCCGGTCCGAGGGGTCGTCCCTGCCCGCGATCACGCCCGGGCGCAGGCTCGTCACGCGGCCGGGCATCAGCTCTTCGAGCTGCTCCTCGCAGAGCGCCTTCAGCGGGCCGTAGTAGATGCCGCCGTCGAGCATCACGTCCTGGATGCCGGTGACCTTGGCGATCTCTTCTTCGGTGATGCGACCGACCGGAGCGGACTCGTTGACCACGTAGCCGTCCCCGCCGTCCGCGTAGACCGAAATGGTCGAGATCAGCACGAAGTGGCCGACGTTCGGCCCGAGCACCTCGGCCGCCTGCTTCGCGTGGGAGGGCAGGTAGCAGGAGGTGTCGATGACCAGGTCCCACTCGCGGCCCTCGAGGGCGGCGAGGTCGTGGGTGTTGCGGTCGCCGATCAGGGTCTCGAGCTCGGGCCACATGTCGGGCGCCGAGCGACCGCGGTTGAAGAGCGTGATCTGGTAGCCGCGCGCCTTGGCCGCCTTGACGATCGCCGGCCCGAGGAAGCGCGTGCCGCCGAGCACCAAGAGCGTGCGGCCGTTCGATGCGGCGGGCGCGGCATCGTCCTGGCGGGAGGGGCGGGCCGTGGGAGCCAAGCTGCCGAACAGCGGCAGGCTGAGGCCGGCGCCCACGACGCTTCGGCGCGTGGGTCGGAAGGCGGGACGTGGCATGGGCAGCGGGGGTAGGTGGAGGGAGGGCGCCGGGCACGACCCGGCGCGCTTCCCGATCCTACGGCATGGGCTCGGTAGCCCAAGGAATCGCGTGTACGCCATGGATAAAGAACCCAGGGCTGGGACTCGAAGGGAGCCACGGGGCCGCGCTCCCGCTACGCTCCAGCCCGATGAGTACCCTGCAGCCCAACGAGCGGCGGCCCTTCCTTTGGGGCTTCTTCGCCTTCTTCCTCCTGTTCTTCGCCTGGTACACGGTGCGTCCCGTGCGCGAAGCGATGGGCATCCAGCGCGGCGCCGGCGACCTGCCCGGGCTGATGATCGCGACGGTGGTGCTCACGCTGATCACCAACCCGCTGCTCGCCAAGCTCGCGGGCCGCTGGCCGCGGGCCGTGCTCGTCCGGCGCATCTACCGCTTCCTCGCCTGGAACCTGGTCGCCTTCCATGCGACCTTCGTCTTCCTGCCGAGCTTCGTCACCTTCGGCGAGGACACGACCCTGTGGCTCGGCTTCGGCCTGTACTCGTGGGTCTCGATCTTCTCCGTGCTGATCGGCTCGGTCCTGTGGAGCCTCCTGTCCGAGGTCTTCACGCCGGCCCAGGCCAAGCGGCTCTTCGGCCCACTCGCCGCGGCCTGCTCGCTCGGCGGCCTGGCCGGCTCGGCCGTCGCCGGCACCCTCGCCACGCGCCTCGACGAGCCCCTGCACATGCTGCTGCTGGCAGCCCTGCTCCTGGAGCTCGCGGCCCAGAGCTCGCGGCGCCTCGCGGCCTACTCGCGCAAGGACGAGTCCGAGCCCAGCGACGCCAAGGCCGGCGCCGCCCCGCTCCAGGTCCAAGGCAACCCGCTGACCGCCGGGCTGCGCATGACCCTGGCCTCGCCGTACCTCCAGGGCATCGGCGGCTACGTGCTCCTGCACACGATCGTGGGCACCTGGGTCTACTTGATCCAGGGCACGATCATCGACGCCCTCGAGGCCGACCTCGGCGGCGACATCCAGCGCTTCGCCTGGCTCGACGGCATGGTCAACGCGGCCAGCCTCGTGGTGCAGCTCTTCGCCGTCGAGCGCGTCGTGCGCCGCATCGGCATCGGCTGGAGCCTCGCCGGCCTGCCGCTGGTCTGCACCGCCGGCTTCGCCGTGCTGGTCGTCTCCCCCACCTACGCCGTGCTCGCCGCCTTCCAGACCCTACGCCGGACCGTCAACTACGGCATCGCCAAGCCCGCGCGCGAGATGCTGTTCGCGCCCCTGCGCACCGACGAGAAGTACCTGGCCAAGAACCTGATCGACCTGTTCCTGTACCGGCTCGGCGACAGCCTCGGCGCCGTCTCGAAGGTGCTGCTGGCCGGGACGCTCGGCGGTGTGGCCACCATCGCCATCCCGGTCTGCGTGGCCTGGGCGACCCTCGGTCCTTGGCTCGGCCGACGCAACGCGCAGCTAGAAGATCCCGAGTCCGAGAAGCTCGCCTAGCACCGGGGTCCTTGGCCCCAGGCAAGCACGCGACCGGCCACCCAGCAACCCGGGTGGCCGGCTGCGTCGCCGAAGAAGCGCAGCCTAGTGGGCGCCGGCGATGTAGAAGAACTCCAGGTCGACGAGCTTCAGCACGGTCGTCACGAGGATCAGGACGATGCTCAACACCGCGCCGGCGGCGAAGATCGAGGCGCCGGCCAGCATGGTGTCGTTGCCCGCCTGGGCGGCCGCCGCTTGGCGCTGCTCGCCCTGCTTGCCGCCGGTGTAGAACATCGTGGCGGCGCCCTTGAGGATGCCGCCGAGGAAGATCGCCGCCGAAGCTGGCACACCGAGCAGCATGCCGATGCCGATGCCGAAGATCGAAGGCATCCAGGGCGCGGTCTTCGGCCAGACCGTGAGGTAGGCGTAGAGGCTGCCGACGATGCTGGTGATCACGATGCCCCAGACCAGCGCTGACGACGGGTCGAAGCCGCCGCCCGCGGCCTCGGCCATCGCGGCCCAGATGGCGGCACCCGGCGCGGGCAGGGTCGAGCCCTCGCCGATCCCGTACTGGCTCAGGAGCAGGCCCAACACGGGGATCGAGACCAGCGCCCCGATCACCACGCCGACGAACTGCACCGTGGTCTGGTGGGTCGGGTTGGCGTCGACGAGGTAGCCGGTCCGGTAGTCCTGCATCATGTCGACCGCGACCGACGCCAGGGTGCCGCCGACGACGGCCATGCCCAGCATCACGATCGGCCCACGCAGCTCCTCCGCGATCATCCAGAAGAAGCCCGAGAGCAGCACGATCGCCACGAGGCGCACCGGGTTGATGTCGGTGTCGCCGGTCACGCGCCCGTTCATCACGCACAGGGGCCAGGCGACGAGGATCGTCACCGCGGTCACGAGCCACGGCAGGCCAAAGACCGCCTGGGCCGTGAAGGCCACGCCGAGGGCCGAGATCACGCCGACCATGCCGTAGGCCAGGGGGCGCGAGGCCGGCACGTGGTAGTCGGTGCGCCCGGGCTCGAACCCCGGCGGCACGACGGCTGGGGTCCGGAAGAAGTAGGCGAAGAGGATCGTCGCGAAGGTCGGCATCGTCAGGACGGCGATGGCGAGCCACTTGACCCAGTCGCCGGTCTCACCCGCGAGGGCCGTGCCCGCCAGCATGTCCTGGATCAGGAAGGGCGTGGCGAGGGCGCCGATCAGCATGCCGATGCCGATGCGCGGGCCGACCACAATGCCGATGCCGTAGAACAGCGGGTCCACGCCGACACCTAGCTCGTGGGTCGGCCGCGTGCCGGGCTCGTAGCGCCCGAAGATGCCCTGGATGGCCAGCTTGATGTCCTGGGCCATGGCGTGGCCGCCGGACTCCATCGTGATCTTGGTCGGGATCGTCAGCAGCGCCGCGACGCCGCCCCAGACCTTGAGCATCCACACGGGCCGGTTGCGCTCGCCGGGCTCGAGGTGCCGCGCGACCGAGGTCTGGATGACCGCGCAGGCCGTGCCCGAGGGGAAGAAGTACTTCACCATGTAGCGCCGGACCGAGCTGCCGATGACCGCGCCGAGCATGCCCATGCTGGCGAACATCACGATCAGCATCGGCTTCGACGGCGCGAACTCCGGCTGCACGATGTGGACCGCGGCGTAGCTCGCCACGGCGAAGCCGATCGAGCCGCCAGCGCTGACTAGGGTCTGGCCCAGGTTGAGCACGTGCACCGAGGGCTTGCGGCTCGAGACCAGCCCGAGCAGGCCGACCGCCGCCAGCACCGCGATGATCGACCCGGTGTCGCCCCAGCCGATCAGCAGGGTGGTGTAGATGTTCGCGCCGGCCATCACCGCCGCAAGCACCATGAAGACCACCCACTCGCCGACCGTCAGCTGGGGGAAGAGCTTGCGCTCGTCGCCCGAGGTTCCGAACTCGATATCCCCCGGCCGGGGTCCGCCGTCTTTTTGCTCCATCGGCACGTTGTACCACCTCGCAAGTCACCGGGCCCGGGCGAAGGCAGGTGAACCGCCGCCGCTTCGTCCTATGATCAAGGTCGATGGAGCGCATCCCGATCACGATCCTGGGCGGCAGCGACCGCAAGCGCTCGCGGCTGCCGGACCGCGCCCGCGGGATGCATCCCTTGGCCGCCTACAAGGGCGCGGCCCTGCGCATCGACGGCCAGCCTTTGGCCCTGATCCTCGCCCGGCGGCTCCTGGAATCGGGCGGCTTCGGGCCGGTCTCCATCGCCGGTCCCGCGCGCATCTTCCAGCCCCTGGTCGACCGCCTCTGGGCCGCGGACGAGCCGGGACCCGCGCCGGTCGTGATCGACACCGACTCGACCGTCGCCCAGAACCTCAGGGCCGCCATCGGCCACCACGAGGCGCACCACGCCGGCCCGCTCGGCATCCTCGCTTGCGACGTGCTGCCGACCGCGCTCGAGCTGGCCGACCTGCGCGACCGGTTCGAGGCCGCGCGGCCGGTCGCCCTCTGGCTGCCCTTCATCAAGTCGCCGCCGGACCCGGCCGAGCTCGGCGCCTTCGCCTGGAAACCGAAGTACCGCATCGTGCCGGCCGAGCCCGACCTCGAGGGCCACGCCGCGGTGCCGGTCCTGCCCGGGCACCTCGGCATCGTCAAGCCGAGCCGCCTGCGCCTGCGCCTGCTCTTCGGCCTGATGGACGCCGCCTACCGCACGCGCAACCAGCCCGTCGCCTCGCGCAGCTGGGCGATGCTGTGGCGCGTCTCGGGCTCGCTCCTGTGGGCCGACCTGCAGCTGCTGTTGACCCTGCGGCCGCCGACGCGCACGGTCTCGGTCTTCGCCGCCGGCCTGCGCCTGTCCGCCGCCCTGCGCTCGCGCCAGCTCGAGGCCGCCG
The DNA here is from genome assembly GCA_029212845.1 of Planctomycetota bacterium. GTDB lineage: Bacteria > Planctomycetota > UBA1135 > UBA1135 > JARGPD01. Next base: position 9,274 of record JARGPD010000105.1, read on the forward strand.
AGCTCGAGCGCATGGTCGCCGACGTGTTCCTGCACCACGAGTTCCGCCGCCTGCAGCGGCCGATCGCCCTGCCGATGCTGACCACCCTGACCCTGGCCGAGGACATCGACACCGCCGAGGAGGCCGCCTCGGTCTTCACCGAGCTGCTCGACGATCCGGAGCTCGGCCCGATCGACGACGAGGACGACGAGGACGACGAGGACGACGAGCGGATGACCCAGGGCGATGGACCCGAAGGCCAGCGGCCCTGACCCGATGCCGCCCAGCCCGCCGACCGTCCGCCCCTACGAGCGGCCGCTGCGCCCGCCGTGGTGGGCGCGCGGCGGCCATGCCCAGACGATCCTGGCCCACTTCGCGCCCATGGCCGCGCCGCCGATCGGCGCCCCGGGGGACCAGCGCGTCGAGGTCGAGCTCGATGACGGCGACCGGCTGGTCGGCTTCGCAAGACCCGGCACCGGGGTCCGCCGCGGCACGCGCGTGCACCTGTTCCACGGCCTCTCCGGCGACGCCAACGCGGACTACATGCGCCGCATCGCCGCCGGGCTCATCGCCGACGGCCACGACATCTGGGCTGTGAACCACCGCGGCTGCGGCGCCGGTGCGGGCCTGGCCGAGGGCATCTACCACTCGGGCCGCAGCGAGGACATGGCCGCCGTGCTCGCCGCGAGCCTCGCCGAGGCGCCCGAGCTCACGCACCTGGTCGTCGGCTTCTCGCTCAGCGGCAACATCGGCCTGAAGCTGCTCGCCGAGGGGCGCACGCCGCTGCCCGCGGGGGTCGTCTCGATCAACCCGCCGGCGGACCTGGAGTCGACCTCGCGGCGCATCCAGACCGGGCTCAGCCAGCTGTACGAGCGGCGCTTCGTGCGCCGGCTACGGCGCGCCGTCGTGGCCCGGGCCCGGGCGCGCGGCGAGGTGCCGCCCCACATCCCACGCGGCTCCAGCCTGTGGGACCTCGACGAGCTGGTGACCGCGCCCCGGGGCGGCTTCGCCGACGCGCGCGACTACTACGCGCGCTGCTCGACCCTCGGGCGCCTGGGCGAGCTCACGCGGCCCGCGGTGATCCTGACCGCGCGCGACGACCCCTTCGTCTCGGCCGAGATGTTCGAGCGCGCGCCGCGCCCCGCCCACGTCCACCTGCACGTCGAGGAGACCGGTGGCCACGTCGGCTACCTCGAGGCGCGCGGGCTCGGCTACGGCTGCTGGCTGACCGGCGCGGTCGTGCACTATGTCGGCGAGCTCGCGCGCCTCGCCCACGCGGGCGCCTGACCCGCGCTCTGGCCCGGGACAGGACACGAGCGAGCGCCGCGACCCCTCGGGGCCGCGGCGCTCGCGTTCGGGATCCTTGGCGCGGCTACTTCGTGCCGCTGACCTCGGTGTACGAGACCCCGAGCAGGCGGTTGAGGATGCCGCTCAGGGACGCCCAGTCCGAGGGCGTGCTGCGGATGGTGACGATCTCGGCGCCCTCGGGCACGAGCTCCATCGCGGCCTCGTAGTCGTTGCCCGGCAGCTGCAGGCCGACGATGTTGAACGACTCCGCGTGGGCGGTGAAGGTGTCGTCGGTCTGGCGCATGCCGGCGCAGGAGGCGAGCGAGGTCAGGGCAAGGATCAGGGTCAGCTTCTTCATGGTTCTGTGGGGAGGGACGAGTCATGCGGCGAGCACCTGCCCGCGCGTGGAAGCGCCACCCTACGCGACCGAAGCGAAACTGTTCCCAGAAGTCGGCCTCACCCCAGGGCGAACGACGACGCGGCCCGGGGACTCAGCTCTCCTGCTTCCGCTCGGCGACCGCCTCGAGCACGGCGAGCCGCTGCTCGTCGTCCATCTGGCCCCAGTGACCGATCTCGATCACCGTGCGCTTGCAGCTCTTGCAGAGCTTGGCACCCCAGTCCATGTCGCAGATGCCGTTGCAAGGCGACTTGACCTCGCTGACGGGAGCGGGGGCTGGGGCGGGAGGCGGCGTGCTCGCCTGCTTCTTGAAGAGTCGGAAGACCATGGCGGGATTCTAGATCCACTTTCGCGGCCGTGGACCGGTGAGCTGAAGCTCGTCGCCCACTCTTTCCCAGGTCGATCCCGAGCCCGGGCGGGCGCTTTTCGCATGGGTGGGTCCCCTCAGGCCCGGGCTTGGGGGACGGTCGGCCCTGCCCAGAGGCGTGGGTCCGAATGGCAGCAGGAGCTAGCTCGCTTGTGCCTGCTGCCGACGCGGGCCGTTTGGGAAATCGTGCGAAGGGATGGGCTGCGCCTGGGCCCGAACGGGACTTCTAGGTCACCAAGTGGCGAGATCAGCCACCCCCGCGCCCGTCTTGGCCGCTCCTAGGGGCGGCGCCGTGCGCCGAAGTTCTGGGACCTGACTCCGCGCTGCTCAGCATTGCACCCGGGCGACCGCGTGCCATCCTGGGCCGATGCAGCGCGATCGACCCCGCCGGGCCTGGGTGCTGAACCTCGACGCGGAGCACGAGCTCGAGGCCCGGGGGAGCTACGCGCCGACCCGCCGCCTCGCGGACATCGTCGCGCGCCAGAGCGGGCGTCTGCTCGGTAGCCTCGTCCCGCCGGGGGACCTGGTGGTGGACGCGCGCGATCCCGGGACCGAGTCCGAGCGCTGGCGCGTGCGCGAGGTCGGACCCGAGGGCCGGGTCCTCGCGCGGTGGGCGGACCGCGCCGAGCTCGACGGCCTCGAGCTGGCCACCTGGCTGCCCACGCCGACGACCGCGCGGCTGGTGCGCGGCAGCGGGCTGATCGCGCGGCCGGGTCCTGGCCTCGAGGTGCTGCGCCGGGTCAATTCGCGCCCCTTCGCCGTCGCCACCCGCGCCGGCCTGGTCGAGCCCGGGCGCCTGCCTGGGCCCATGCGGGGAGCTGGCGGTGAGGCTGGTGGCCTCGGGCGCGAGGAGGGTCGCCGATCGAACGGGGATGCGTGGCGCGAGGTCGGTCGTGACACGGGCAGTGGCGGCGTTGGTGGTTGCTTGGGCGGTGGTGTTCGTGGTGACGGGCGACGTGACTTGACCCAAGCAGTCGACCACGACCTGGACCGCGACCACGGCCGAGGCCTGGGCTGCGACTGGAGTGCCGGTGCCCACGCCGCCTTCGCCAAGCATGTGGCCCTCGACCTCGAAGCGACCCTCGAGTGCCTGGCCGCGCCGGCGCCCCTGGGCTGGCTGGTGCGTCGCACCTTCGGCGCTGCCGGGCGCGGCCGGCGCAGGCTGAAAAGCGGCCGGCCGACCGCAGCCGAGCTCGCCTGGCTGGTCGCGAGCCTCGCCAAGGGTCCCTTGGTGATCGAGCCCTGGGTCGAGGTCACCACCGAGTTCACGCGCTCGGGTCTAGTGCGCGAGGATGGCAGCGTGGACCTGTCAGCGCCCTGCTTCCAAGAGACGACCGCGACCGGCGCCTGGAGTCGGACCGAGCGCGCGGGTGCCGGCGAGGTGACGCGCGCCGACGACGAGGAGCTCAGCCGCGCGGTCGAGGCCGCCGGCCTCGCCCTCGCGTCCGCCGGCTACCATGGCCCCTTCGGCATCGACGCCTTCCGCTACCGCGACCCGACCGCTCCCGGCCGCACGATCCTCAATCCGATGAGCGAGATCAACGCGCGCTACACCATGGACTGGGCCCTGGCCATGGACCCAAGCGCCGGCGAAGGGTGACCCCCCGACGCCGCCTGGATCCAGCCCGCCCGGGCAGCAGCAACCACACCGTGGTCGAAGGCTTCGGTCCCCACTCCGCCGACCCCGCGCTCCCACGCCTGCATCCGCCTGGGTGGCACCCGCGACCGACCGCGGCCAACGACGGCGCGTGCGGTCCCAGCGTGCAACTGTGGAAAGCTGCCTCAGACCCCATGATCGGGCGCCGCCTACGTGGACAATGGCCGGCATGATCCAACACAGCGAGCTGACCTTCGAGACGCCGGGGCGCGGCACGACCGACGTCACCGATGCGGCCCAGGCCGAGGTCCGCAAGTCGGGCACCCTGAGCGGCACCGCGCTCTTCTTCATCCAGCACACCAGCGCGTCACTGATCGTCTGCGAGAACGCCGACCCCCAGGTCCGCCGCGACCTCGAGGCCTGGCTCATCCGCGCGGTCCCGGACGGCGACCCGCTCTTCCGCCACACCGCCGAGGGGCCCGACGACATGCCCGCCCACGTGCGCTCGACCCTGACCGCCACCAGCCTCACGGTCCCGATCGTCGACGGCCGCCTGCACCTCGGCACCTGGCAAGGAATCTTTCTGTACGAGCACCGCACGCACCCCCACCGGCGACGCATCCACCTGACGATCACCAACACCTGAACGCGACACCTAGATCCTCACCCGCAGCTGGACGCGACAGTCTGGTCCCCACCGCCCCGCGCCGACACCCTGACCATCACGAGCGCCGGAGCGCGACGCTCTAGTCCCCACGAACGCCCGCGCATGCTCGCCTGCACCAACGCCGGACCATGGCGCACCGGCCTAGCTGCCATAGCGACCCACGGTCTGCCTGCCGAGCCCGCCACCGCCGCCCCCATCACGAGCACCTAGCCGACCCCATGACCAAGCCCTCCAAGCTCCCCGACCCCTGGGATGCCGAAGCCCTGCGCGCCGGCATCAACGGCTACGGCCCGTACACCGGCGCGAACATCGAGGTCATGCACGTCGCCGAGGACGCCAGCGAAGTGCGCGTGTCGATGCCGCTGACCGAGGCCAACGCGAACCTCGTCGGCACACAGTTCGGCGGCAGCCTCTACTCGATGGTCGACCCGCACCTCTTGATCCTGCTCATGCAGCGGCTCGGTCCGGGGTACGTCGTGTGGGACAAGTCCGCGACGATCGACTTCCTGCGCCCCGGCACGACCACCGTTCACGCGACGATCCGGGTGACCGAGCCCGAGCTCGCCACCATCCGCGAGCGCACCGCCGAGGGCAAGCCGTACCTGCCCGAGTGGACCCTCGAAGTCCTCGACGACGAGGACAAGCCCATCGCCCGCATCAAGAAGACCCTCTGGGTCCGCCGCACCGAACCAGCCGCACCGCACGTCGCCTGACCAGCTGCACCCCGTCCGAGCAGGCGCAGCCCCTGACATGCTGCACCCCTGATCGGTCGAACCGCCCCGCAGACCGAACCCCGCACTCCCAGGCGCAGCTCCCGCCAGCAGCCGTCCTCGTGCGCATGGCGTCGTTCCCGCTCGGATCCGTTCGTTGGCGCATGCCGCCGCTCTCGCCCACAGCCGCTCGTCGGCGCATGCATCCGTGCGCGGTCGGGGCCTGTGGTTGGCCTGGCGCGGCTCGGCTCGGCGCTAGCTCGTGAAGTTGTCGGCGGCGACGTAAGCGTCGATGACGGCGCGCTCGCCCTCCTTGCCGCCCATCGAGTTGCCGTGCTCCATGCCGACGATCCCGGTGAAGCCGCGCGCGTGGATGTGCCCGAAGACACCGCGGTAGTTGATCTCGCCGGTGCCGGGCTCCTTGCGGCCCGGGTTGTCGCCGACCTGGAAGTAAGCGATCTCGTCCCAGGCGCGGTCCATGTTCGGGATCAGGTTGCCCTCGGTGATCTGCTGGTGGTACAGGTCGTCGAGGATCTTGACCGAGGGCGAGCCCACGGCGCGGCAGATCAAGTACGCCTGGGGGATGCGGCTGAGGAAGCAGCCGGGATGGTCCCGCCAGGGGTTGAGCGGCTCGAGCACGATCGTCAGGCCCGCGGGCTCGAGCACCTCGGCGCAGCGCTTGAGGTTCTCGATCACGTTCGCGGTCTGGTACTCCATCTCGATGCGCCGGTCGATCTGCCCGGGCACCACGGTGCACCACTTCGCGCCGACGCGCTCGGCCACCTCGACCGCGCGCTGCATCTCGGCGACCAGCCGGTCGGTCATCGCCGGGTCGTCCGAGCCGAAGCTCGGGTTCTGCCACTCGGCGTGGGCCACGAAGACGCCCATCTCGATCCCGAGGTCGTCCATCGCCTGGCGCAGCCGCTCCTGGGTCGCCGCATCGCGGCCGGCCATGCTGTTGTCCTCCATCGCGGTGAAGCCCTCGTCCGCCATGAACTTGAGCTGGTCCACCAGGTCGCCCCCGGCATGCTGCTGGAACATGCCGAAGTGCGGGGCGTACTTCAGCTTGAAGCGGCCTCGTCCGCCCGCCGCTGGCTCCTGGGCTCCCATCGCCGCGTGGGAAGTGGCCGCGCCCGCAGCTGCCACTACGGCGGCGCTGCCCTTGATGAAATTGCGTCGTTGCATGGACCCACGATAGCAAGCAAGCCTTCCCTGCGTGAGCATCGGCCGTCACTCCGGCGGCGGGCCGACCGGGGAGGGCCCGGGAAGCCGCCGACGTGCGCCGACCAGCACGACCCAACCGGCTCGCGTCTGTCCCGGCCCAGCATCCAAGCGCCCGCACGAGGGGAGCTCGAAGAGGTGCCGACAAAGGGGCTGGAACGAGCACACCCTAGCTGCTCGCGCGTGCCGCCGGATCACCACGCGAGCGGTTGCCACAGAACGCTGTCACCCTTCCCTCGGATCCCCTTGGACCGCCGCACCCCAAGCGCGACCCGAGGGGCGGCATGCTCGGGCACCGCGCGCTTCGGCCACGCGTAAGGGCCGCACCCGAGGCGTCGCTCGAGCTGCTCCCTAGCTGCCCGGCTTCAGGGTCTCGAGCACCCGCGCGGTGTGGATGCCGAAGCGCTCGGCGGTGGTCAGGGGCGAGGTCGCGGTCAGGTGGTAGCCGCGGCCGTCCAGCTCGAAGAAGACGCTGCGGCGCTCGACGTTGCGCCCGTCCGCGAAGCCCGTCGCGATCATCAGCTTGCCCGGGATGCGCAGCCCGGGCACGACCGTGGGCACCGGTTCGATCGCCTCGAGCGACCCACCGTCCCCGGCGGTCGCGAGCGCGACCCAGTCCTCGAACAGGTCGGCCGAGTCCGGGCGCTCGCCCAGCACCTCGAGCTCGAGCGTCAGGTAGTTCCAGCTCGAGCTCGACTTGAGCCGTGCGAAGAATCCACGCCCCTCCCGCTGCTCGACCTGCCAGGCCGCCGAGAGCTCGACGGACACGGCCTCGTCCGCGGTGGCGTGGCGCACGTAGGTCACGCCCGGGATCGCCGGCAGCGGCGCGAAGGGGTTCAGGTAGCGCGGGTTCTGGTACCAGGGGTCGCGCGCGTCGAGCGGCACGCTGCGCGGCAGCATCTCGAAGTCGTCGCCGTCGAAGCGCAGCTCGAGGAACAGCATCGGTCCGTCCCCGCGCGCGTCGACCGTGTCCCCGCGGCCGAAGCGGAAGCCGACCATCACGTACTGCAGCTCGAGCGCGCCGAGCTCCTGCACGTAGCTCGAGATGCCCTGGTCGTTGTGGTCCCCGCAGATCACCGCGTCGACCTTGCCCGCCAGGATCGGCACCACGTCGCGGTCCCAGTTCGAGCGCCGCGTGTAGGCCTCGTAGGGGTCGACCTCGGCCTCCGGATCCGGCGGCTGCAGGCCGGTGAGGGCGTAGTGCATGAGCACGAAGACGTGGTCGTACTCGTCGGCGTCGGCCAGCTCGGTGCGCAGGAACTCGAGGTCGTGCTCCTCGAGCACCGTCTTGCAGTCCAGCAGCAGGAACTTGCTGCCGCGGTGCACGAGCACCTCGTTGATCAGGCCGCCGTGCTCGCGGAAGGCCTCGAGCTTGCGCAGCTCGTGGTTGCCCATGCCCCAGCGGATGCGCGGCCACAGGGGAGCGAAGCTGTCCTCCAGGAAGTCCCACTCGACGTCGCGTCCGTAGCGCGTGTTGTCGCCGAGGAAGAAGACCAGCTCGGGGTCGATCGCTTCGAGCTCGTCGGCCAGGGCCTCCATCGGCGTGGTCCAACCGATCGCCGGCTCGGGCAGCTCCTTCTTGTACTGCACGTACAGGCTGTACAGGTGCCCGCCGATGGCGATGCTGTACGCGTCCTCTTCCACGGCAGGACCTGGGGACTCGCCGCCCTCGACCGGCGCGTCCGCGCCCCCGGCGCAGGCAAGGCAGAGCAGCAGACTGCTAGCGAGCAGGGTGAGGAACGAGGGCGGGCGCATGCTGACGGAGGCTAGGGGGTCTGGGGCAGGCCGCGGGCCGCGCGGCGACCCTCAAGCTAGCATGCAGACCCGGAACGCGACGGACACAATGGCGGGCCGGGCGGGCGCTCAGTAGTGCGGCGGCGGGTCGTCATGGGGCCGCAGGGGCTCCTGGTTGCCCTCGCCCGAGCGCGCCGCCCGCTCGAGCAGGACGAGGCGACGTGCGAGGTCATCGACGGTGTTCGCTTGCTCGGTCACGACGCCGTTGAGTTGTTCGACCAGGCGCTCGAGGAAGGACAGCTTGATCTCGAGCTCGCTCGGCTGTGCGTTGGGGTTGCTCATGGTGCGGAAGCCGACGGCGGTGAGGTGGTGGTGCGCCCGACAGGATTCGAACCTGTGACCTCCGGTTTAGGAA
>JARGPD010000258.1 GCA_029212845.1 Planctomycetota bacterium
GTACAGGCACCCATGCCCCGGGATCCGCACGCCGCTGGCGCCGTCCGGCAGGGGCTGGACCTGGGGCCGGCTCGCGTCCCAGCCGTCGAGCGGGCTGTGGAGGCTGAAGGTCAGGGGCAGGAGCTCGATCCCCGTCAGGGCCAGGGGTTGGCCCATGCCCAGGAGGCCGCCGGCGTCGGCCAGGCGGATGTCGCCGGGGCCGCCCAAAGGTCCCAGGCGCAGCACCCCCTGGGCGTCGGCAGGGGGTGCGGCCAGGGCGAGGGTGGCGAGTCCCGCCGCGAGGCAGGGCAGGGCTTGGGTGCGATCGAACATCGGGTCGGGGTGGAAGGGGGTGGGCCAGCTCGGTGGTACGTTCGAGCGCTGGACCAGCCCGAAGCCAAGTGGACGGGGCCGGCCCAGGGAGGGTTCCCCGGGGTGCGCGCCCAGTCCGGTACACATTGTGCCTTGCAAAGGGCGTTCCTGACCCTAGACCTGCTCCTGGGCCCCACTTCGGGGTCTGAAAGCGCCGCGGGACGCGCCACGCGCCGCTCTCAGTCCATAATCTGGACGCCGGTCCAAGACCTGGACTCCCATGACCCGCCCCAAGCTGCCCCCCAACTTTCGCCTCGTCTCGGTCCTCTCGGCCGGGCGCGAGGGAGAGGTCCTCAGGGTCGAGCACAAGGGCCGCGCGCTGGTCCTACGCATCGGGTCCGAGGTGCGCGCCGAGCTCGAGGTTCTCGCGGCAGTCCGGCACCCGGGCCTCCTAGGACTCGAGGACTTCGGGCACCTCCCCGACGGGCGCGCCTTCGTGGCCCGGCCCTTCGTGGAGGGCCGCTCCTTGGCCGAGGTCGACTGGCGCGACGCGACGGCGGACGAGCTGTTCGCCGGGATCGGGTCGATGCTCGAGGCGCTCGAGGCCTTGCACCGGGCGGGCTTCGTGCACGGCGACCTGAAGCCCTCGAACGTGCTGCTGGCCGACGACGGCCGGGTGCTGCTGGTGGACTTCGGCCTCAGCCGCGCGGTCGGTAGCGAGCAGGAGCCAGGCGGTGGGGTCGCCGGGGGCAGCCTCTTTTACGCCGCGCCCGAGGTCCTGGTGGGCGGCGCCCCGGGCCCCGCCGCCGACCTGTTCGCCGTGGGCGTCCTGGTGCACGAGCTGCTCGTGGGCCAGCGCGCACCCGCGGCCGAGTTCTACGCGCGCTTCCCCCGCGAGGGCTTCTTCGAGGCCGCGGGGTCGCCGGCCGAGCTCCTGCCGGAGTGGGCCCGCACCTGGGTGTCGCGCATGGTGGCCACGGCGCCGGCCTCGCGCCCAGCCTCCGCGGCCGAAGCCCTGCGCGACCTCGCCGAGCGCCTCGGGCAGTCGCCCCCCGAGCTAGCTCCCAGCGTGCGCCCGAGGGTCGCTGCCCTGGGCGGGGATCCTGGCCGCGAGGCCTGGACCCACCGCGTCCTCGACCAGCTCGCTGGGGAAGAGCCCTCGCTCTGGCTGCGGCTGCCCGCCGGCGAGGAGCCTGGCCCCGTTGCCCAGGAGCTGGCCCTGGCGGCGGCGCGCCGTGGCCTCGGGCTCCGGCAGGTCGACCTAGGCGCCTTGGCCCGGAGCTCTGCGACGGCGTTGGAGCTGGACGAAGCCCTCGGGCGTCTGGCGCAGGACCCCGGCGCCCTGCTCCTGGTCCAGCCGCACGCCGACGCCTGGGCGGAGCGGGCCTGTGACCTGGCCGCAGGTCGCGAGGATGCCGCCCTCTTGGTCGTCGCCGAGGGCGCGCCGCGGGGCGGCCGGACCTGGGTGGAGCTGCCGCTGCCCGAGCTCGATCCCGCCAGCCTCGCGGGGCGCTTGACCAACCTGCTCGAGGGGCAGCCCGAAGACCTGGAGGCCTTGGCCGGCGCGCTCCTGCGCGGGTCCAAGACCACAGCTGCCGTGGACGCCGGCCTCGAGCAGCTGGTCGCCCTGGGCTTCCTTGCGCCCGGGGAGCGGGCACCGCGACTCCGGCCCGGTGCGGGCGCTGCTCTGGATCAGGCCCCGGGTGGACTGCGGGCCGCGCCGGTGGCGAGTCTGGGCGAGGCCGGGCTGGAGCTCCTGGCCCTCGCGGTCGTGAGCGCGGGGCCCTTGTCCGACGCGGACCTGGCCACGGGCGAAGCGCGCTCGGCTGCGGCGGAGCTGCTGCGGCTGGGGCTCTTGGTTCGTGGCGCGGCGGGCCTGGTCGCCACGCCGTCGGCGCGTGGCGCCTTGAGCGCCAGGGTCTCGCCTGGGCAGCTGGCCGCAGCCCATGGCGCCGTGCTCGCCCGGTTGGAAGCCGAAGGCGGGCCCGTGCTGGTGCGTGCCCTGCATGCGGTCGGGGCCGGCGTCGATCCGGCCGCCGAGGCCCTGGCCGATGGCTGGGCGAAGCTGCGCGAGGCCGGCGCGCCCGAGCGTGTGCTGGCCGCGGCGGTTCGGCTCGAGGCCGATCTCGAGCTCGCCCGAAAGAGCCTGCCCCCGCGGGCCCTCGCCGAGCGGGCCTTCGCCGAGCTGGCCACCGGCGCGGTCGAGCGCGCCGAGTCGGCCCTGGCCACCTTGAATCACCCCGGCGCCGCGGCCGAGGTGCGTGCGCTCGGGCTGCGCCTGCGCGGGCGCTGCGCCGAGCTGCGCCACCGGGAGCAGGAGGCGCTCGAGCTCTTCGTGCGCGCCCGCGAGCTCGACCCGGCGGCGGCCGGCGAAGCCCTGGTGGCCCAGGCCAACCTGCTGCACGCGCGGGGCCGCGACCGCGAGGTCGCCGAGCTGGCGGCCGAGGGGGCCGCTGCCAGCCCGCGCCAGCGCGACTATTTGAGCTCGCTGGTGGCCATGGGCTGGGCTCGCACGGGACGGGGCCCCGAGGCCATCGTGCGCCTCGAGGGGC
>JARGPD010000106.1:0-15743 GCA_029212845.1 Planctomycetota bacterium
ATGAGCCCGTTCCAGCACGGCGAGGTCTACGTCACCGACGACGGCGCCGAGACCGACCTCGACCTCGGGCACTACGAGCGCTTCACCCACGCCAAGCTGACCCAGAGCTCGAACTTCACCACCGGCAAGATCTACTCGGGCGTGATCGCGAAGGAGCGCCGCGGCGACTACCTCGGCCGCACGGTGCAGGTCATCCCGCACATCACCGACGCGATCAAGGAGGCCGTCTACGCCGGCGTGCCCGAGCCCGACGAGGACGGCCCGGTCGACGTGGCCCTGACCGAGATCGGCGGCACCGTCGGCGACATCGAGTCCCTGCCCTTCCTCGAGGCGATCCGCCAGTTCGGCCTCGAGCGTCCCGAGAAGGACTGCCTCTACCTGCACATCACCCTGCTGCCGTACCTGTCGTGCGCCGGCGAGATGAAGACCAAGCCGACCCAGCACTCGGTCGGCAAGCTGCGCGAGATCGGCATCCAGCCCGACATCCTCATCTGCCGCACCGAGCAGCCGATGAGCGAGGAGATGGCCCAGAAGATCAGCCTCTTCTGCAACGTCCGGCGCCCGCGCGTGATCGAGGAGCGCGACGTCGAATTCTCGATCTACGAGGTGCCGCTCGACCTCTGCAAGGCCGGCCTCGACCGCACGATCCTCGAGCACTTCGGCATGCCCTACGACGGGCCCACGGACCTCGACTTCTGGTCCGCGATGGTCGACCGCATCCGCACGATCGAGGCCTCGGAGGCCGAGGTCGAGGTCGCCGTGGTCGGCAAGTACATCGAGCTGCACGACGCCTACAAGTCGATCTACGAGTCGCTGACCCACTCGGGCATCGCCAACGGCGTGAACATCAAGCTGCGCAAGATCTCGGCCGAGGACGTGCTCGACGAGGGCACGGGCATCCTCGAGGGCGTGCACGCGGTGCTCGTCCCCGGCGGCTTCGGCGAGCGCGGCGTCGAGGGCAAGATCGAGGCGATCACCTGGGCCCGCGAGCGCGGCGTGCCGTTCCTCGGCATCTGCCTCGGCATGCAGTGCGCCGTGATCGAGTTCGCGCGCAACGTGGCCGGCCTCGAGGGCGCCCACACCACCGAGCACTCCGCCGACACCCCGCACCCGGTGATCCACTACATGGCCGACCAGTCGGACGAGACCGACAAGGGCGGCACCATGCGGCTCGGCGCCTACCCCTGCGAGCTGATCGAGGGCAGCCTGGCCCACGACCTGTACGGCACCATCGACATCTCCGAGCGCCACCGCCACCGCTGGGAGTTCAACAACGAGTACCGCCAGACCCTGCGCGACGCGGGCCTCATCCAGACCGGCTTCCACCGCGAGCGCAACCTGGTCGAGATCGTCGAGCTCGAGGACCACCCCTTCTTCCTGGGCGTGCAGTTCCACCCTGAGTACAAGTGCCGCCCGCTCGAGCCGCACCCCGTCTTCCGCGGCTTCATCGCCGCCGCCAAGGCCCTCTCGAACGCGAAGGACCAAGCCGCCGCGAACCCCTCGTCGGCCAGCAGCACGACCAGCCCCTCGGCCACCTCGGAGGTGACCTCGTGAGCAGCGACCAGCAAGACCCCGCCGAGGAGCCGCGCACCGCCGCCGACATGCCCCTGCCGGGCGGCGACTTCACGCTCTTCATCACGCGCCTCAACATCCACGGCCTGATGGCCCTAGGCCTGATGCAGAACCCGCTGACCGGCGAGTCCCACGTCAACCTGGACCAGGCGCGCATGCTCGTGCACGACCTCGAGATGCTGCAGGCGAAGACCGTCGGCAACCTGACCGAGTTCGAGGCCAGCCAGCTCAACAAGGTCGCCAGCGACCTGCGCCACGCCTACGAGCAGCGCGCCACGCCGGAGTAGTGCGCCACCCCGCGGGTTGATCCGCGAACGAGGCCGCGCCCGGTCCGCAGCCCTACTGGTCTTCCGGCTGGCGCGCTTGGAAGAAGATCGGGTCGATCGTGCAGACGCCGCGCGAGCGAGGCCCGACCACGTCACGGATGGGCCGGCCCTTGGGGGTCACGATCGGGTGCGGCTCGCCGTAGGCCAGGTTCCCCGCCGAGTCCTCAAGCACCTCGACCGCGTAGAAGGGCTCCCCCGGCTCGATCAAGAGCTCGGACCCGTCGTGGTCGACGAAGGAGTCCTCGGTCAGCGAAAAGATCAGGAGGCCGGGCTGCGGCCCTACGCCCTGCTGCCCTGGTGCCATGGGGTACTGGTAGTAGCTGAGCGCGTCGATGTCGGCGTAGGTGGGCAGCCCCGGGATGCCCTGGTCGCAGAGCAGCTGGCGTCGACTCCAGAACCAGGTGGTGTCCGTGAACTGGCTGGGCTCCGACCAATAGACGTTGGCGCCCTGGCCGGGATCGCCGGTCCCCTTGGCTGGCCGCGGCACCGAGTAGAAGAGGCGTGGATCGACCGGATCTTCGAGCGTGGGCGGCAGGAAGCAGGGCGTCGTCCACCCGGGACCGATGTGCTCGACCCAGGCGTGGAAGTCGAGGCCATCGATCGTGCTGCCCCTCGGCACGTGGAGCTCGCCGCGGGTGTGCACCGGGAGCTGAGCGGATGGCGGGATGTCCTCATCGCGGATCAGGTTCGAGTTGGGCTTGCCACTCACGTCCACCAGGTGGGGCCAGGCCAGGTCCAGCTGGGACCCCCACCCCCAGGCGTAGATGTTCCCGCTGCGCTCGAAGAACAGGATCGCCCAGCCGGGGGTGCCGCTACCGACCGGCTCGGTCAGCTGCCACGCGTCACCCTCGGCGTTCAGCTTCGCGGGGATCCAGTCGAGCCCCCAGGTGAAGGCGTCGAGCCCCCGGCATGGCGACCCGTCGACCGGCGTCGAGGTGGAGGTCATGCAGAAGTCGAAGGTCGTGGTCTTCAGCCCGCTGCCGTCGTGCAGCTGCAGAGGACTCTCCAGCTTGCCCATCGGAGGTACGAGGAAGTGGACTGGATCGCCCTCGTCGAGCCCCACGGCGAAGGGGACCTGCTCGACCCGGCAGGTTCCCGAGACCGTCAGCCCATCGTCCTTCCCGGTCCCCACACCGGGGCTGGTGCCAGCCACGGGGGTCGCGGAACAAGCGCTCAGCGCGGACGCGAGGGCTAAGAGGGACACGTGGTGGAGACGCTTCATGTGGATCACCGGGGCTTGGGGGAAGTGGAGGTCGGGTCAGGTGCAGAGGGAGCGCTCGCCGCGGTCCCATCGAGGTCCCGGGCGCTCACCAGGGCGAGGCCAGCTCGGGAGTGGGGCTCGTTCCAACGCGGATCCAGGCCGAGCCAGACCTGGGCCTCGAGGCGCCCCTCATCGCCGAGCTCGAGCAGCAGGGTCCCGAGGTTCGTCGTGATCACCGGCGAGAGGTAGCCGGCCACGTCCAGGTGCTTGGCCAAGAGCTCGCGCTGCCGCCGAAGCGCAGCCCGCAGCTCGACCTGCCCGAGCTTGACGTCGAGGGCGACCCTGAGGCTCTCGAACTCCTGCTCGATGCCGGTCGGATCGACACCTTCAGGGATCGCCAGCTGCCTCACCACAGCCCGCGTCTGTAGGTACAGGTGCTCCGCGTCCTCCCCAGCGGCCTCCGCCGTGCTGGCCCAGGCCAGCAGCACGTCGATCGACTCGAGCCCGAGCTCGAAGTGCTGGTAGTAGGCGCCGGACTCCGTCGCCGGCGGCAGCGTGAGGCGGCCGCGCTCGAGCACGGCCAGGGCTTCGGCAAAGCGCTCTTGCTCCTGGGCGCAGCGGGCCAGCAGCAGGTAGGAGGTCCAGGAGCCGGGCTTGGCCACGATGGCGCGCTCCAGCAGCTCTTCGGCCTTGGCGTAGTCGCCTTCGAGGTACCACGAGCGGCCGATGCCGTGCAGGGCTTGGTGCTGCCCGGGCACCAGCACGAGCAGCTCGGTCCAGAGCTCGCGCGCCAGCCCTGCGCGCTGACTCTCCTGGGCCACGAGGGCGCGCGCGTGCAAGCTGCGCGGGGTCGGCCGACCCAGCACCTCCTCGATGCGCAGGGCGTCGTCGATCGAGACCTCGCCGCGCCCCCGCTGCATGCCCGGCATGATGCGCAGGTCGCGGTACAGCCAGCGCTCCGGCTCGAGGCGCAGGGCCTCGCTGAGCTCGTCCCAGGCCAGGTCCCAGGCGCGCCACCGGAGGGCAAGGTGACCGAGCATGGCGTGGTCGAAGGCCCTGCCCTCGAGGGCCGCGGGCAGCTCGTCCGGCGCGAGCAGCCGGTTGCGCACCCCGGGGTCCGGGTCCACGAGCGCCGCGGCCAAGGCCTCGAAGCGTGGCGAGTCGTACCCGGCCGCAGCCAACCGCTCCAGATCGGTGCGACACAGCTCGAGCTGACCTCGCTGGCTGGCCCAGTGGGCCCTGTACCAAGCCAAGAGCGGCTCGCCCGGCTCCAGCTCGATCAGCTCGGCCAAGAGCGGTCCGGCGCCCTCTTCGGCGGGCACGAGCAGGGGGGCGCCGGGCAGCGCTGCGTTGGGCTCGAGGGTCAGGACCGCGGGCAGGTGCGCGAAGCCGTCTGCGAAGGCCTCGGAGCGCTCCTCCACCTGCATCAGCAGGCGCTGCTCCCAGCGCTCGGCGCCGAACAGGCTGGTCGAGACGAGCGCCAGGACGCCAAGCCCGGCTGCCAGGGCGTGGCCCGGGCGCCTCTGGCTCCAGCGTGCTAGGCGTCCGAGGGAGCCTGGGTTGCGGCGCGAGACGGGACGGCGCTCGAGGAAGGCCTCGAGGTCCTCGGCCAGCTCGAGGGCGCTCGTGTAGCGGTCCGCCGGGCGCTTCTCCATGGCAGCGAAGACGACGGCGACCAGGTCCCTGGGCAGGTCCGGGTCCAGGCTCGCGAGGTCGGGCGGGAGCTCGCTCACGATGCGCTGGATCAGGGAACCCTCGGGCCCGGCCTCGAACGGCGCGCGGCCCGCCAAGAGGTGGTAGAGGGTCGCGCCCAGGCTGTAGATGTCGACTGCGGCAAGGCGCGCGGTCGCCGGGTCCAGGAGGCATTCCGGCGCCATGTAGGGCAGGGTTCCGGCTGCGCCGCCGCGGGTGCTGGAGGCCTCGTCCGGGCGCGTCAGGGCGGCCACGCCGAAGTCCACCAGCACGGGCTGGCCGTCCGCCTTCAGCAGCACGTTCTTGGGCGCCAGGTCGCGGTGCACGACGCCGTGGTCGTGGGCCGCCTGCACGGCCCGGGCCAGCTCGGCGCCGAAGCGGGCGACGACCTCGGAGTAGGGTCGCTCGGACCAACCGGGGTCCACGTCGTGGCCGAGCTCCGCGGCCAGGAAGCCGGCCAGGTCCGCGCCCGTCCGCTGCCGTCGGCCAGCCTCGAGCTCGGCCACCCAGCGGCCGAGGTCGGGCCCCTCGATCCAGTCCATGACCATGTAGGGCGTGCCCTCGTCGAGGCCGACGTCGTGGACCTCGACGACGCCGCGGTGGCGCACGCCTGCGGCGGCGCGCGCCTCCTTGAGCATGCGGCGCCCCTCCTCGCCGGGGGCCAGGGCCAGCGAGCTGCGGATCAGCTTGATCGCGACCGGCCGATCCAAGGTCTTGTGACGGCCGCGGTAGACGATTCCCATCGAGCCGGCGCCGATGACCTCCTCGAGCTGGTAGCGCTCGCCGATCGTGCGCCCGGCGGACTCGCCCTGTTCGAGCCAGGGCACCGCGATCGGCGGCCGACCGAGGAAACCCGACGGCGCGCTGCCGAGGATCGCGCGCACCTCGGCGCCGAGCTGGGGGTCGTCACCGCAGCTCTGATCGATCGCGCGCTCGAGCTCGGCTGCGACCAGGTCGCGGGCCTCGAGCTGCTCGGCGATGCGGTACGCCGTCCCGAGCCGGTCGCTGGGGGATCCGCCGCTCACAGCGACGCCTCGGTGCCACCGACCATGCGCCAGTGCAGCCATGCGCGCGCCCGCTCCAGGTCGCGGAAGACCGTGCGCTCCGCGCTGCCGGTGACCTCGGCGATCTCGAGCACGCCCAGGCCCAGGAAGTAGCTGAGCTCGACCACCTGGGCCAGCCGCGGCCGGACCTCGCCCAGCTCCGCCAGGGCCAGGTCGAGGGCCTCGAGGTCGGGGCCGTCGTCCTCGTCGACCTCGGGCGCGAGCTCGGCGAGCACCGGCCGGCCGTCGCTGGACAGGTCCGTCTCGAGCAGGCCGCGCCGGCGGCGGTAGCGCTCGACCAGGATCCAGCGCATGGTGCGCGCGGCGATGCAGAAGAAGTGCTCGTGGTCACGCACCTCGGGCAGCTTGCCGCCGACAAGACGCACGTACATCTCGGACACCAGCTCGACGGTCTCGAGGCTGGGCGCCGGGGAGAAGCCGCGGCGTAGCTTCTGGGCCAGGACCGCGAGCTCGCTCTCGACGGCGGCGACTAGGCCCGCGAGCGAGGCGTCGCTCTGCTCGCCCGGCTGCCAGGTCGCGCGCTGTGGTTGGACGTTGTCCTGCATGGGTCGGAGGTCCCAGCGTCGGCCTCGACGGGCCGACGCCTGGTCAACGAAGGGTAGGCCACCTACCCGCCACTTACCCGCCAAAGCGGACGGGAACGCGGTCGAGGGGGCCTGGGGGCTACAGGACGAGGTCACGGCGGCCCCTCACGATCGGCCAGGGGGCCGCGGTCACGTCCAGCCCGGGGAGCGCCTGGACCTCGGCCATCGCCGCGCGCACGGGCTCGGCGGCAACCGGCACGCCCTCGGCTAGGCTCAGCCCGACCAGCGCCTCGAGCTCGGCCACCGGCAGCTGGTAGACGGTCAGGTCCAGGAGCCGGCGCCCGCGCAGGTCCTGCCAGAACTCGCTCTGCTTCATCAGGAAGCAGCTGTAGGCGGCCTGTCCCTCGGGCGCGCGCCGGACGACGACCTTCCAGTAGCCGCCGGGGATGCGGATGCCGCGGTAGGCCACGTCGTCGTCGCGGAAGACGGGGCCGGTGAAGACCGCAACGCGGTAGCAGTCGTCCTCGGCCAGGTCGAGCACCCAGTCCTCGAGGTGGACCCACTCGTCGCGGTTGAAGTTCTGGTGCTGGGGCGCGGCGTTGGTGTACACGTAGGTCGCGCGGTTGGCCTCGCGCGCCTCGGCCACGCTGCCCCACAGGACCGCGGCCCGGCGCACGAGGTGGCCCCGGTCCCAGGGGTTGTCGGCGTAGACCTCGGGACCCGCCTGGAGCTCCTCGGGCACCGCGTCGTCGTAGCGCCAGGAGGAGCCCGACGAGACCGAGACCAGCTGGGCGCCGTCGATGTTGTGGGCGGTGAAGAGCGCCATGCGGCGCTGGGCGTGCATCGCCAGGCTGAAGTGCGGGTGCTCGACCAGGCGGCCGTGGTCCCAGGCCTCGGCCTGGGCCGTCCGCCCCAGGGTCGGCAGGGGCACCTTCAGGTCCTCGCCGAGGAAGTACGGGTCGTAGCCCACCTCAGGTCCCCTCGCTGAAGGAGATGCGGTACTTGCCCGTGCGGTCGGACCAGTAGTGGCGCACGTGCACCTCGTAGGTGCCTGGCTCGAGGGCGCGGGTGATCGAAGCGTTGAGCCCCGGGCCGCTGTCGTCGTCCTCGCCCACGAGCAGCCCGAGGTCGTCGGGGCCGAAGAGCGACATGACCACGTCCGACGGGCCCTCGGTGAGGAAGGTGTAGACGCCGTACTCGGGCACGCCGACCACGTAGGTGTCGACCTCGCCGTGGGAGCCGATGCCCGCCTCGAGCGGGCCACCGTCCAGGACCAGACCTTGGACGCTCGGCACGCGCCCGGGGTAGATCGTCGCGATGAACTCCTGGTCGCGCTCGCTCAGCTCGCCGTTCGAGCCGACCTCGAAGTCCCCCACCGGGTGCTCGGTCGGGATCGGGTAGAGCATGATCGACTCGAGGTCGAGCTCGGTGAAGCGCGTGCGGTCGACGTCGTACTTGCGGAACAGGTTCTGGTCGACCTGGTCCCGCGACCAAAAGTTGGGCGAGCCGCCGTAGTAGGCGTAGACCGCGTCGCGATCCCAGGGGATGTTGCCGGCCGGGTTCTGGTGCTCGTGGATGCAGCCGAGGCAGTGGCCGAACTCGTGCAGCACGACGCGGGTCAGCTCCTCGTCGCCGGTCGCAGCGTCCAGCCAGCCGTAGTTCATCGTCGCGCGGTTGCCGTCGATCAGGAGCGCGTCGGTCCCGATGTAGGACCATGAGCCGCGCTCTTGGAAGGAGATGCGCACCTCGGCCTCGGGCGAGGTGCCGAACTCGAAGGACAGGTTGGCGTGGTCGAGCCACTCGCGGGCGCAGTTGGCCACGCGCACCTGCACGTCGGGGTCGCCGTCCAAGAAGCGGACCCGGAGCACGTCGCCGGGGTCCCAGAGCTTCTCGCCGACGAGCGCCATGCGCGCGGGCCGCGGTGCCATCGGCTCCGCCGCCCGGGCCAGCTGGCGCGAGCGACGTCCGGACAGGCCGCTGCGTCGCGCCATGGCAGAGACGCGCTCCTCGGGGGTGATGATCCGGTCGATGCAGCTGTGGGCGTGGTCTTGCACGGGAGTCTCCTGGTTGGGCTTCACTTCGGGAGCGGGGCTCGTCTCCCGCCTAGACCTCCGGCACGAGGGGCAGCGCGGGGACTGCCAGCCGATCGCCCGAAAACCTTTTGCCCGGGTTCGATGGCAGGCCACCCGGTGCGGGCCGTGTCGGTGGTCCAGGTGGAGCACTTCGCTCCGCCGCACCAACCCCAATAGGAGGCCCCCATGGCCACACACGGACAGGAACTCGGCAACCTCGACTTCGATGCCATGATCGGCGGACCGCTGATCTCTGTCGTCAACGCCCAGGCCCAGTCATCGATGGCGACCGTCGACTTCATCAAGTCGGTCGGCTTCGACGAAAACGGCAAGCTGCTCCAGACGACCTTCGCCTACAAGAAGGACGTCGAGACGCTCGACGCCGACGGCAACCCCACCGGCGAGATCCAGGAGAAGGACTTCGAGCTCTCGGTGCCCTTCCTCACGATGCTCCCGATCCCCTGCCTGAGGGTCGAGGAGGCGACGGTCGACTTCAACGCGAAGATCACCAGCGCCCAGCACCGCCAGGTCGACACCAACATGAAGTTCGGCTCCGAGCTGACCGCCAGCGCCAAGTGGCTCTGGGGCTCGGCCAAGCTGAAGACGAGCTTCTCCTACCAGCGCAACACGCGCCAGGGCAACAAGACGGCGCGGACCTACTCGATGGCGATCCACGTGCGCGCCGTCGGTGACGAGATGCCCGCTGGGACCGAGCGCTTGCTCGGCATCCTGGAGAACTCGATCAAGGAGTCCGAGAAGGGCGCCTAGGAGGAATGACCGATGACGGACCTAGGAAGCTTTCTCGGCACGATCATGGCCTCCGCGGCCCAGGCACGACGCCTGGCGGACGAGGAGTCCTTGGCGATCGCCGAGTACTACAACGAGACGCCCGGGCTCCAGGGCCTGAGCGTTCCCCGCCTGCGCCTGCCCGAGATCACGCTGGAGCTCCCGGTCCTGATCGAAGCGGTCGAGGACGGCGAGGACGAGCAGCCCGCACCCGAAGGACGGGTCCGGACGGTCGTCCTCGCCGAACTCCGCCAGCTCACCACCGCGGGGCGCATGACGCTCCCGGACTCGTTCCACGGGCACCTCGACGAGGAGCTCGGGCGGACCCTCGGGCGGCCCCTGACCGAGCACGTCAGCAGGGGACGGCGCGTCGGCGTGCGGGTGGCCGTCTCCGAGCGCGTCGACGAAGCCGTCACGCGCGTCCTGGCTCGCCGCGAGTACCGCCAGCTGGTGCCGGGCGGCGTCGGACTGGACCTGCGCAAGCTGCTCAAGGAAGCCGGCAAGAACAGCGCGGTCGAGGTGGGCGGCAAGAGCCCGCGCATCCGCACCAGCGTGCTGACCGAAGAGGTCAAGAACTCCGGTGCGCCCGGCAACGTCACGCGGGTCAAGGTGACCCTGCGCGAGGAGGGTCTCGAGTGGGCCAACATCGAAGGCCCCGACGGCTCGGACAAGAGCCGCTTGATCCCGGAGTAGCGATGCAGACCTTGATCCGCGAGACCCTGCTCGGGCACCTGCAGGAGATCACCACCTTGGCCGATGGCTACGCGGGCGGGGACTTCGCAGGCGGCACCATGGCCTGGCTGAAGGCCGTCGAGGACAGCCTGGGCAAGCTGCGGCACCCCCAGGCCTCCTTGGCCGCCGCCGAGCGCGCCCGGGTCGCCGCCGCGGGGGACGAGCCCAGCGACGCGGCCGAGCCCTGCCGCCGCTCCCGGCGCAAGCACGCGCGCTGGGTGGCGCGCGAGGCCCTCGGCCGCGTCGAGGAGCGCCTGCGCGAGGAGGTCCTGGCGATCGACGCCCGCTTCGCCGAGCTGCGCGACAAGCTCGCCCAGGCGGTCGCCATGGCCCACGCCCAGGACCCCCTGCCCCTGCCCCCCACCCAACCCCGCGAGGCCTGGCTGCGCGCGGCCTGGCGCCACTGCCGCGGCGTCGCCAACGTCGCCCCGCTGCTGCTGTCGCTCGAGGCCGCCCTCAAGCCGATGGACCGACTCAACCTACTCGACGACGTCCTCAACAACGTGCTCGCCAGCGAGTGATCCCCGCTGCGACTCCACCGACCCGAACGTGAGCTAGTGCCATGCCCCAAGCAGACAAGACCTCCGCCCCCACCCAGATCCTCGTCGCCGTCCTGTCGGTCGTTGGAGTCCTCGGCTCAGCATACCTCGCGAGCCGGACCGCCAAGGTGGAAGCGAACGCCCCACCACCCATCGCCGGGTTGAGGCCCAAGCCGTCAGAACCCGAACCGCCTGCCCCGGTCGCCGTTCCGATCGTGCACGCGCCCAGCGACCCTGGAGACGAGCTCGACATCGCGCCCCTCGGGATGGCCCTCGAGCCGACGACTCCGGTACGGGGACAGCCGGTCCTGGTGCGCGTCGGGGTCGAGAACCGCGGGACGCAGGCGGCGACGGCCTTCGAGGTCGAGTGGTGGGCGAGCGTGAGCTTCCAAGGCCCCGACAAGGTCTGGAGCGTGGGCGGCCTGGCGCCCGGTGAGAAGCGGCACCTCGCCTTCACCTACGCCGGTTACCCGGGCTGGTACGCCGAGCTCGAGACTCGGCTGATCCTCGATCCGGAGGGCCGCCTCCAGGGCGAGGACCGGGCCAACAACGCGATGAGCCGAACCATCGCGGTGGCGCGGCGCTGAGGAATCCTGGGGGAGCCACCAAGCAGGCGCCTAGGCGTGTCCAAGAAGAGCCCGCAGAGTCATGCGACGGGGCGAAGAGGTGGCCCGCGCCGGGGCTCTTCGCACTATCCTTCGGCATGTCCCAGCCTCCCCTCAGGCGCCTGCTCTCCTATGCGCGCCACCATCGCAAGCGCATCCGCGCCGCCTCCGCCTGCTCGATCCTGAACAAGGTCTTCGACCTCGCGCCGCCGCTCTTGATCGGCGCGGCGATCGACCTCTTGGTGCTCGGGGAAGAGTCCCTGCCCGCGCGGGTCGGTGGCGCGGTCGGGATCGAGACCTTCGAGGGGCAGCTTGCCGGCCTCGCGATCCTGACCGTCTTGATCTGGGGCGCCGAGTCGATCTTCGAGTACGCCTTCGGGGTGCTGTGGCGCAACCTCGCCCAGGACCTGCAGCACGAGCTGCGCATCGACGCCTACGGCCACGTCCAGACCCTCGAACCCTCGTGGTTCGAGGAGCGCTCGACGGGCACGCTGATGGCGATCCTGAACGACGACGTCAACCAGCTCGAGCGCTTCCTCGACAAGGGCGCCAACGACCTCCTGCAGGTGACGACGACGGTGCTCGTCATCGGCGCGATCTTCCTGGCCCTGCAGCCGACCGTCGCGCTCTTCGCGCTCTTGCCGATGCCGATCATCGTGTGGGGCTCGATGCGCTACCAGCGCCTGCTCGCGCCGCGCTACGCCGCCGTGCGCGCCGACGCGGGCGCCCTCGCCGGCGACCTGTCCGGCAACCTCTCGGGCATCGCCACGATCCAGAGCTACACCCAGGAGGCGCGCGAAGTCGAGCGCATGCGCGTCCAGAGCCAGCGCTACGCCTCGTCGAACGGCAGCGCGATCAAGCTCTCGAGCGCGTTCTCGCCCCTGATCCGCATGGTCATCGTGATCGGCTTCGGAGGCACGATGGTCCTAGGCGGCCTGTACGCCCACCAGGGCATCATGGCGGTCAGCGCGTACTCGGTGATGATCTTCATGACCCAGCGCCTCCTGTGGCCGCTCACGCGCCTGGGCGAGACCTTCGACCTGTACCAGCGCGCGATGGCCTCGACCACGCGCATCCTGGACCTGCTCGACGTCAAGCCGACCATCGCCAGCGGCCCGCGCGCCCTCGAGCGCGAGGCGGTCACGGGCGCCATGGCCCTCGAGGCCGTCGACTTCCACTACCGACCGAAGAGCCCGATCTTCCGCGGCCTGGACCTGGACCTGCCCGCCGGCCGTACGACCGCCATCGTCGGCTCGACCGGCGCGGGCAAGAGCACCCTGATCAAGCTGCTGCTGCGCTTCCTGGATCCCGTCGTGCCCGTGGACGGAGCAACCCAGACGAGCCCCGGTCGCGTCAGTCTCGACGGCATCGACCTGCGCGAGCTCGACCTCGAGGACCTGCGCGGCGCGATCGGCCTCGTCAGCCAGGACGTGTTCCTGTTCCACGGCACGATCACCGAGAACATCGCCTACGGCAAGCCCGACGCCACCCCGGAAGAGGTCGCCGCCGCCGCGCGCATCGCCGAGGCCGACGACTTCATCCGCTCGTTCCCCGACGGCTACGACACGATCGTCGGCGAGCGCGGCCAGAAGCTCTCGGGCGGCCAGCGTCAGCGCGTCTCGATCGCCCGCGCGGTGCTGGTCGACCCACCGATCCTGATCCTCGACGAGGCCACCTCGAGCGTCGACAACGAGACCGAGGCCGCCATCCAGCGCAGCCTGCGCTCGATCGAGGAAGGCCGCACCACGATCCTGATCGCCCACCGCCTCTCGACCGTGCGCCACGCCCACCGCATCCATGTGCTCGAGGATGGCCGCGTGGCCGAGGCCGGCACCCACGAGGAGCTCGTCGCCCAGGGTGGCATCTACGCCGGCCTGTGGGCCGTGCAGACCGGCGCCATCGGCTAGCGCACCGCGACCAGGACCGGCGCGGAGAAGCTCAGGTCGGCGCTCGGGTTGATCGCAAGGGTCTGCGCTAGCACGCTGCCGCCGACCAGGCTCGCAATGGCGGGCACGGTGCCGGTGTGGAGACCGAGGCCGGCGGCGTCCAAGGTCGTGACCGCGAGGACCGAATAGGCGAAGGGGTCCAGCAGGACCTCGCCGTGGAAGCCCGGCAGGGAGAAGGCCGGGACCTGGTCCGCAGCGATCAGGACCACCACCGTCGCGCCGGGAGCGCTGGCGAGCTCGAGGGTGACGCTGGAGCCCGGCGCCACGAGGCGCGTGGAGCTGCCCAGGGTCGCGAGGGGTTCGGCGACCTGGCTCCAGACCCCGGTGCCGTCGACCGCTGGTGTCGAAGCGGCGCCATGCAGCGTGGTCCCCGCCACCAGGGCCGCGTCGCTGACGCTCGCCAAGCGCGAGCCAGCGTCGAGCAGCACCGCCGCACCGCCGGGCCCGTACTGGCTGCCCACGCCGATGTACTTGTGCCCGCCGACGCCACCTAGCAGCAGGTTGCCGGGCCCGCCGCGGACGAGGACGTCGGTGCTGCCCCAGCCCACGACCGCCGCACCACCGGAGGTCAGGGAGGGCGGCGAGGAGAAGGGCGCCTCGAACATGCCGGCTCCGCCGAGCACGACCGTCCGCGACAGGCGCAGCTCCGAGTCCGTCGCGTGGATCCCGACCGCCCCGTCGTAGGCGAGCACGGGCACCACCGACTCGGGCGCCGAGCTACCGGCCAAGGCGCAGCTGTTCAGGTAAACGCTCGAGTTCACCACGATCATCGCCGCCGGGGGCGAGCCGGCCTGGCCGACGCTCGCCCCGAAGGCGCAGCCATCGAAGACCACCTGATCGCTGTCCCAGACCTCGACCACCGCGGGCGCGCTGATGTCCACGAGTCCACCCGAGATGACGTCCGCGAGCACGACCGGCCCCTTGCAACCGCTCACGAGCACGGCCGCCGCCGCCTTGCCCCCGAAGGCGCTCGAGTGGGCACTCAGCTCGAGCCCGACGATGCGGACCTCCTCGGTCGGATCGAGCTGGATCACATGCAGGGGCAGCTGCACGCTGAAGATGTCCCCCGCTGAGACCTCGTAGCGGGTGTTCGCCGAGCCCTCGCCGAGGATCGTCAGCGACTTGTCGATCACCAGCGTGGAGCCGCCGACATACTTCCCGGCCGCGACCAGGATCACGTCCCCGGCGCTTGCCGCGGAGACGGCCGCTGCCAGGTCGTCGAACTGCGCGCCGGTCCCGGTCGGCCCGACCGTGATCGTGCCGGCTGAAGCGCCAGGCAGGAACAGCGCGAGGACCACCTGGGCCAAGAGAGCGAGTCGGAGCGAGCTGCGTGCCATGGGAACTCCTGCATGAGCTAGGGATGTCGTGCCACCGGCAGACCGCGCCGCTGGCCGGGTGAGCCCCTGCTTGGGATCGGGCCCGCGCTCCACCCTAGCAGGCCGAGCGGCAAGCCGACCCGATTCCCAGCTCGCGGGTCGGGGCGGAGAAGCCCCCGCCGCCTCCGGAGCAGCCCACGATCCCCAGGCTGCCAGGTGGCATGCTCCGGGCGCGCGCAGGTCTCGAGCTCTGGAGCGAGCTCAGCGGCTCCACACCCCAGCTCGACCCGCGCGGACCGCAAGGCCCAGGCCCCAGGGCGGCGCGAGCGCGCACCACCCCTTGGCCTTCGGCCGGGACCGGCGAGAGGGGATCGCTAGAGGATCCCGACGAAGGTCGGGGACGAGAAGCTCGCCTCGCCATTCGTGCCGAGGCTGAAGCCCTGGGCCAGGACGCTCAAGCCGACCAGGGTCGGCAGGCTGGGAATCGAGATGCTGAGCGCGCCTGCACCTGCGCCGTCGAGGGTCGTGGTCGCGAGCGCAACGGCGGTCTGGGTATCGAGCAGGATCAGCCCGTGGATCGGCGGAGCCGAAGCGGCAGGACCTTGGCCGGCGCTGAAGTAGGTCAGGAAGAGGCCGCCCGGCTCGCCGCCGAGCTCGAGGCGCGCGACCATACCAAGTGCCAAGAGCTTGTCCGTGCTCTCGAGCGTAGCGAGCGGCACCGGCAGGCCGAGGTACGCGGCGCCACCGGCGACCAGGGGCACGCTCACGACGCCGGTGCTGTCCGCACCCGAGACCAGCTGCGCGTCGCTGGTGCTCGTCACCAGGCTGGACACATCGGCCTCGACCGCCGCGCCGCCCAGGCCGTGGGTCAGCACCCCGCCGGCGAAGCCGCTCTGGCCCAGGCCACCGCTCACGAGGTTGCCCGTGCCGCCGCGCAGGAAGACGAAGCTGCCGGTGGCCTCGATGCCCGCGCCGCCCTCGGTCGGGATGTCGGTCGTGAAGAACACCGAGCTGAAGGTTCCGGCGCCACCGAGGCTCTCGCTGCGCGAGAGGCGCAGCACGGAGTCGGTCGCCCGGATCCCCGGCGCGCCGTCACGCTCGGTGCCCTGGTTCAGCAGCATGCCGCGGCTGCCGCCGAGCAGCATGCTGCCGTTGACGTGCACCTCGGAGTTCTCGACCAGCAAGGCCGGGGTCATCTCCGAGGTCTGGCTGCTGCCGAGCACGCGCAGCTCGCACCCGTCGAGCAGCACCTGGGGCGAGCTGCGCACCTGGGCCAAGCCCGCGGTGTCGAACACCGTGAGGATGCTGCCCGAGGAGATGTCGCTGAGTACGACCGGGCCGACGCAGTTCTCGACGACGAAGGTCGAG
>JARGPD010000106.1:15843-17120 GCA_029212845.1 Planctomycetota bacterium
GGAGATGTCGCTGAGTACGACCGGGCCGACGCAGTTCTCGACGACGAAGGTCGAGGCCACGAAACCGCCGAGGGTCTGGGAGCGCAGGGTCAGGCCCGCGATGCGCACCTCCTCCCCGGCCTGCAGACCGACCACGTGCAGCGGCAGCGGCTTGTCGAAGGGGCTCGTCGCGACGGCCTGGAAGCTGGTCGTGTCGGAACCGGCGCCGAGGATCGTCAGGGGCTTGTCGACGACCAGCGGCGTGGCGTCCACGTACTGTCCGGACGCGACCAGCAGCACGTCACCGGGCTGGGCCGCGGTGATCGCGTCGGCGATGTCGTCGAACTGCGCACCGCTCCCCGTGGGACCGACGGTGATCGTGCCAGCGGCGGCCGCCGCGCTCAGGAGGAAGGTGGCGAGGGGAACGAACAGGGTGAGCGGACGGACCATGGGGGCTCCTGCGCCGGGGCGCGGACGGGTGGATCGGACAAGCCGGTAAGACCGAGCGGGACCCCCAACCTAAGCCAGGTCCCGCCATCTCCGCAAGATCCTCCAGGTCCTCCGCGCCGATCTGGCCCGGGCCAAGCCGCCCTATCAGAAGGCGTTGTGGCCCGTGAGCGCCATGCCGATCGCGAGGGTGTGCACGTCGTGGGTGCCCTCGTAGGTGATCACGCTCTCGAGGTTGCACATGTGCCGGCCGGTCTGGAACTCGAGGCTGATGCCGTTCGCGCCGAGCAGATCGCGGATCTCGCGCGCGGTCTTGAGGCCGACCTCGCAGCCGTTGCGCTTGGCCATGCAGACGTGGTGCGGCTTGAGCGTGCCGTTGTCCTTCATGCGGCCGAGGCGCAGGTTCATCAGCTGGGCCAGGGTGATGTCCGTGGCGATGTCGGCCAGCTTCTTCTGGCAGAGCTGCTTGGCGGCGAGCGGCGCGCCGAAGACCTCGCGGTCCTGGGCGTAGCGCAGGCCCTCGTCGAAGCACGCCATGGCCGCGCCGATCGAGCCCCAGGCGATGCCGTAGCGCGCCTGGGTCAGGCACATCAGCGGGCTCTTGAGGCCGCCGCTGCCGGGCATCAGGGCCGAGCCGGGCAGGCGCACGTCCTCCATCACCAGCTCCGAGGTCACCGACGCGCGCAGGCTGAACTTGTGCTTCTGCTCGGGCGCGCTGAAGCCGGGCGTGTCGGTCGGCACCACGAAGCCGCGGATGCCGTCCTCGGTCTGGGCCCAGACGATCGCGACCTGGGACACCGTGCCGTTGGTGATCCACATCTTGCGGCCGTTCAGGATCCAGTCGTCGCCGT
>JARGPD010000107.1:0-9389 GCA_029212845.1 Planctomycetota bacterium
GTTCAACGGGCCCCTGGCGCACGTCTGGGGCGGCCCCACGCCGCCCGCCGGGGGGGGGCGCGGGCCCCCCGGGGGGGGGGGGGGGCGCGCCTTCGTCGTAGGTTCCGAAGCTGTTCGATTCGGAGCCCAGCCAGTCACGAAGCAACGTTAGAGTGACGCCCCTCGCCCCCCCGTGGGGGCCCCCTTTCCCTCCGAACCTGCCCTACCGAGCCCCGCCATGTCGACCTCCCCCCGTCTGATCGAGTGCGTCCCCAACTTCTCCGAGGGCAGCGACATGGCCCTGATCAAGCGCCTCACCGACGCGATCGAGGCCGTCGATGGCGTGCGTCTGCTCGACGTCGATCCTGGCAAGGCCACCAACCGGACCGTGGTCACCTTCGCCGGTGAGCCCGAGCCGGTGCTCGAGGCGGCGGTCGCCTGCGTGACCCTGGCGGCCGAGCTGATCGACATGTCGAAGCACCACGGTGAGCACCCGCGCTTCGGCGCCACCGACGTGTGCCCGCTGGTCCCGATCTCGGGCGTGACCATGGACGAGTGCGTCGAGTTCGCCCACGAGCTCGGCAAGCGACTCGGCGCCGCCGGCATCAGCGGCTACTTCTACGAGAACGCGGCCAAGGTCGAGGGGCGCCGGAACCTCGCCGTCGTGCGGGCGGGTGAGTACGAGGGTCTCGAGAAGAAGCTGGCCGACCCGGCCTGGGCGCCGGACTTCGGCTCGGCCAAGTTCAACCCGCGCGCCGGAGTCACCGCCGTCAGCGCGCGCGACTTCCTGGTCGCCTACAACGTCAACCTGAACACCACCTCGACGCGGCGCGCCAACGCGATCGCCTACGACGTGCGCGAGAAGGGCCGGCAGAAGCGCGGCGGCGACGGGCTGACCGGTCCGCTCGAGCGCGACGCCGACGGCAACCCCGTCTGGATCCCCGGCAGCCTCAAGTGCGTCAAGGGCATCGGCTGGTTCATCGAGGAGTACGGCGTCGCCCAGATCTCGATGAACCTGACCAACATCGCGGTCACCCCGGTGCACGTCGCCTTCGACGAAGTCGACGCGAAGGCCCGCGAGCGCGGCATCCGCACGACGGGCTCGGAGCTGGTCGGGCTTATCCCGCTCTCGGCCATGCTCGCTGCGGGCGACCACTACCTGGCCAAGCAGGAGCGCAGCCTGGGCATCAGCGATGCCGAGAAGATCAAGATCGCGGTCAAGTCGATGGGCCTCGACGAGCTCGGCCCCTTCGTCCCCGAGGAGAAGATCATCGAGTACGTGCTGGCCAAGGACGAGCCGAAGAAGCTCGTCGAGCTGAGCGTCGCCGACTTCATCGAGGAGACCGCTTCGGAATCGATGGCCCCGGGTGGAGGCTCCGTGGCGGCCCAGCTCGGCGCCCTCGGGGCCGCCCTCGGCACCATGGTCGCGAACCTCGCCGCCCACAAGCGCGGCTGGGACGACCGCTGGCGGTCCTTCTCGGACCACGCGGTGGCAGGCAAGGCCTGCATGAACGAGCTCGTGCGGCTCGTTGACGCGGACACCGATGCCTTCAACGCGATCATGGATGCCTTCCGCCTGCCGTCCGACAGTGAGGCCGAGGAAGCCGCCAAGACCGCCGCGGTCGAGGCCGCGACGCGCCTCGCGATCGAGACCCCCCTGCGCACGATGCAGGTCTGCGTCGACTCGATGGCGACCATCAAGGCCATGGCCGAGGAGGGCAACCCCGCCTCGGTCAGCGACGCCGGCGTGGGCGCCCTTTGCGCCCGCTCGGGCGCCATCGGCGCCGAGCTCAACGTGCGCATCAACGCCAAGGACCTGACCGACGAGGCCGCTCGTGGTGCCTTCCTCGCGCGCGCCCGCGACCTGCGCGCCAGCGCCGAGGCACTCGAGGCCGAGATCCTGGCGATCGTCGAGTCCAAGCTCTAGCCCAAGACCCAGTTTGCCTGCTTCTGCGGCCATTTCCGCCAGCTCGGCGTGAAGCATCTTCGGCCGCTGCCGTAGTAGGCACTCCTCTCCCCGTCCCCCTGCGACCGGAACCCCTCATGAACATCGCATCCTTCCTCGCCCCCTCCCGAGCCACCGGCTTGGGCCTCGTTCTCTCCGCCGGCCTCCTGGCCTCGCCCGCAGCCGCCCAGGGCTTCGACCTGGTCTCGGCCGTGCCGTCGGACTACT
The DNA here is from genome assembly GCA_029212845.1 of Planctomycetota bacterium. Lineage (GTDB taxonomy): Bacteria > Planctomycetota > UBA1135 > UBA1135 > JARGPD01. The sequence continues at coordinate 2,153 of JARGPD010000107.1, forward strand.
TCATGGTCACCGGCGATCGCTCGAACCCCGAGCGCGCCTTCCTCGACGCCCACTGGAGCGGCGTCTGGGACGCCCTGGTCGATAGCGGCATCGGGGACGACCTGATGGACCTCATGGCCGAGCAGGCCGAGCCCGGCATGCTCGACATGGTCATGGGCACCGTCGAGGCCTGCGGCGAGATGTGCCGCGGCGTCAACTGGGACGCGCTCGACGGCGACGTCGTCTACGCCCAGCGCCTGAACCCGCTCGACCTGACCGGCGGCATGGTCGGCACCCAGGACCACCTGTGGCTGTTCGAGGTCGCCGAGGACAAGGCCGAAGCGACCTTCACCGAGCTCGCAGGCTTCGCCAACGGCATGCTGGGCATGGTCGGCGGCATGGCGGGCTTCCCGCTCGAGCTCAAGCGCGTCGAAGAGGGCGGTGCCACCTCGATGGTGCTCGAGCTCAGCGATCTGGATCCTGATGCGCCGGACTACGGCTTCGGCATCACGCGCCACGGCAGCACGATCTTCTTGAGCATCGGCAACGACATGCGCGGTGAGGTGATCGCGCTCCTGTCCGGCGCCGAGGGTGCCACCTCGATCGCCATGAGCCCGCGCTTCCAGGCTGCCTTCGCGCAGCTGCCGGCGCCCGAGGACGGCTTCAGCTACGTCGACATGGGCAACCTGCACCTGCAGATCGCCGGCATGATGGGCGAGGTCCGCGGCCTGATCGCAGCCGAGATGGGCGACCCCGAGGCCGAGGCCGCCGAGGGTGGCATGGTCAGCGAAGAGGCGATGATCGCCGGCATGATCAACCACGCCATGGACCTGGTGCTCGAGGGCCTGACCCTGATGGAGTACAAGGCCACGGTCAGCCACACCGAGGGCTACTCGGTGCACTCGAACTCGATCAGCGTGCTCTCCCCGAACGCCAAGGGCAATCGCTTCTTTCCGCTGCTCGGCACCAGCCGCCCGGTGGAGGACTTCACCGGCAAGCTGCCCGCCACCACGACCGGCTACTCGGTCAGCGGCGGCATGGACATGGGCGGCATGTACGACTTCGCCCTTGGCCTGATCGGTGACTTCGGCCCGATGGGGCAGATGGCCCTCGGCCAGTGGGAGATGATCCAGGAGGAGTCCGGCTTCGACCTGCGCAAGGACGTGCTCGGCTGGATCGACGGCGAGACCGTCTCGGTCGACTTCGAGCTCGACGGCCAGCCCCAGTGGGTCACCCGCATGGCCGTCAAGGACGAGGCCATGGCCGCCGAGAAGATGGGCATGGTCCTGGGCATGGCCCCGATGATGCTCGAGATGGCGCTGGAGGAGAACCCGATGGTCGGCATGCTCGGCATCAGCATCGATCCCACCCGCGACGAGCGCTTCGAGGGCTTCACCGAGATCGGGATCGCCATGGCTGGCCAGTCGATCCTCTGCGGCGTGCGTGACGGCGCGATGGTCTTCGCCTCCTCCGGCGACGCCATCGCCCACTGCCAGACGGTCGCCAGCAAGGGCGCCGACAACATCACGACGAACGAGCGCATGCGCGCCACGGCGCTGTTCCCCGGCGAGTCCGACGGCTCGGTCAGCGCGGCAAGCTACACCGACCACCGTGGCACCGCCAGCGCGCTCGCCGACGGGCTGCAGGGCATCGCGATGATGGGCGGCATGGTCACCATGGCGATCGAGGAGCCCGAGGCCAAGGCCATGGTCACCGAGCTGATGCGCATGGTCGGCAACTTCGGGCCGGTGCTGCGCGCGATGGACTTCTACGAGTCCTCCTCCAGCCTGTCGACCTTCGACGGCCGCGCGTGGCACACGCGCTCGGTGACGCACTACGCCGGTCCCAACACCCCCGCCCCCGCGCCCGCGGCCCGAACGGCCCGCACCCCATCGGTGGTCGGGCGCCCACCGCGCGGGCCCCCCCCCCACCCCCGGTTGGCGGGCGGCCTCTCTTCGGTTGACCGCTGGTAGAAGCGCCACCGCTCGGTCAGGATGGGGGCCATGCTGCTGTCCCTAGCCTTCGCGCTGCTTCCCAGCGCCGCCTTCCCAGTGCCCTCCTCCGACGCGGACGTGCTGCCCGAGCTCTACGCGCCCGCCAACCGCTGGGCGCTAGTCATCGGCGCCGCGGAGTACCCGCACCTGGGGAGCTTGAGCTACTCGGGCAGCGACGCGACGGCCTTCGCAGCCACCCTGACCGAGCGCTTCGGCTTCGACGAGTCGACGGTGCGGCTGATGACCGACACGGCCGAGGACCCCTTCCTGCGGCCGACCACCGGCAACATGTTCTTCCAGCTGCGTGGGATCCTGGCCGAGGAGCAGCTCGAGGCGGGCGACCTGTTCGTCTTCTACTTCGCGGGGCACGGCATCGGCCAGGACGGCCGCGACTACCTCCTGCCGGGCGATGGCGCGCGGGGCACGGTGGCAGACATCGGGCTCGACGTCGAGCAGGTGGTGGGCGAGATCGTCGAGGCCGGCCTGGAGAACGTGCTGTTCGTCGTCGACGGGTGCCGCACGGGCGACGGCAACACCTTCGGCGCGCGGCTCTGGGACCTGGCCGAGGAGGCCAACCTGGCGGTGGTCCTGTCCTGTGCGCCGGGGCAGGTCTCGAACGAGGACGCGCGGCTCGGCGGCGGGGTCTTCACGCACCACCTGATCGAGGCCCTCGAAGACCGCCGCGGCGAGGTCATCGACAAGGCCTCTGGCGCGTTGTGGGCCTCGCGAGTGGCGGCCAAGACGCGCGACGCGGTGCGCAGCTACACGGCGCGCGGGTTCGACGGCGAGCAGGAGCCCTGGGTCTGGAGCGACCCGACCCGCGACGTGCTGCTGGGCGCCGAGCTGCCCCAGCCCGACAGCGAGCTGGTGGCCATGCTCGACCAGCTGGCCGCCGCCCTCGAGGCGGACGAGGCTCGACTGATAGAGGCGGCGGCCGAGATCGCGCGGCTGCAGGCGGCGGGCGGCATGTCCGCGGAGCTGGCCGCGGCGGTCGAGCGCGAGTCCGAGGCCGTCGCCCAGTACACCCAGGCCCTCGCCGCCCAGACCGCGGCCTTCGAGCGCGTGACCGCCGCCCAGACCGCGTCCGCTGCCAGCTTCCTGGAGAGCGCCGCCGAGCTCGGGGACGAGCCTTACTTCCACGCCGCCGGTCTGTACGCAGACCTCCTGTACGTCGACGAGCGCTACGCCGCCTGCGCCGACATGCTGACCACGGCCCGCGGGGTCACCGACCTCGGCCCGCGCCAGCTGTTCCTCCTGGCCCAGAGCCTGCAGGCCGTGAACCGTACGGCAGAGATGACGCGCATCCAGGACGAGCTGATCGCCAAGTTCCCCGACTCGCCCTATGCGTTGATGGTGCTGGCCAACGACATGTCCGGCGAGACCCTGGCGTCGACCCGCTACGAGGCATCCTGGCGCCTGTGGACCGAGCACCCGATCCAGACGATCGACCTCGCGATCCTGATCGCGTTCAACCTCTGCAACGGCGGCGCGAGCGACAAGGCCCTGCTGGTGGTCGAGGCCCTCGCACCGCAGCTGGATCCGGCGACCCGCGGCGGGGCCTACGTGCACTACGTCGACCACCTGATGCACGGGCGCTCGCCCGAGGGCCTCGAGCTGCTCGAGGCGGCCGAGTCCCTGCCGCCCGGCTACCCGGGCAACTGGCGCTTCCGGATGGAGCGCTTCGGCCTGCTCGAGCAGTCGGGCCGCCTGGACGAGGTCCGCGAGCTGCTCGATGAGTGCGTCGAGGACTGGCCCGAGGACGGCGAGTGGCGCGCGTTGCGGGCCTTCTTCCGCTACGAGCGCGGGGACTGGGACGGGGCCCTCGGCGACGCGACGGCGGCGCTCGAGCTCCAGCTGCAGCCCTGGTCGCTGCTCCTGGCGGTTCGTGCGGCGGGCATCAGCGCGCCGGGGTTGCGGGAGGAGTTCGCGGCCCAGGCGGCGCGCTTCCCGAACTCGTGGAGGGCGGGCCTGGCCGTGGCCCTCTCGACCGGCCAGTCGGACGAGGCGATCCAGATGGCGATGGATGCGGCCAAGCGGCTCGCGCCGCGGCTCGGGACCTGGACCGCCGAGGTCGCGTCGATCCAGCACGACCGCGGGAGCGAGGCCACCATGCGCGGCATGCTCTCGCCCCAAGCCTTCACGAACCTGCGCTTCGACCTGCTCGACGTGCTGGCCGAGCGGGCCGGCGAGTTCGGCGACGAGCCCACGGGCTGGGAGGAGCTGTGCGTCCTCGCGACCCAGACGGGGCGCTACCGGCAGCTGGCCGAGCTGGTCCACCTGCACCTGGCGGACGAGCTCGAGGCGGGCGCGCTGCCGTCGGGGCTGGTGGGCGAGCTCGCCAAGGCCCTGCTGAACGCCGGCGATCTCGAGGGCTTCCGCGCGGTGCGCCGGTGCGCGACCCCGGGCACCGACCAGGCCAAGTCCCTGGTGTGGTTGGAGCTGATCTACCTGGTGTGCCTGGGCGAGGATGCTGCCGCGCGCGAGCTCCTGGCAGGAGCTCCCCCCGCGCCTCCCTCGGCCGCGGAGGCTGCGCCTTGGGTGCGCGCGCTCCTGGCGGCGCGCGCGGGCGAGCTCGAGCAGCTCGACGAGTCCACGCTGCCGCCCGCGGACAGCGCGGTGCTGCAGACCCTCGCCGGTCTGACGTGGGAGGCGCTGGGGCAGCTCGGCCGCACCGAGCAGCACCACGGCCCGGTCTTCTCTGGGCCCGCCGGAAAGGCGGCCTTCTTCGCGCGCACGGCCTGCTGGCGCTCCTTGTACCGACGCACCGACGACCCCGAGGTCGCAGCAGGCCTGGCTTGGGCGGCGGGGCGCGACGGCATCGGAGTGCCCCTCGCGAGCCCCCTCTCCTTCGCCGGTGGCCCCGGGCTGCCGGGGGGCTTCGAGCCCAGCGTCGAGGACTTCATCGGCTCGGTCGAGTTCGTGCTCGCGGCGGGCGACGGCGAGCTCGTGCTGCCGGGCGCCGAGGTCTTCCTCACCATCCGAAGCCGCGGGCGCGTGAACGGGACGCTCGAGGGCGCGCCCGACGCGGACGGCAGCGCCGAGGTGTGGTCCTTCTCCGGTACGATCGACGAGCACGGCAACCTAGAGGCCGACCTGCGCGGCGCGCCCGAGGCGGCGCGGGTCTTCGCCAAGCTGGCTCCGCCCGAGGTGTTCGAGCGCGACCCGCTGCTGGCCGAGCATGGACTCCTGGTGCTGGTGCTCGACGAGCGAGCGCGGGCCAGCGCCTGGAACCTGGCCCTGCCGCGGTAGCCGCGCGCGGTCAGCCCTTGATCGGCGTGACCGAGAGGCCCTGGACCACGCCGTCCACCACCAGCACGCCGAGGTTCAAGGTCGGGTAGTAGTGCCAGACCTCGGGGAGCAGCGTGCCGACCGCGTTGCCGCGACCGAAGAGGGTCGTGTCGGTCCGGTAGCTGCCGTCGCCCTCGGGGTCGATCACCGCGTCGAGCTCGGCTGCGGTCATGCCGATGCGCAGCTCGAAGGCCTCGCGCACGCTGGTGTTCGCCGGGCGCAGCTGGATGCTGGTGCCCTCGCGGTACGAGGTCAGCTTCATGATGCGGCCGCGCTCGGTCAGCATCACGATGTCACTCTCGCCCCAGATCACGCAGGCGAGGTCCTTGTACTTCTCGAGCAGGAAGCCCATGTCGCTGGGCTGGCCGAGGGCGGCCAGGCTGTCGTCGACCGAGCCGAAGAGCTGCAGCTCGACCCCGTCGAAGGTCATCGTGACCGCCTTGCACAGGTAGGTCGGCGCGGTGGCCAGCTCGCCGGTGATCTCGAGGTTCTGGCTGGCCAGCAGGTTCTGCATGGCACTGCGGACGACCTCGAACTGCGGCGCGCTCGGCGGCGTGTTCTGGACGTAGAGCAGGGCCATCTCGAGGGCCTGGCGCGCCTGGGTCGCATCGAGCCCGGCGTGGGGGAGGCGCCCGACGTTCTCGGCGGTGTAGCCGAGGAACACGTCGGCCACGCGCGCGGCCTCGGTCTGGAGCGTCGTCTGGGCTTCGGCCGCGCGGCCGAGGCGCGTGAGCCCAACGGCGATGTTGTTGACCCGGCGCAGGTGGTCGGCCTGGACGCCCTTGGGCATGATCGAGGGGAACAGCAAGAGGTCCGCGCGCAGGAGCTCGACGCCCGCCGCGATGGTGGCCTCGTCGTCGCTGGGGGCGAGCACCCGGGCGGTGCCCAGGAGGAAGGACTTGGCCCGGCCGTAGAGCCCTTCGGGGATCGCCTCGATGTGCTCGACCGCGCGCCGGTAGCGCTCGCGGTCCTTGTCGGTGACCTGGACCGAGCGTCCGCCGAGCAGGTGAGTGTGGGTCAGGTGCGGCAGGAACTCGGGGTGCAGCCAGTCCTCGCGGACCACGATCGGCAGGCGCTCGTAGTAGTCCTGCAGGCTGGCGAGGCCGATGTTGACCCGCGCCTCCTGCATGCGCGGCTCGATCGCGAGGGCGGCCTCGAACCAGGCGATGGCCTCCTCGTAGCGGCGGCACTCCATGAAGGCCAGGCCGACCTCCATGCGGGCGAGCGCGTCCAGCACGGCGTCGTCGCCGGCGACCAGGGCCGCGCGCGTGACCGGCGAGGCGTGGTCGCTGGCCACGACCCGCAGCCAGCTGACCTGGGACTTGCTCATGTTCCCGTCGAGGAACAGGAGCAGGTCGACCATGTCCTTGGCGGGGTGCCCGAGCTGGGCGAGGTAGCGCACGCCGGCGGCGTCGGCGGCGAGCTCCTCCTGGCGCGTAAGCATGTGCTCGAGGTCGGTGGTGTCGGCCCACTCGGCGGCGTGGCCGAGGGCGAGGTGCGCCATCTCATGGGCCAGCACGGCGCGCACCAGACGCGGGTCGTGGTGGACCGCCTCGAGGAAGCCCGAGTTGACCTGGACGATCGCCTGGTAGTAGGCGCCCCCGGTGTCCTCCGGATCCCCGGGGTCGCCTTCGGTCTGGACGATCGCGACGCCGGCCGAGGCGTTGACGGTGTCGTCCTCGAGGATCGAGGCCTGGATCGGGTAGGTGTACAGCTCGAAGTGCGGCACGATGGCGTCGAACTCCGCGACCATCGCCTCGAGGTCCGCCTGGGTGAAGGCGGGGTGGTCGGGCGCCTGGGCCCCGAAGAGCTCTTCGGGGGCCTTCAGCTGGGGAGCAGCGGCGACGGCGGGGGTCAGGCTCGCGGCGAAGAGCAGCGGAGCGAGGAGCTTGGCGATCGAGGTGCAGCGCATGGGCGGGTCGGGACCAGGGCGTGGGGTCGGGGGGGCAGGGTCGGACGCGACCGTGCCCGCATCC
>JARGPD010000107.1:9399-16718 GCA_029212845.1 Planctomycetota bacterium
GCGGGCGGCTAAGCGCGGGGCTGGGCGGCGTTGGCCGTGGGGGGGGCCGCGCTGGGGGGGTGGGGACCCGGGGGGGGGGGGGGGGGGGGGCAGGGTCGGACGCGACCGTGCCCGCATCCACTATATCCCTGCCGGAGCCGTGCGGCGTGGAAGCTTGGCTCGCGTCGAGCCAGCAAGAAAAGGAGGAGCCAGGCCCCACCCTCCCCGCTGCGGGAGGATGGGGCCTGGCTCTCGAGGGGGCCCGTCGCGGGGCGCTTAGCCCTTGGCGGCCTTGACCAGCTTCTTGCGGGCGTTGGGGTCGAGCAGGGTCTTGCGCGGGCGCAGGCTCTTGGGCGTGATCTCGAGGCGCTCGTCGGTCTCGATGAACTCGAGCAGCTCTTCGAGGCTCATGATCTTGGCCGGGGCGATCTTGGTGTTCTCGTCGCGACCCGAAGCGCGCATGTTGGTGAGCTTCTTCTGGCGGCAGAGGTTGAGCTCGAGGTCGTGCTCGCGGTTGTTCTCGCCGACGATCATGCCCGCGTAGACCTCGGTGCCCGGCTCGGCGAAGAAGACTCCGCGATCCTGCAGGCCGTCGAGGGCGTAGGGGATCACGGTGCCGGTGCGGTCCGAGATCAGGACGCCGTTCTGGCGGCCAGCGATCTCGCCGCCGTCGGGCTGCCAGGACTCGAAGACGTGGCTCAAGACGGCCTCGCCCTGGGACAGGGTCAAGAGCGCCGTGCGCGCGCCGATCAGCCCGCGCGAGGGGATGAACATCTCGACCGTGGCGAGGGTGCCGTCGTTCTCCATGTTCTCGAGCACACCGCGGCGACGGCCGAGGTACTCGATGATGCGCCCGGCGCTCTCGGACGGGACCTCGACGGTGGCGCGCTCGAGCGGCTCGCACATCACGCCGTCGACCTCCTTGATGATCACGCGCGGCTTGCTGACGGCGAACTCGAAGCCCTCGCGGCGCATGTTCTCCATGAGCACCGAGAGGTGCATCACGCCGCGGCCCATGACCTCGTAGCTGTCGGCCGACTGGGTCTTGGCGATCGTCAGCGCCGCGTCGCGCAGGGCGGCGCGCTCGAGGCGCGCGAGCACGTGGCGGCTGGTGACGAACTTGCCTTCCTTGCCGGCGAAGGGCGAGTCGTTGACCGAGAAGACCATCGAGATGGTCGGCTCGTCGACCTTGATGGCGGGCAGGGGCTCGGGGTGCTCGGACTCGCACAGGGTGTCGCCGATCGAGAGCTCCTCGATGCCGGCCACCACGGCGATGTCGCCGGCGGCCACCGCGATGGCGGGCACGCGCTCGAGGCCTTCGTAGCGGAAGAGGCTCTTGACGGTGACCTGCAGGGGCTTCTCGCGGTCGGGGTGGCAAAGGCTGACGCGCTCGCCCATCTTGAGGGTGCCGCGGTGGATGCGCCCGACGCCGATGCGGCCCTGGAAGCCGTCGTGGTCGATCGTCGCCGCCTGGAACTGCAGCTTGCCCTCGAGCTTGCCGCCGAAGTCCGGCGTGTGCTTGATGATCATGTCGAGCAGCGGCTCGAGGGTGCGGCCTTCCCAGCCCCCTTCGGGCTCGGCCACGTCGGCGCAGAAGCCGTCGCGACCGCTGCCGAAGACGTGCGGGAACTCGAGCATCTCGTCGTCGGCGCCGAGGTCGATGAACAGGCCCAGCAGCTGGTCGTGGACCCACTCGGGGCGCTTGTCGGGGCGGTCGATCTTGTTGATCATGACCATCGCCGGCAGCCCGCGCTCGAAGGCCTTCTTGAGCACGAAGCGCGTCTGGGGCATCGGGCCCTCGCGCGCGTCGACGAGCAGCAGCACCGCGTCGGCCATGTTGAGGGTGCGCTCGACCTGGCCGCCGAAGTCGGCGTGGCCCGGCGTGTCGACGATGTTGATGCGCACGCCCTTGTATTCGATGGCCGTGTTCTTCGCGAGGATCGTGATGCCGCGCTCGCGCTCCTGGTCGTCGGAGTCCATGACGCGCTCGGCCATCTCACGGTGGGCACCGAAGGTGCCGGCGAAGCTGAACATCGAGTCGACCAGCGTGGTCTTGCCGTGGTCGACGTGGGCGACGATGGCGATGTTGCGGATGGGAAGGGTCATGACGTTCAGGGGCCACTTGGGCTCTGCCTTCTAGCGCCGGTGGGGCGCATGTCTCGCTCAGTTGCCGCGGGGCTCTTGCCTGCGGCGGGGTCGCTCGGTTGCCGCTTGGCTCTTGCCTGCGGCGGGCCTTCGTTCGGTGCCTTGGCCCTCGGTCGGCAGAGACGCGCGGTCGGAGGGGGGTCGGCGACGCGGACGTCGGCTCTTGGGAGCGTTGGGCGGAGGGCGGGGCTTCGGGCGGGGCGGGGGTTGGGAGTGGAGAGTTGCGGGAGCCTCCTTTCGCGTCGCCGACCCCCCTCCGCTCCGCGCGCCTCTGCTCCGGGGAGCGGGGGCTCCTCTCGGGGGAGGGGCGCGGGTCGTTCTGGGGGCGGCTTCGGAGCAGGGCGCGGGGAGATCCCGTGGCCTGGGCGGGGGCGCGCGCAGTGCCTCTGTTTTCCTTATTACTAAGGTGCTTGCAGAGGCGGGGGGAGAATAGCCGGGGAGCGGCCCTTTGGGGGATTCGGGGGGCCGGAATCGAAAGTAGAATGCTAAGACGACTTGATGGTCCCGTTTGTTCCTGGGGCGGCTAGGGCCCTCCGTGGCCCTCCGGGGAGGGGCTCCGTTCGCCCTGGCCGTGGCTTGCTCGGGGAGCTAGCTGGCGAGGCCGGCGCCGAAGGCGGCCAGCTCGGCCATGGTCTGGATGCGCAGGGTGGTCGAGGCCACCTGGAGGCGGTCGGCGGTCGCGCCGCCGATGACCAGCTTGCGCTCGCCGAGGCCCGCGGCCAGGTCGCGCAGCTCGGCGCGGCCTGCGGACTCGTCGGGCATGTGGTTGATCGAGACCCAGACCAGGCGCGCTGACTCGGCCTCGGCGGCGTGGATCAAGGCCACGGCGGGCGAGTCAGGGCCCAGGTCGACCGCCCGCAGGCCCTCGTTGGCGAGCACCATGCTGACCATCATGGAGGGCAGCTGGCTGGTGTCGCCGGATATGGCGCCGCCGACAGCCGTGGGGGCCCCCGCGGTCGGGGAGGGGATCAGGCGCGCGAGGGCGACCAGGGCGTCGCGCGCGGCGGCGCAGGCGCGGTGCTCGAGGAAGATGCCGCGCGGGTCCTTGCGCCAGAGCTCGCCGATCTGACGCAGGGCGGCGGCCATGGGGCCGTCGAAGAGGCCGGCCAGGGGCTCGCCCGCTAGGTAGCGTGAGGTCAGCAGGTTCTGGAGCTCGAGGCTGGCCCCGCGGCGCAGGGCGGCCTCGATGGGCTCTTCGGCGCGCTCGAACTCCGGCGGGATGACCAGCCCCAGGCGCTCGGGCTCGACCAGGACGATGCCCTGCTCGCGCACGAAGCGGGCCGCTTCGGCCACGGGGATGCGGCGGTGGCCGCCCGAGGTCTTCTGGATGCGGATGCGGCCATCGTCGGCCCAGCGCTTGACGGAGGACTCGCTCACCCCGATCGCCTGGGCGAGGGTCTTGGGTGAGAGGAAGCTCGGAGGGGAGGAACTCATGGCCCCAGTCTATGCATGATTTGGACGATTGGAACCCCTGGGGTGGGCCTTGGCGGAAAAGAACGTCCATAACGTTCATCCTGGGCTGGGGTTGTGAACTCGCCGGGGGCTGGCAGCACAGGACCGGCCCAGCCTCGCGTAGTCTGGGGTCTGAACGATTTGAACGTTTTGATCCCGCGAGCCCTTGGCCCGCAGCCCCCACCAGCGCAACGAACCATGCAGACCCCCTTGATCCTCAGCCTCCTCTTCACGGCCCCCGCCCTCCTCTCCTTCGCGCCCGCCATGGATGCCAAGACCCCCGACGACTGCTCCGCGGCCGTCACCTACACCGACGCCGCCCCGTCGATCGTCGAGATCGCCCTCGCCGACCCCAACTTCTCGACTCTCGTCACGGCGCTGACCGCCGCCGACCTGGTGACCGCGCTCCAGGGCCCAGGCCCGTTCACCGTCTTCGCGCCGACCAACGACGCCTTCGACAAGCTGCCCGAGGGCAGCCTGCGCAGCCTGCTCGACCCGGCCAACAAGGAGACCCTGGCCGGCATCCTCACCTACCACGTGGCCTCCGGCCAGCTCGACGCCGCCAGCGTCGTCGGCAGCACGGGCGCGGTCAGCCTGAACGGCCAGAAGATCGACTTCAGCGTCGTCGTCGAGGGTGAGGGCGCGACCGCCACCACCAGCGTGTTCGTCGACAGCGCCAAGGTCGTCGTGACCGACATCATGGCCTCGAACGGCATCATCCACGTCATCGACAGCGTGATCCTGCCCGCCAGCGACGACCTCGTCGCGACCGCGGCCGCGGCCGGCACCTTCGAGACCCTGCTCACCGCCGCCCGCGCCGCGGGCCTCGTCGAGACGCTCCAGGGCCCCGGCCCGCTGACCGTCCTGGCGCCGACCGACGCCGCCTTCGCCGCGCTCCCCGAGGGCACCGTCGAGAGCCTGCTCAAGCCCGAGAACAAGCAGCAGCTGATCGACATCCTGTCCCTGCACGTCATCAAGGGTCGCAACTACGCCTCGGACGTCGTCGGCCTCGAGCGCCTGCAGCCCCTCGGTAAGAAGGCCCTCGACGTGGTCGTGCTCGATGGCGTCGTCACCATCGGCGGCGCCACCGTGACCGCGACCGACCTCGACGCCTCCAACGGCGTCATCCACATCATCGACACCGTCATCCTCTAGGTCGCCCCCATGAAGACCCCCTTGATCCTGGCCCTGGTGGCCAGCCTCGTAGCCTGCAAGGCGACCATCCCGGGCCAGGATCCGGTGGGGGAGCGCTTCCCCGAGGTCTCCGGCGAGGACCTGAACGGCACGGCCGTGGCCCTGCTCGACCCCGCGGAGCCGCGCATCCTGTTGGTCGGCTACGAGCAGCGCACGCAGTTCGACATCGACCGCTGGATCCTCGGCCTGCAACAGACCGGCACCCCGGCGCCGCTCGTCGAGGTGCCCACGATCCCCGGGCTGCTACCCGGCATGGCCGCGGGCTACATCGATGACGGCATGCGCGGCGGCATCCCGCCCGAGGACTGGGCCGCCGTCGTGACCCTCTACGGCAGCGACGCCTCCGCGGTCGCCGCCTTCACCGGCAACGAGCTCGGCAACAACGCCCGCGTGCTCCTGCTCGACGCCAACGACCGCGTCGCCTGGTTCCACGACCGCGGCTACTCCGCGACCCTGGTCCTGGACCTGGACCGGGCCTTCCGCGAGCTGGTCGAGGCCGGCGGCGTGATGGCCACGACCCCACCCGAGCCGAGCGCGGCAGCCCCCGTGCAGCTCGCCCTGTCCCCCGAAGCCTCACCTCGTGCGCCGACCATGCTGCAACCCAACCTGCTCGAGACCGCTCCCGACCCGGCCGCGGGCCCGCTGCTCTTCGACTTCATGACGGCCGGCCGCGAGGGCGACTGGGTGACCGTCGACGACCGGGTCATGGGCGGCCGCTCGCGCAGTGGCCTCGCGCTCGGCCCGCGCGGGGGGGCGGCCTTCCAAGGCAGCCTCGTGCTCGAGGGCGGCGGCTTCGCTTCGGTGCGCTCGGTGCCCCGGGCGCCCGTCGACCTGACGGCGTCCTCCGCGATCGAGCTGCTCGTGCGCGGCGATGGCCGCACCTACCAGCTGCGCCTGCGCGATCGCTCGACCTTCGACGGCATCGCTTGGAAGGCCGAGTTCACGCCCAAGCACGGCCACTGGCAGGTCGTCCGGATCCCGCTCGAGCTGTTCGAGCCGACCTTCCGCGGTCGCCTCGTCCGCAACGCCGAGCCCCTCGAGCTGGACTCGATCAAGACCTTCGGCCTGCTGCTCGCGGGCGGCGGGGGCGGCGATTTCCGCCTCGACCTGCGCTGGATCAGGGCCGCGCCCCGCTGACCCTCGGACGGGGAGTTCGACGCCGCCCCGGAGCATGAGCCTAGGCCGTCGCACCACCAAGCATGTGGGTGCGACGGCCCGAGCTGCTCGCCGGAACCTAACCAGCGAACCAGATGGCGACGCCAGGCACAGCCGCCCCGGCCAGGACGAACCACTTGCCACGGCCGAAGAAGCCCTTCCTGCCCTTGAGCAGGAGCAGGCCGCTGATCGCCAGGAAGGCGAGCCCGATCGAGAAGGCGTCCGCGAACAGTCGCCACCATCCGCGTGGATGCAGGTGCAGCTTGTTGAGCCGAAAGAGCAGCTCGCGCCGCCGCACCGTCTCGTACTCGCCCAGTCCGGTGCCAAGCAGGGTCACCAGCGAGCCATCGTCGAAGTAGACCTTGAGGCGCTTGTCCGAGGCGAAGTCGTGCCCGCGGTACACGCCAGCGTCGGCGATGCTGCGGATGGCAGCGTGCACGTCGTCGTCGGTGATCGCGTCCCGGCTAGCGGGTAGCTCGAAGGCCACCTGGCGGGTGCGGATCTCGAAGTCCGAGTCCCACGCGTCCTTGTGGTTCACGAGCAGGCCCGAGATCGCATAGAGCAGGGTGACCCCCGCGAAGAGGTAGCCAAGGTCGCGATGCAGCGCGCGCACGACAGCACGCCAGGGCCTGCGACGCCGCGGTGGGCTTGGGACCTGACTCACTGGTCCGCGAGCTCCTTGGCGATGCGAACGGCCCAGTCCTCGACCAGCGGCTCGGGCAGGATCGAGTCGGGTACGTAGTGGACCTCTCCACCGGCGTACTCCCGCTCGGCGGCTTCGAGGATCATGCTGTACTGGAAGTCCTCATCCACGGCGACCAGCACGGGCACGACCAGGGCATGCTGCTCCCGCTCGAGCACGCGCGCGATCGCGTCGGCGGTCGGCTCCGGGCTGTAGGACACGATGTGACCGCACCAGGCATGCTCGACGGTGTCGACCCCGAGCTCATCGGAGAGCTCGCGACCCATGTCCTCGAGGAACTCGGTCCACTCGGCGTCGAAGGGGGTGCTCCCGTAGGCGACCAGCACGACACCCTCGGAGGTCGATCCCGTCGAGAGGGCCGCGACCCGGCGCCTCAGGTTCTCGCGCATCACCGCCGCGAAGTCGAGCAGCGGCGCAGTGCTGACCTTCGCGCGCGGGGTGTACGTTCGGATGCCTTCGGAGGCGAGGCCTTCACGGGTCGCCAGGTCGTCCTTCGCACCGAGGATCGTGGGGATGTCATCGAAGGAGTGCGAGGAGACGGTCAAGAGGATGGGCACCAGCACGACCTCGTCGTAGCCCTCGGCATCGAAGGCCTCGAGCTGGGTCGCGATCGACGGCTCCGTGTATTCCATGAAGGCCGTTCGAACTCCATCGATGCGCGGGTGCTCGAGCAGGAGTGGCTCCACGGCGT
>JARGPD010000108.1 GCA_029212845.1 Planctomycetota bacterium
GCCTTGTGGGGCGTGGCTGGGGCGGGGGCGCCCCGCCACCCGTCGGCGGGGGGTTGTGGAGCGGGGCCTCCTGCTTCGTACCGGCTGTGAAGCCGCGGCGACCAGCCCGCTGCACTTCGCGCGAAGTCCTGCTAGCCTCGGCCGAGCACGACCCAAACCCGCCCTGCCCCATGCTGCTGCACCTCCTCCTCTTGCCCCTGTTCCAGGGATCGACTCCGAGCGCTCCGCTGTTCGAGGAGCTCGGTCCAGCCGGCCTCGGCGGCGCCACCCTGACCTCCGGGAGTCCGCAGAAGGACTGGATCCTCGAGGTCAACGGCGGCGGCCTGCTGCTGGGGGACTTCGACGCCGACGGGCTGACGGACCTGGTGCTGGTCGACGGCTCGACGCCCGAGCGCGTGCTGGCCGGGACGCCGGGGCTCCCGCCGCGGCTCTTCCTCGGCCAGGGGGATGCGACCTTCGCGCCGGCCGGCGACGCCTGGCAGATGGAGGGCGGGCGCTGGGGGACCGGCGGTGCTGTGGGGGACCTCGATGGGGACGGGCGCGAGGACCTGGTCGTGACCGAGTGGGGTCCCGACCGGGTGCTGCGCAACACCGGCGCGGGCTTCGAGCCGGTGGCTGAGGCGGGGCTGGTCGGCGAGCGCTGGGGCACGAGCGCAGCGCTCTTCGATCTGGACCTGGACGGGGTGCTGGACCTGGCGGTCGTGAACTACCTCGACTTCGGCTTCGACTCGGTCGACACGCGCGAGGGCGGCGGCTGCATCTGGAAGGGGCACGCGGTCAACTGCGGACCCGAGGGGCTCGAGGCCCAGCACGATCAGCTCTATCGCGGCCGGGGAGACGGCACCTTCGAGCTGGCCGAGGCGGGCTTCGCGCCAGGCCGCGCGGCCTTCGGGCTGGGGGTCGTGGCCGGGGACTTCGACGTCGATGGGGACCTGGATCTCTACGTGACGAACGACTCGACGCCCAACCACCTGTGGGACAACCGCGCGAGCGAGGCCGGCCATGAGCTGGTCGAGGTCGGCATGCGCCGCGGGGTGGCCCTCGACGACTCCGGGCGCGAGCAGGCCGGCATGGGCGTCGGCGCGGGCGACCTCGACGGGGATGGGCGCGCGGACTTCGTCGTGACCAACTTCTCGGGCGAGAGCCACAACCTGTACCTCTCCGGCGAGCGCCGCAGCTACCGCGACCGTAGCCACCAGCTGGGCATCGGCGGGGCGAGCACGCCGCTGCTCGGCTGGGGCACGGGCTTCGGCGACCTGGACCTCGACGGGGACCTCGACCTCTTCGCGGTGCACGGGCACGTCTACCCCCAGGCGGACGAGCCGGGCACCGACACGCACTACGCCCAGCCGGACCTCCTGTGGCGCAACGTGGGCAGCTCCATCGAGCCCAGCTTCGAAGTCGAGGACCTGAGCGATGCCGGCCCGACCGTCTCCCGGGCGGCGGCGTCCGCTGACCTCGATCGGGACGGGGACTTGGACCTGATCGTGATCGAGCTCGACGGCGCCGTGCGGGTCCTGCGGAACCGGGCCGACGAGCTGCACGAGGGGGCCCACTGGCTGGGTGTCCGGCTCGTGGACCCGACGGAGGGGGGCTCGCGCTCGCCCATCGGAGCGCGCCTCGAGCTGGTCCTGCCGGCCAAGGCCGAGGGTGAGCCCAAGCGCCTCGCCCGCGCCCAGATCAGCACCACGGGTGGCTACCAGGCCGCTGTGCCCGCCGAGGCCCACTTCGGCCTCGGGGACGCCGGGGCCGCCGAGCTCCTGCGTGTGATCTGGCCCGACGGTCAGGTCCAGGAGCTGGAGGACCCCGCGCTCGACCGCTGGATCACCGTGGAGCGCAGCCGATGAAGCACCCCCTGTGGATCCTTGCGGCCCTGGTCCTGGCCCTGCCGGTGGCGCCCCAGGACCAGGTCGAGGCGCCCCTGCCCGCGATCGCCCGCACCGGGGCACGGGTCGTGAACCTGACGGCCGCCCCGCCGGGCACCTGGGCGGACTTCTTCGTCGAGCACCAGGTCAATCCCGAGCGCTTGGAGGGCATCGAGCCGCGCCTCTTGCGGCTGGGTGGCCTGGCCGAGCAGGCCTACGCGGCGGCGGACTTCCCGTCCGCCCTGGAGCTCGGCCTGGACCAGCTGCGGCTGATGCCCGACTTCCCGCCGGCCCTCCTGCTGGTCGGCACGACCTGCTTCCGGCTGCGGCGCTACCAGGACTGCCAGCGGGTGATCGAGCGCTTCCTCGAGGTCGCGCCCAGCGAGGTCTGGCGGACCCAGGTGCTCGGCCACGCGCTCTACACCCTGGGCTTGCCTGCCGAGGGCCGCGATCACTACCGCGCGATCCTCGACGTCTTGCCGGAGAGCGTCGAGGCCCGACGCGGGCTGGCGCTCTGCCTCTATCAGCTCGGTGAGACCGAGGCTGCGGCGACCGAGCTGACGACGATCCTCGACCTGCGCCCGGACCACGCCGAGGCGTGGGTCGCCCTCGCGCGGGTGCGCTTCGACCAGGAGCAGCTCGAGGCGGCTCAGGCCGCCGCGGCGCGCGCCATGGAGCTCGCGCCCTTCGAGCCGATCGGCTACTTCATCGGCTTCCGGGTGCTCTTTGAGCTCGGCGAGGACGAGGACGGCGAGGCGCTCGAGCTGCGCTGGCGCGAGCTGACCGATGCCTCCGCCAACCTGGCGAGCCTGCGCAACCGCCTCCTGCACTCTCCGACCAGCCCCGGCCTCCTGCGTGGCCTGGCCAGCGAGCTCGCGGCCCTCGGGGACCGGCGGTCGATGATCCCGATCCTGCGGCGGCTGACCGCCCTACCGGGCAGCATCGAGCAGCGCGTCGAGCGGGACGTCTTCGCGATCCGCTGCGTCGCCCGGGTGGGGGACCTAGAGACCGCGCGGCGCAACCTAGCCAGCCTGGCCGAGCTCCACGGGGAGCAGCCCGCGGTCAAGGCCCTGCAGGCCGAGCTCGGGCCGGAGCCGAAGAGCGGGCAAGAATGAAGCCCCCGGCGCCGTGAGGCGACAGGGGCTTCCCTTCCACTTCCACTCCTCGTTCTCCTTCCCCGGCCCACCGAGATGGGGCGGGGCCGAAGCTCCGAGTGGTTCGGTCAGGCGGTGTCGCGACGCTTGCGCGGTCGACCGCCCTTGTCCTTCTTGGGGGCAATCTTCTGGGCGAACACGCCCCAGTCCTCCTTCGAGAAGAGCTTGACCTGGGCGCCGCAGCGCACGCAGTAGGAGTGCTCCATGCTCATCAGGTAAGGCACGTAGTCATCGCAGTCGTGGCAGAACTTGCGGTCGTCGTAGAAGCTGCTGCTAGCCATCGGGGTCTCTCCTTGGGGTCTCGGGTCCATCGTCGCGGCAAGGTGGGAAAAGCACCGTCCTTGCCAAGCGCGCCTCTGGACTAGACAAATGGGCGTAACTCCTCTCAAACTCAATGAGTTGTGAGCGACGTTCTGCATCCGCCCTGCTCGCGTTGGGCCCGACCTAGATGTCGCATTTCCAAGACGCTCCCGAGAGCGTGAGGGTTCCCTCACGGCCTGATTTACGCAAACGGGGCTGCGATCGAGGGGGGTGAGGCGGGCCTAAGCGACTTCTGGCTAGTCACTTGAGTGCTGCGCGGCGGGTGGAGGCCGGGCGTGTCCATTTACATGGACGGGGCCCTCGACGTCCATTCATCTGGACGTCGGTCCGACCAGGCGCGCGCGGGTCTCCCGCAGCAGCGCACCGAGCGGTCCTTGAGGCAGGCCAGCCAGGGTCGCATCGACGACCTCGCCGGTGCCGGGCTCGTCGCCGTGGGCTTCGGCCAGGGCCCATGCCGCCGCCTCGCGCACCATCGGGGAGGCATCCCCCAGGGCGGCTTCGGTCAGCGCTTGCTGCCCGCGCTCGCTGGGGTGGGCGGCGAGTGCCAGGGCGGCGTTGCGGGCCAGGCCATCGCGCTTGGGCCGCTGCAGGGGCGAGCCGCGCCACACCTCGCCGAAGCTGGCCGGGTCCTGGCCGAGGAGCTCCACCAGGCCGAGCTCGAGGCCCTCGTGGCGCCCCCAGTCCGCACTCCGGTCCGGGGCCTTGCTGCCCCAGGGGCAGACCTCTGAGCAGACGTCACAGCCGAAGGTCCAGCCGCCGAGCTTGGCGCGTAGGGCGTTCGGGATCGGACCGCGGTTTTCGATCGTCTGGTAGCTGATGCAGAGGCGCGCGTCGACCTGGCCCGGGGCCACGATGGCCTGGGTGGGGCAGGCGTCCAGGCAGGCGGTGCAGGTCCCGCAGGAGCCAGCCGGGGGGCTCGGGACCCAGTCCAGGCGCTCGAAGGGCACCTCGAGCAGCAGCTCGCCCAGGAAGAACCAAGGCCCATGGGCGGGATGGAGCAGGTTTCCGGCCTTGGAGGCGAAGCCGAGGCCCGCGACCTCGGCGTGGGAGCGCTCCAGCAGGGGGGCGGCGTCCGTCATCGCCCGCCCGGCGCGGCCCGGGTCGAGCAGCCCCTCGCGGTTGAGCGCCTTGCCCAGCCGCTTGAGGGCCTTGCCGAGGCGGTTGTGGTAGTCCCGGCCGGCGGCATAGCGGGCCACCCGACCGCCCCCTGGGAGCTCGCTGGCGGGCCTGCTGTGCCCCATACCGACCACCAGGAGCGTGCCGGGGGCTTCGCTGAGGCCCCGGGGGTCGCAGATCCGAGCCCGGTTCTTCTCCAGCCAGTCCATGTCGGCCCCATGCCCGGCATCCAGCCAGGCCTCGAAGCGACCGGCGTCGGGCGGAGGCGCGAGGGGCGCCAGGCCCACCAGGTCGAAGCCTGCGCCATGGGCCAGCTCGAGGATCAGGGCGGCGGTGTTCACGCTCCCCCGACCTCGTTCGTACGACCCATCCATCCAGCCTTGCACCGCCGCATGCGGTCCAGGGTAGACTTTCCGGACCGCGAGCGGGCCCCTGTTGGGCCCCACCGAACCCAAGTACCCCCAGCCATGCGCCTCTTCGCACTGCTCCTGCCGCTCTTCGCCCTCGTCCCCTTGACCGCCGCCCAGGACGGGGCCGGGGAGAAGCCACAGGCCGAGATCGTCGTCTCCAACGACTGGGAGATGATCCTCAAGATCTACAAGCTGAGCCAGGGCGGTGAGGACCGCTTCGAGGCGGTTCGGACCCTCTCGTTCGACTACACGCCCTCCTTGTTTGCCCAGGACGGCGAGGAAGTCAAGTCGGTCAGCCAGCACGTGGACATCCTGTTCCGCCCGGACCTCGACGAGCAGGAGCAGCGCACGGTGCGCCTCGAGACCGAGCTGATGGTCAAGGACGAGGAGACCGGCGAGGACGTGCCCACCAAGGTCGTCTCGATCGTGACCGGCGACCAGGCCAAGGTCTGGGTCGAGGCGGCGGATGGGACCATGACCCGCAGCAGCGCGATCGAGCTCGAGAGCACGGCCGCCTTCCATGCCACTGCGCTTCTGAGCCACCTGGACCTGATCCTCTGGCCCGACAGCCCCGACATCCGCTGCAGCTTCGGTGGGGTGCTCAAGCGTGACGGCAAGCAGTACGCGACCGTCGAGGCCGAGTTCAAGCCCGGGCGCAAGGTGCCTGAGCCTGCCCGCCTGTACTTCAACGGCGCCACGAGCCTGATCGACCGGATCGACGTCTTCGACCCCAAGCTGCACATGCGCATGGGCACGGTCCACGTGGAGGGCTACGCCGACCACGGCGGGGTCAAGGTCCCCAGCCTCTTCCGCCAGCTCAACCGCAAGGGCGAGCCGATCGGGAACTGGTACCTCGAGGACATGTCCCTCAACGGGGAATTCGAGCGCGAGTACTGGGCCAAGCCCTAATGCCCTGGATTCCTTGTAGCGCCCTAAGTCTTGCAACCCCTGGTGCTTGCCGCCGGTCATGCGCGCCTGGGCCGGCTCCCGCGGCTGAATTTTGCGGCGTTCGGTAACCCGCCCAGAACCTTCTTCTAATACATAGGTGTTCGTCGGCCCTGCCGGGAGGCAACCGCCCCCCCCTCCCCCGACTTCGACCGAGCGACCCAATGGATCTTCCCCTACCCAACAGGTTCTGCACGGAGCGACCGGCTTGAGCCGTTCGCCGCTCCACGGCCATGACGCATTGATTGCGCCGGCCTTCGACCGCCCTTCCCTGCGGGCGAAGCTGATCGACATCGCCATCGAGGTCGATCAGGTCACCGAGAAGGACCTAGAGCCGCTGTATGCCATCCTCGACGACGAGGAGCGGACCTACGAGCAGACCCGTGACGCCCTCTCGACGCAGATCATGGAGCTCTTCCGGCTGCACTCCAGCCGGACCTGCTTCGGACTGCTCTACGAGCTGAACGGCCAGCACCTCGTCCAGCAGGTCGGCGCGCGCCTGCGCCGCTACCAGAGCCGGGCCGACGCCCGCGACGTGCTCCAAGAGGTGTTCTTCAACATCCACCGGTATCCGCACCGCTTCAACAGCGAGCGCGAGGATGCCTTCCGCGTCTGGTCCGCGACGATCGTGCGCAACACGGTGCTCAAGCACCTGCGCTCGAACAACCGCAGCGGCCGCGCCGAGATCGCGATCGACGACCTGCCCGAGCCCACCGAAGAAGGCGTCAAGTCGCCCCTGTCCGGTGTGGTCGAGCGCGAGAGCGTCGAGGAGTGCAACCGGGTCTACGTGACCTACCTGCACCTCTACCTGCGCTTCTACACCCAGCTGTCCTCGCGCGAGCAGCGCGCCATCCACCTCGTCGAGGTCGAAGGGCGCAGCTACCGCGACGCTGCGGCCACCCTGGGCATCAAGCTCGAGAACCTGAAGATGGTGATCTTCCGCGCCCGCCGGAAGATCCACCGTTCCATGCGGCGGGTCTTCGAGGGGCTTCCGCCGGACGTGCGTCCGGCACGCAGTCCGAAGCCTAGTACCGAACGGATACAAGATCCGCTCGTTCCGGGAGGGGAGAGGGGCGCTAGTGCCCATGACCGCATCGGAGGTCAACAATCATGAAGAGCAGTTGGTGGACAGAAGTGACCCCCGAGGTGTGCCTGACGTTCCAGGCCGATCTCTCGGCCCTCGTTGACGGCGAGCTCGACCGCAGCCATGCGGTCCGGGCCATCGCGCACCTCGAGGTGTGTTCGGGTTGCCACGACTTCTTGGACGACATTCGGGAGATGGCGTGCATGCACCGCGACATCAACGATCCGGATGCGCTCATGACCCGCTTCTCGGCCTTGACCGGCCAGGAGCTCCTGCAGCGTGCCGAGTCCGCCGAGCTCTCCTCGCGCCTCGCCACGATCTTCTACCAGCTCGGCAAGGCCTACGTCCTCGCCGCGACGGACGCGGCCTATCGCAACGAGGTCTTCGAGCCCGCCGTGCGCGTCGAGCGCGAGAAGACCCGCGGACGCGGGTTCGTCGACGGCGTCATCGCCAGCGGCCGCGGCCTCGACGCCGACGTCGACTGGAACGAGGCGCGCCACTCGCTCAACGGCCGACTCTCGCGCATCGAGGGTCCCCTCGAGAAGGGCAAGCGCCTGCTCGAGGAGTCCCTCTCGGTCGATCCCGACCTGTCCGAGGCGCGCCTCTACCGGGCCTTGGCCCATGCCCATGAAGGGCACAGCATGCGCGCCGCCGAGGACCTGCGCTACGTCTTCGACACGGCCATGGACGAGGTCAATCGAGGCCACGCTGCGATGCAGCTGGGCAAGCTCTACGGCGCCGAGGGGGACCACCGCCGCGCGCTGGTGTGCTTCCGCTGGGTGACCATGAGTGGCCTCGCGGACATCGAGCCGCGCTTCTTCCTGGCGCACTACAACAGCGCTGTCTGCTACGTCGAGCTTGACTCGACCGAGCGCTCCCTGGCGGCCCTGCGCCGCCTGCTGGACCACTTCCCGAACAAGGCCGACCAGGTGGCCGAGGCGCTCTCCAAGAGCACGCCCAAACTCCAAGCCAAGATGGCTGCACTCCCCGGCTTCGCCGAGGGGCTGATGGAGACCTGCCCGGAGCTCTTCTCCGGGATCGAAACCACTGAAACTGATTCCTTGGAGGACGAGGAATGTTAACGAAACTCGTTGGGCGGATGACCGGCCTGACGGCCGGCGGCTTGCTTCTATTGGGCGCCTCGCTCGCGGTCTACGCGGGCGGCGGTGACTACACCTTCGGCGACGACCTGATCGGGACGCTCCCCGTGGTCTACCCGGAGACGCCGACGGACGGACTGGACTCGGGCCCCCATGGTGTCGGCGTCGACGTCGCGTCTAGTCCCAAGGCAAGCTTCACCATGTTCGGCCAGGCCAAGGACATCGAAGAGGCGATCACCGATGCCTATGGTGATGGCTGGGTCGAGGTCGAGAAGACCGAGGACCCCCAGGTGCTGGCCTACCTGTTCCACGGCGATGTGAACCTCGTCCTGAACCGCGAGAGCATCGAGAGTGGCCGTGTCCAGTTCGTGCAGCGCATCAGCAGCACCGAGCTCGGCGGCCAGGGCCTGGTCGACTGGAAGGGCACGATCGTGAACACCTTCGACCTGGCCAAGCAGACCTACGAGGTGCCCTTCGCCAAGCTGCTGCGCTCGGGCATTGCGGACGCTGGCACGGTCAGCCTGATCCTGGTCGGTCGCGACGGTGGCGTCACCTACATCGACCTGGACTGCTACGGCGACGACGCCTACGTGACCCAGCTCAACTACTGAGCCCTGGGACCCGGGCCGATCGGACGGCACCAGGAGTCAGCACGAAGGACCACCCGGATCGGACCGGGTGGTCCTTCTGCGTTCTGGGGTAGAGTGCGGGCATGGAAGACAAGCACCCGGGCCCGACCTTGGTGGGGCTGGACGCCGGCACGACCGGGGTGACGGCGGTCCTCTTCGACCGCGACCTGCGTAGCCTGGCCCGCGCCTACCGCGAGTTCCCCCAGCACTTCCCCGCCCCTGGTCGGGTCGAGCACCATGCCCCCGAGCTGCTCGCCGCCGTGGACGAGGTGCTCGCGGAGCTCACGCGCACCGACCAAGCCTCGGAGCTGGCGGCGATCGGCTTGACCAACCAACGCGAGACGGTCTTCGCCCTCGAGCCTGGGAGCGGGGAGGCCCTCGCGCCTGGGATCGTCTGGCAGGACCGACGGACGGCGGAGCGCTGTCGCGAGCTCGAGGCGGCGGGGGAGCTCGAGAGGGTCCGGGCCAAGACCGGCCTCCTGCTCGACCCCTACTTCAGCGGGACCAAGATCGAGTGGCTGCGGCAGAGCCTCAAGCCCAGCCGCAGGGTGGCCTTCGCGACCGTCGACGCGCTCGTGCTGTGCCACCTGACCGGCACCTTCGCCACCGACCCGACCAACGCCTCGCGCACGATGCTCTTCGACATCGACGGGCGTGGCTGGGACCCCGAGTTGTGCGGCCTGTTCGGGGTGACCCCGGAGGAGCTGCCCGAGGTGCGCCCCAGCGCAGGCAACTTCGGCAGCTGGCGGTGCAGTGCGCTAGGCCGGGACATCCCGGTGCTCGGTGTGGCCGGCGACCAGCAGGCGGCGCTCTTTGGTCAGGGCGCCTGGGAGGCGGGCGGCCTCAAGTGCACCTTCGGCACCGGCTGCTTCCTGGTCCTGAACCATGGCGAGCTGCGTCCGCCGGACTCGACCGGCGGGCTGCTGACGACGCTCGTGCTGGGACCCGGCGGCAGCCCGGCTTATGGGATCGAGGGCAGCGTGTTCATGGCCGGGGCCGTGATCCAGTGGCTGCGGGACCAGCTGGGGATCCTGAGCTCGGCCGATGAGAGCGAGCCGGTCGCCGCGTCCGTGGAGGACGCTGGAGGGGTGCGCCTCGTGCCGGCCTTCACCGGGCTTGGGGCGCCCCACTGGGATCCCGACGCGCGGGCGGCGATCCTGGGCCTGTCGCGGGGCAGCGGTCGGGCTCACATCGTGCGCGCGGCCCTCGAGGCGATCGCGCTCCAGAACGCCGAGCTGGTCGAGCTGCTACGAGGCGAGGTGCAGACGCCGATCGAGGCCATGCTTGTCGACGGTGGGGCTGCCGCCAACGACCTGTTGATGCAGCTCCAGGCGGACTTCGCCGGGCTCGTGGTCCAGCGCCCCCCCGCCGTGGAGGCGACCGCCCGCGGCGCGGCGGCCCTGGCTGGCCTGGCCAGCGGCTTGGTGGTGGGCAAGCCCGCGGCCCTCACGGCCGAGGGTGATCGCTTCGTGGGTGCCCTAGGAGCAGGCGCCCGGGCCGAGCGGCTCGACCGCTGGGCCCGGGACGTGGAGAGCGTGCGCGCGGGACGCTAGTCCCCTTCGTCATGCTCCGGCTCGGCCTGATGCTTGGCCGGCTCCTGCTTCTCGGGGATGTACGGGGGCGTGGGGCCGTAGAACAGGGTTCCAAGACCAAGGTGGATGGGGCCGAGGGTGAGGGCCGCACCAAGGAGGCCGACCTCGACACCGAGGAGGTTGGAGATCCCGATCTGGGCGATGGCGCCGTCGTTGTGGCCGTCGAGCAGGTGCGCTTCGAGGATGCCGTGGGACTCGGCCATGCCAAAGGCGAGGTAGCCGTCGACCAGGCCCTCCATGCGCAGGCCATCGGGGTGCTCGGTGGAGTCGATCGCGACGACGGTGCAAGAGGAGGCGCACAGGGCCATGGCAAGGATGGGGAGTTTCATGGGATGCTACTTCGTCGCGGGACCCGAGGACATTTCGAAGCGGTGGTGGGCTACTTCCGATCCTTCAGCCAGCGCAAGAAGCGACCCTCGAGGTCGGACTTGCCCAGCTCCTCACTGCTGAGCGTCTTGCCGTCGTAGACCTCGGGCACGATCTCTTCGAGGGTGCGACTCGCCTCGTCATTGGCCAAGGTGGTCATCAGGGTGGCGAAGCGCTTGGCCGAGTCCTTGGCGGACGAGCCGGCCTCGACGCGCAGGAACTGGGCGAAGCCCGTGCGGTAGGCGCGGAAGAACTCCATGTAGTCGCCGATGAAGTCAGCCGGGGGCATCGGCGCGCTGGCGGCGGGCGAGCCGAGGAAGGGCGCGCGGATCACGCGCTGGTTCGACTCGGCGTCGTCGATCAGCTGGAAGGACTCGAGCTTCTCCTGGGTGTCCTGGTCCGAGCGGTTGCCGTGGTTCTGGCTCTGGGAGAGCTTGGTCAGGTAGCGCTCTTCGCCCTCGAACTCGCGCCAGTGGCTGTCGGCGTTGAGCGGCGGTAGGAAGCCACCGTCGGGGTTGCCGCCGGGCACGAAGACCTCGCGCGGCGGCGTGGAGTTGCCGCGCGGGTCGCCCTCGAGGCGCGCGTGGTCCTTGCCGAACAGGTCGATGTCGACGTTGATGGCGAGGCCGACCGCGAGGGCCGGGTCCATGCGGTCCCCGTAGTAGTTCTGCAGCAGGCTCAGGAAGGCGCGCTGGATGACGTGCTGCTCGAGCTCGTCCTCGCGGCGCACGTTCATCGGCGAGCCGCCGTAGATGTCGCTGGCGGCGCGCTCGGTGTCGGCGTACTCGAGCGCGATCACGCGCAGGTCCATGATGCGCCCCTCGATCCAGGTGTGCAGGTCGTCGGCCCAGTAGTTGTCGCGCTCCTCCTCGAACACGAGGCCCGCATAGCAGACGAGGCGCACGAACTCCTTGCGCGTCGGGCAGAGGACGAGCGGTGCGGGCTGGGCCTCCTCGCGCGCCATGCCGAGGGACTCGCCGCGCAGGAAAGAGGCCTGCAGGCGGTCGGAGGCCTCGCCGTAGCGCTTGGTGTCCTTGAAGGCGAGCAGCAGGTCGTGCTCGCCCTTGGGGTCGAGCTTGCCGAGCTTGGAGATGCTCCAGCCAGCGACCCACTTGCGCATCAACTTCAGGTCGGACTCGACCTGCTTCAGCTTGCCGGTCTCAGGCTTGAGCATGTCGAGCCACAGCTGCTGCATGTCGAGCACGTGCAGGCACAGGCCGCGGAAGGTCGCGGCCTTCTTCGAGTCCTGGAGGTCGGGGATCGGGTAGTAGACCTCGAACAGCCCGAGGCTCACGTGGGCGTAGCCCTTCTCGAGGATCGCGCGGAAGTCGATGTCCCACTCGTCCACGCCGACGAGGTTGTGGTCGAGGGCGAAGCCGTTGGCATGGCGCTCGAAGTCGATGCCGTCTTCGGCCACGGGAGCGGTCGTGGCGACGAGGGACAGGAGGGCGGTGGCGAGGAGCTTGATCATTGCGAGTCGTCTTCTTGGGCGGGTGGGCGCGGAAGCTGGCAGCCGTCGAGGCACAGGCGGTCGGTGGGCGGAGAGGACTCCCCCCTGGTGTATGCGTCCTGGCCGTCCGAGTATCCCATCGCACCGAGTTCCGTTGTCGCGGCTTGGTCGAGCGGGGCCCCGGAGGTCTGGCGTGGTGGGGCGTCGGTCCGCTGGCGGGCGGTCGCTATCCGGACGTTAGCGAGCATCTCGTCGAACCGGGCCATCTCGGCCGAGCCTTCTTCGAAGGCCGTCCCCGGACCGGACTCGCGCGGGCTGGCCGAGACGTCGTAGACGGTTCCCTTACGCGCGCCGGTGTAGTCGGTCACGACCAGGCAGTGCAGGGTGCCGCGCCGCAAGCTCGTGTGGAGGTCGGGGATCGGCTGGCCGTTCTGGAAGACCTTGAGCTCGCCGAGGTAGATCATCTCCCGGTTCGGCGCTTCGCCTCGCAGGACCGCGCTGAGGTCCCGGCCGCTGGTGGCCGCAGGCCCCGGGACGTCGGCGAGGGCGGCGATCGTGGGCACCAGGTCGACCAGGCCGACCGGGCCATCGACCTCGGCCCCAGCCGGGAGCTTGCCAGGCCAGCTGAAGATCAGGGGCACGTGGACGCTCTCGCGAAGGAGCTGGGTGCGGTGGGTCTTCCTGCCGTGCTCGTAGAACTCCTCCCCGTGGTCGGAGGTCAGCACGACCAGGGTGTCCTCTTCGAGGCCGAGGCTCGCCAGCCCATCGAGCAGGCGCCCGACTTGGTGGTCGACCCAGGCGACCTCCCCAAGGTACCTGGCGCGCACGTGATCGAGGTCTCGGGCGGGCATGTCCCCGCGCACGGGCGAATCGGGGGTCGTGATGCGGGTGCCGTCGATCGGCCCGTCGTAGTCCGGATCGAAGGGGTTCGAGAAGGGCTCCGGCGCGACGTAGTCGTCGTGGACGTCGAACAGGTGCAGGAAGAGGAAGAAGGGGTCTTCCGGCCTGCGCTCTTGGCCGAGCCAGGTGAGGGCGCGGTCGACCGCCAGGTCGGCGGTGGGCAGCTGGGCGTTGAAGAAGTGCGGCTCGGCTTCCATCCAGGCGCGGATCGCGCCCTCGTCCCCGGCGGCCTGGAGCGCGGCGAGGCGCTGGCGCTGGGGGCCATCGGTCCAGACGGTGCCGCCGACGCGCTCGTAGGTCTCGAACCCGATGCCGAAGCCGTAGCGCGGATCGAGGTACTCCCAGGTGAAGAACCCCGCGGTGTCGTAGCCGGCGCGCCCGAGCAGCTCGCCGAGGAACTCCCCGCGCAGGGGCGGCGCCGTCGCGGCGTCGGGACCGACCCAGCCCGGCATGAGCAGGCGCTCGTCACACATGCCGTGGGCGCTGATCGACAG
The DNA here is from genome assembly GCA_029212845.1 of Planctomycetota bacterium. Lineage (GTDB taxonomy): Bacteria > Planctomycetota > UBA1135 > UBA1135 > JARGPD01. The sequence goes on from JARGPD010000108.1 coordinate 13,427, forward strand.
GCCCGTCAGCATGCTGACGTGGGACGGCAGGGTCCAGGAGGTCGGCGAGGTGGCGTCCTGGCACTGCACCCCGCGGGCGGCGAGGGCGTCGATCACCGGGCTCGTGTCGAACTCCGCCCCGTAGGTCCCGAGGGCGTCCGCGCGCAGGGTGTCGATGCTGACGAGCAGCACGTTGGGGCGACCACCGGGCCCTGGCCCCGTCGAGCAGCCCAGGGCGAAGAGGGCTAGGGGGAGGAGCCAGATCTCGGGGCCGCGCATCGGGGGATCATAGCAGCCCCCGAAGGTCTTCGCCCATTCGAGCTAATCCCGGGCGGGCGCCCTCCGATACCGGATGTGTCGCCGCTCCCCCCAACCGCCTTGGCCCACCCCATGGACCTGAATCCCTACGAGATCCCCAACCACCTGATGGAAGGCAGCACAGCCTCCCAGGGACGCCAGCTCGCGGCGACCCTGCGCATCGGGAGGGTCCTTCGCGGCCAGGTCCTCGAGGCCTTCGGCGGCAACTCCTACCTGATCCAGGTCGGCAAGCACCGCTTCTCCCTGCTGGCTGACGTGGCCCTGAAGGTCGGGCAGGAGTTCCTGTTCCGTGTCGAGAACGGCCGCGAGGAGGGCGAGCGCAAGCTCACGATCCTCAGCGATCCGGGCCTGACCGAGTTCCGCCTACGGGACGCCCTGCGCATGGTGCTGCAGCAGGAGCAGCCGCTCGGCGACCTGATGATCTCGCTGGGTGAGTCGATCGTGAACGCCCTCGGCGAGGGCGGCCGGGACCATGGCATCGCCGGCGAGCTGCTCGACGTGCTCGAGGAGCACCTCTTGCAGCCCGGCGCCGACGGCCTCGAGCTGGCCGACGTGCTCAACCGCATCGGCCTGGGCTACGAGGCGGGCCTCCTGCGCGCCGGCTCCCTGTCCAAGGACCTCGTCGACCTGCTCGAGCTGGACCGCGACCTCAAGGCGCAGCTCCTGGCCGCCACCGACTACGTCGAGGACGGCCCCCTGGCCGAAGCGATCCACCGGGCGCTCCAGGGCCTGGAGGCCGAGCAGGTGCTGCAGGTCGCGCGCCAGGTCGAGGGCGACCCCAACCACTGGACCTTCCCGATCCGCGACGGCGACCGGTGGGTCTGCGCGAACCTCTTCGCCCAGCACAAGGTCGTCGGTCCCGAAGACCCGATCGCGACGCCGCGCTGGCGCGTGACCCTGGGCGTCGAGTTCCAGAGCATCGGCCCGGTGCGTGTCGACTTCACCCTGGGCGCGGGCGGCGTGACGATGCGCATGCTGGTGGCCGACAAGGGCCTCGTGCCCGGCCTGCAGGAGCGCGCCAAGGGCCTCCAGGACGCCATCGCTGACATCGTCGACATCGGCATCGACAAGGAATTCCTCCCCGCTCGCGTGACCGTCTTCTGCGCTCCTCTCGAGGACATCGACGTCACCCAGCGCCACCTCGACATCGGGTTCTTGCGCCACCGCAAGGTGCTCGACCTGCGCGGCTAACCGAACATGACGAACGAGACTCCACTCAAGCTCTTCCTGCACTACCCCGACGCCTCGAAGGCTAGCAAGCGCGTCGTCGAGGGGCGTGGGGACCTGGCCAAGCGGGTCGCCAAGGCGGCCGCGAACCAGCAGCTGCCCCTGGGCGAGGACCCGGACCTCGTGCAGCTCTTTGCGCGCGTCGACTTCGGCGAGAGCCTCTCGCTCGAGGTGCTCGACGTGATCGCGGAGACGATCAACTGGCTGCGGGCCGGCGGCGAGAGCGCCGTGCGCGAGCCCAAGGCACCTGCCAGCGAGCTGGAGCAGGAGCTCGGCGGCGAGCCGAGCGACCTCTAGCCAAGCTGCTCGCGCCAAGCCGGACACGAGCTCGGGCCGGCACGCGGCACTTCGGGCGCAGCTCGCGTCCCTGGGCGGGGTGCCCCTTGCCGGTGGGCAGAGGCGACGTGCAGGCTACTCGGTGGCCCCCGGGCGGGTAGCCCGAAGGCGAAGCCGGGTGCTAGTCGGGTGCGCCCTGCCGGGCGGTGTTAGGATCCCGCGATGAGCACCTCGATCCGACCGCGCCTGGCCCTGACCCTCGGCGATCCCGCCGGGATCGGGCCCGAGATCGTCGCCGCCGCCCTCGCCGACGAGGACCTCCGCGAGCGAGCGCGCCTGTGTGTGCTCGGCCCGCGCGAGCTGCGCGGGGCGCCGCCGTTCCTCGGGCTGCCCGTCGTCGAACGCGGAGGGCTGGCTGGCGCCGCCGACCAGGTGTGGATGGACTCGAGCGCCGGCTCCTTGGGGGAGTTCGAGCTCGGCCGGGCCCAGGCGAGCTGCGGCCGCGCGGCCCTCGACGCGCTGAGGCTCGGCCACGAGCTGGCCCTCGCGGGCGAGTCCGAGGGCATCGCCGGGCTCGTCACCGCGCCGGTCTGCAAGGAGGCCATGCACCTCGCTGGCGAGCCAGTCGAGGGCCAGACCCAGCTGCTGGCCCGCTGGGCCCGTGCCGAGGACTGCCAGATGATGGCCATCGCGGGCCAGATGCGAGTGCTGCTCGCGACCCGCCACATGGCGCTGCGGGCGGCCCTCGACTCGCTCACCCCCGAGCTGGTGGTCGCGCGCCTGCGCCTGCTCGACGCTTCCCTGCGCGGCTTCGGGATCGCCTCGCCACGCCTAGCCCTGGCCGGCATCAACCCCCACGCCAGCGAGGGCGGCCTGTTCGGCGACGACGAGGAGCGCGTGCTCGAGCCGGCCCTGGCTGTCGTGCGCGCCGAGGGCATCGAGGTCACCGGCCCCGAGCCCGCCGACACGGTCTTCGTGCGCGCCGCCCGCGGGCGCTTCGACGCGGTGCTGGCCCTCTACCACGACCAGGGCTTCATCCCGGTCAAGCTGGCCGCGCCGACCACCGGGGTCACGGTGCTGGTCGGCATGCCCTACCTGCGCGTCAGCCCGGCCCACGGCACCGCCTTCGACATCGCTGGCAAGGGCGAGGCCGACCCCGAGAACCTGCTCGTGGCCCTACGCACCGCCACCGACCTGCTCCAGGGCTGAGGGAACGCGCCAACGGTACCGCATCAAAT
>JARGPD010000109.1:0-8012 GCA_029212845.1 Planctomycetota bacterium
CCGGGGGACCGGGCCGGCGGGTCGGGATTTCCTTGCGTATTTCCCCCGGGAAAGAATTAGGCCCGGCCCACGGGGCTAGCGGGCTCCCTGCCCGTCCCCTTCAACATCGAGAACCTCTCGACCCGCCCCGGCGGCCAGTCGCTGCTCGAGGGCCCTGGCCACTCCGACGCCATCCAGGACGCGGTGCGCATGGCGGGCGACTCCTTGGGGCGCCAGCGCTGGCAGCTCGAGCGCTTCCTGGGCAACCGCGTGCGCCTGACCTACCCGCCGATCCCGACCACCGGCTGGATCCGCATCCAGCTGCCCACGGAGTGCTAGTCCGGCGTCCTAGCGGCACCTGGTGGCAAGAGCCAGGCGTCGGCTCCCCCACGGCAACGAGGGCAGCCCGCGTGGTGCGGGCTGCCCTCGTTGGCAGGTGCTCCGGGAAGGAGCACGGGGACCGCTCGGCCCTAGACGCCGGCCTTCTTGGCGGCCTCGATGCGCTCCTCGGCCAGGTGGCCCGAGGCGGCGAGGGTCGAGATGCCTTCGCGGCGCGCGACCTCGAAGACCTCCTTGAGGTTGTCGTAGACGCGGTCGACGCGGCGCAGGGCCTCGGTCTCGTCGTAGCCCTCGGGGCGCACTTCGACGCCCACGTTGATGATGCCCCCGGCGTTGATCACGTAGTCGGGGGCGTAGACGATGCCGAGCTCCTTGAGCACGTCGGCGTGGCGCTCCTCGAGCAGGATGTTGTTGGCCGCACCGGCGACCGCCTTGCAGTTGAGCTCGGGGATCGTCTCGTCGTTGACGCCGGCGCCGCGGGCGCAGGGGGCGTAGATGTCACACTCGATGGCGTGGTGGCCGGCGTCGGGCACGACGGTGAAGCCGTGCTCGCGGGTCAGCTTGGCGCCGGCCTCCTTGAGCATCAGGGCCAGCGGCAGGCCGACGGCGCCGACACCCTGCATGACCACATGGCGGCCCTCGAAGGAGTCGCTGCCCCAGGCCTCTTCGGCCACGGCGCGCAGGCCCTGGAAGACACCGCGCGCGGTGTAGGGGCTCGGGTTGCCCGAGCTGCCTTCCTCGCGGGAGAGGCCGGTGACGTGCTTCGTGGTCTCGTGGACGTAGTTCAAGTCCGCGATGCCGATGTTCATGTCCTCGGCGGTGATGTACTGGCCTTCGAAGGCCTCGACGAAGCGACCCATGGCGCGGAAGAGCTCGGGGCTCTTCTTGGCCGGATCACCGATGATCACCGACTTGCCACCGCCCAGGCCGGTCTCGGCCACGGCGGACTTGTAGGTCATGCCCTTCGACAGGCGCAGGACGTCGAACATGGCCTCGTCCTCGGACACGTACGGCAGCATGCGCATGCCGCCGAGCGCGGGACCGAGGGTGGTGTCGTGAACGGCGATGAGGGCATGGAGGCCGGAGGCGTCGTCGCGGCAGCGCGCGACTCGTTGGTATCCGTCGACCTGAATCTCGGTGATTTCCACAGCGGCTATCCCTTGATCGGAGGTGGCTATCGATGATGAAGACGGGCCGAGGGTGCACATCGCTCCCTCGGCCCAAAATGGGCAACCCATTCTAGCTCCGGAGCGCCGACCTGTCGATGGATCAAAGGGGATCCTTGACTCCGCTGCATGGCGATTTCCGGCCGGAACGGGCCCCTATCCCCGCTTCGGCGCGATCCGATCAATCTGGAGGTCCCCAGAAGAACGAGCCCATGCCTCGGCATGGCCGGGGCATGGGCTCGCTCGCCGGGCCCCGCGGGGTCACCCGCGAGGTCCTTCGCAGAAGGCGCGGCCTAGGGCTCGTCCGAGCTACCGGCCGCGGCGGTCTCGGCGGAGTCCGCGCCCTCGCCCGCGATCTCCTTCGTGTTGCGGCACTTCGGGTAGCCCGAGCAGGCCAGGAACTCCTTGCCCCACCGACTGGTGCGGATCAGCATCTGCTCGCCGCACTCGTCGCACTCCTCGCCGGACTCGCGCGGCTTCTCGCGCAGCTCCTCGGGCAGGGGCTTGGCGTTGCGGCACTTGGGGAAGCCCGAGCAGGCCAGGAACGGACCGCGGCGGCCGCCCTTGACGACCATGTCGCTCTCGCACTTCTCGCACTGGATGCCCGTCGGCTTGGGCACGACCTTCTTGTTGTTCTCGTCGACCGAGGCCGTGCTCTTGCACTTGGGGAAGCCCGTGCACGCCAGGAACTTGCCGCGCTTGCCGTCGCGGATCACCATCGGCGACTCGCACTTCTCGCACACGTAGTCCGTCTCGATCACCTCGGCCTTCGGGCGCGGGCCGTCGACCGGCATCGTGTTCTTGCACTCGGGGTAGTTCGAACAGCCGAGGAACTTGCCGCGCTTGTTGTAGAGCTCGGCCATCGGCGCGTCGCACTTGTCGCACTTGCGCTCCGACAGCTTGGGGTTCTTCTTGATGTTCGGCATGTCCTTGCGCGCGATCTCGAGGTCCCCGCTCATGAGCTCGTAGAACTCACGCACGACGCCTTGCCACGGCAGGTCACCCTCCTCGACCTTGTCGAGCTTCTCCTCCATGCCCGAGGTGAAGTCGTTGTTGATCATGTTGCCGAAGCTGTCGACCAGCATGTCGATCACGATCTCGCCCAGCTCGGTCGCATGGAAGCGGCGCGCCTCGAGCAACACGTAGCCGCGCGTCTGGATCGTCGAGATGATCTGCGCGTAGGTCGAGGGACGGCCGATGCCGTTCTTCTCGAGCTCCTTGACCAGCGTCGCTTCCGAGTAGCGCGGGGGCGGCTGGGTGAAGTGCTGGGTCGGCTCCAGCTCCTTGGGCGCGTAGGTGCCGCCCTCGGCCAGGCCCGACGGCAGCAGCGCGTCGTCGTCCTTGCGGTCGGGCGAGAAGACCCGCAGGTGGCCGTCGAAGACCTGGACCTCGCCCTGGGTCACGAACTGGGCCGGCAGGGACAAAGGCGCGGGCTCCTTGGCGCCCTCGAGGTGCACCGCGGGGCCGAGCGGGGCGTCGTCGCCGTCGCTCGCGAACTCGAAGGTCGCGGTGGTGATGTCGCTGCGCGACGGCGGCATCTGGCTCGCGATGAACTTGTTCCAGATCAGCTCGTAGAGCCGGAAGACGTCCTTCGGCAGGGCCTCCTTCAGGCCCGGCGTGTCGGGCGCGAGGTGCGGGTTGGTCGGGCGGATCGCCTCGTGCGCTTCCTGGGCACCCTTGGACTTGGACTTGTAGGCGTTGGGCTTGTCGGGCAGGTACTCCTTGCCGTACTTGGCCTCGATCACCTCGCGGCCCGCGGCGAGGGCGTCGTCGGAGACGCGCACCGAGTCGGTACGCATGTAGGTGATCAGTCCGGACTGGTCATGGCCCGGGATCTGGAAGACGCGCCCGCGCTCGCCGCCCTCGTAGAGCTGCTGCGCCAGGGTCATCGTCTTCTTCGCGCTGAAGCGCATCATCGTCGACGCCTTCTGCTGCAGCTGACTGGTCGTGAACGGCGCGGTGGGCTTGCGCGACTTGGGCTTGGTCTCGATCGAGGTCAGGTGCAGGGGCTCGCTGCCGACGCGGGCGACCAGCGCCTTGGCGGTCTCCTCGGTCATGTTGCGCTCGATGCGCACGCCGCCGAGGCGACGCAGCTCGGCGTCGAAGTCCTGGCCGCTGACGTGCATGTGGGCCTGGACACGCCAGTACTCCTGCTGGACGAAGGCGCGGATGTCCTTCTCACGCTCGACGATCAGGCGCTGGGCGACCGACTGCACGCGACCGGCGGAGAGGTGCTTGGCGATCTTCTCCCAGAGCAGCGGCGACAGCTCGTAGCCCATCAGGCGGTCGAGCACGCGGCGCGCCTGCTGGGCGTCGACCTTGTCCATGTCGATCCGGCCGGGCACCTCGAAGGCGGCCAGGATGGCCTTCTTCGTGATCTCGTTGAAGACGACGCGGTACAGCTTGTCCTCGGGCACATCCAGGATCTCGGCGAGGTGCCAGGCGATGGCCTCCCCCTCACGGTCGGGGTCGGGCGCGAGGTAGACGGCCTCGGCGCTCTTGGCCGCCTTGCGCAGCTCGTCGACCGTCTTGCCCTTGCCGCGGATCGTCTGGTAGGCGGGCGTGAAGCCGGCCTCGATGTCGATCCCCATCTTGCCCTTGGGCAGGTCACGGATGTGGCCCACCGAAGCTTTCACGATGTAGTCGCTACCGAGGTACTTCCCGATCGTCTTCGCCTTGGCGGGCGACTCCACGATCACGAGGGCCTTGGCCTTCTTGGCGCGCTTGGTCTTCTTCGCCGGCTTGGGCACTTCTTCTGGCTCTGGAGCTTCGCTCATCGTTTCCCTTTTAATGCTGCTGGTGGTTTCGAGGTGCTGGACGAGTCCGTCGGCGCGGCTCGTCAGGCTGCCATCCACGAACCCGCAGGGAGACTGCTCCTGCCGGTTGTGAGGCGGAGATGGAAACGCGATCCTTGTCGTAAGGTCAAGCCTCAGTCTCGTCACCCAGCCCCCACGGGGGCCCCAGATCGACCCGTAAACGAAGTCAAGGCAACGCCTTACAACGACGCCACGAAATGCCCGAGCCCACCACCACCGCCGAGGTCGCCCAGGAGCTGGGAGGGATCGCCCTGGTCACCCTGTGGGCGACCGGCGGCGACCCGCGGCGGGACGAGCTCTTCCACGTGGCGGCGCTCAAGCGCGAGGGCGACACGTGGCGGCGCTTCGAGCTGTTCGTCGCCCCGCGCAGCCGCACCGGCGAGGGCCTGGACGAGCCCGATGCCAAGGCCCGGGCCACGCGCCGCATGCAGCGCGAGTTCGGCGTCACCGCCACCGACCTCGAGGGCGCACCGAGCGCGGACGAAGCCTGGGCCGCCCTGCTCGCCTTCCTCGGCGACGGCCCGCTGCTCGTCCCGCGCCGGGCCGAGTTCGAGGCCTGGGCCCGGGCCCTCGACCCCGGCGACAACCCCTTCGCCAGGAGCTACGCCGGCGCGGCCCAGCTCTTGGCCCTCGACGAGTTCCACGGCCTGTTCCTGCCCGGCGCGCGCCCGCCCGCCGAGCCCCGGGACCCCGACGCCCTCTTGGCCGCCTTCGCAGGCACCCTCAGGGACCTGGGCGAGCTGCCCGAGCCCGTGCTCGCCCTGGCCGCCCGCGGCCTCGCACGGGTCGCTGCGGGCCTCTCCGCGGATGCCTCCGAGACCACCGCCGCGGGCGCGATGATCCTCGCCCTGACCCTGGTGGAGTACCCCTCGGCCTGGGCCCACCACTCGGGCGAGCTCTTCGACCAGGCGCTCGTCGACGGGCTCTTCTCGCGCAGCCTCGAGGCCTTCGACGACCCCGAGGCCGCCCTGAAGAAGGCCAAGCCGCGCTGGCACCTGCCCTTCGCGCGGCTCGAGGAGGACCCGCCCAAGCCGCCGGTCCACGAGGGCTCGGGGCCCCTCGCGCCCGAGGACCTCGCGCGCATCGACGACATCTTCGGCACCCACCTGCCCGCGCGCTTCGCCGAGGCCGGCGCCAAGCCCGCCAAGCCGATCGTCCGCGAGGGCCAGCGCGAGCTCGCCAATCAAATCGCGCGCCTCTTCGGCCGCGGCGAGCTGCTGCTCTCCCACGCGCCGACCGGCACCGGCAAGACCCTCGCCTACCTGGTCCCGCTGACCCTGTGGGCCCTGCGCCGCGGCCTGCGCTGTGGCGTCGCGACCTTCACGCGCGCCCTGCAGGACCAGGCCTTCGAGCGCGACGTGCCCCTGTGCCTCTCGCTCCTGAAGGAGGCCGGCGTCGCCGGCGAGCCGCGCATCGTGCGCCTCAAGGGCCGCAACAACTACCTGTGCTGGCGCGCCCTGCGCCGCGCGCGGCCCGAGGAGGAGTCCGGCAGCGTCGCCCCCGGCGTCGACCGCGAGCGCGCGCCCGAGCTGTTCGCCTGGACGGCCGCCTTGCTGTTCGCCGCGGTCAGCCCCGACGGCGACCTCGACGCCTTCCCGCGCGACCTGTGCCTGCCGCTCGCCAAGGAAGACCTGTGGCTGGTCGCGCGCCAGCGGATCCTGCGCTCGGTGCGCGCCGAGACCGGCTGCTGCTCGGGCGGCCACGACCGGTCCACCTGCGGCTCCGAGATCGCGCGCCGCCGGGCCGAGCGCGCCCACGTCGTGATCGCCAACCACAGCTTCGTGCTGGCCCGCCAGGAGTTCCTGCGCCACGTGGTCTTCGACGAGTGCGAGCACCTGCACGACCAGGCGCGCGGCGCGTGGAGCCACGTCCTGTCAACCGCCAGACTGCAGCGCGAGCTGAACGAGCTGTACCGCGAGCGCAGCGGCAAGGGACCGCTCGGCGAGCTGCTCGGCGCCGCGCCGCCGGGCTCGCTGATCGAGCGCATCGCGCATGGCGCGATCGACCGTCAGCGCGGCGTGCACCTCGGGCTCGAGCACCTCGAGACCGAGCTCACCCGCTACAACGCCTGGCGCCGAGAAGAGGAAGGCCGCCGCGATCCGCGCGACCGCCACGGGGTCTTCCGCGAGTTCATCGAGCGCGGCCCGAGCCAGGGGCTGGTCAACGTCCAGCGCGACCTCGTCGCCGACCTCGCGCGGCTCGATGCGGCCCTGTCCGACCTGGCCGACCACCTGGACGAGCTGCCCTCGAAGCGGCGCGAGGTCCTGCGCGGCGCCCTGTCGATCCGCCGCCTGGCCCTGTACGAGTGCAACGAGTCCCTGGCCGCCTGGATCCCCGACGACGAGAAGCGCGCGGACCTGACCCCGCGCTTCGACCCGAACGTGTTCTACGACGTGACCGAAGACGAGTCGCCGCTCGGCCGCGGGCGCAGTCGCCAGGCCGGCCACCGCCAGGGCTCGAGCCGCCTGATGGCCCAGGTGCTCTTGCCCCAGGAGGACCTGGGCATGCGCTACTTCCCCGAGCTCGAGAGCGCGATCCTGCTGTCGGCCACGACCTGGATCAAGGGCGGCTTCGAGGCCTCTGCCAGCTACCTCGGCCTGACCCGCTGCGCCGAGCCGGCGCCCGACGAGGCGCGCGAGGGGCGGGCCCACAAGACGCTCAAGATCCCCGAGGTCTTCGACTACGGGCGTGTGCTGGTCGCGGTGCCGCGCGACGCGCCGGCCGTGCGCGAACGCGACAACTACCTGCGCTACGTGACGCGCTTCCTCGCGCACCTCGGCGAGCGCACGCGCGGTCGCATCCTGTGCCTGTTCACGAACGGGCGCGACCTGGCCGAGGTCGGCCGCGGCCTGACGGAAGCGATGGCCGGCACCGAGGTGCCCGTCTTCTGGCAGGGCATGGGCATCGCGAAGGAGGAGCTCGCCGAGCGCTTCCGCGCGCGCACGGACTCGATCCTGCTGGGCCTCGACACCTTCTGGTACGGCGCGGACTTCCCCGGCGAGACGCTCGAGTACCTCGTCATCGCGCGCCTGCCCTACGGCGTGCCCGACGACTACCACTTCGCCCAGGAAGCCAGCATGGGCAGCCGCGAGCAGCGCCGCCGCGTCTACATGCCGCGCAGCCTGGCGCGCTTCCGCCAGGGCTTCGGCCGCCTGATGCGGCGCGAGTCCGACAGGGGCTGCGTGTTCCTGCTCGACAAGCGCGTGATCGAGCCACGCCACCGCAGCTTCCTGACCGAGCTCCCGATCGCAGGCCCCCTGACCGTGACCAAGGCTGCGACCGGCCTGGGCGACGAGGCCCCCGAGGATCCTGCGCGCCTCGCCCGGCTTGTCCGCGGCGACACCGATCACATCCTGCGCGAGGCCTTCGCCCACATGGGCATGCTGCCCGACATCGAACGCCGCGGCCTCGCCCAGCAGTTTCACGAGCCTAGCCCCAGCGTGCCCGCCGCAGAGTCCGAAGAGGATCCGCCGTTCTTCCCATCCGGCGAGCCCGATGCGATCGACCAGGTGTCCCCCTTCGATCAACACCAAGCGCCACCGGCGGCACCCGCTCGACCCAAGCGCTCCAGCGGACCTGACCCCCACGAGCCCCCGACCTTCTTCATGCCGACCGAAGAGCCGCCGTTCTGAGCGCCGGGACGTGCGGCGACCATGGGTGCGAAGAATTCCCGTGCTCCGTGCTCCGTGCTCCGTGCTCCGTGCTCCGTGCT
>JARGPD010000109.1:8112-16388 GCA_029212845.1 Planctomycetota bacterium
GTGCGAAGAATTCCCGTGCTCCGTGCTCCGTGCTCCGTGCTCCGTGCTCCGTGCTAAATTCCAATGACACGCTCTCCGGCTCGACCACAGGCTAACTCGCACCATGAAGTTCTCCCCTCTGGCAGCAGTCGTCTTGCTCTTCGGCTGCCCAGTGCTCGCCGCGCAAACGAGCTCGCTCACGATCCACACCCTGGACGACATGGCCCGGCGGGTTCCCGGCGTCCCGGTGGAGATCGTCGAGCAAGCAAAGACCTGGGACCTCACATCGGGTCAGGAGAGCTTCACCGCTCCGGCCACCTACCAAGGCCCCCAGACACTCCTCGTGACTTACCACGAAGCTCCCACCAGCGGCGGGACCCTCCTGGGGCAGAGCATCGCCAGGCTCAGCGGGACCTTGGATGGAGACATCGAGACGCTCTTCAGCTTCCAGCCGACCCTCAGGCCGTACTTCGCAGACTCCAACGGGATCCTCATTCCGAGTGGGCACTCATCGTGGGCGATCTCGCCTGCAGGGCCGACCTCCAGCTACGCCTTCCGTGCAGAGATTGGGATGCTCGTCCATGCGGATCAGATTCAGGCTCTCTGGGACTACTATTCCGCGAGCGCACCCTCGGCGATCTACACCTGTGGCTTGGTCCTGCGAACCGTCGGGACCACGCTGGGGGGCGCGGGTGCGTCGGTTGCCGTTCGCCTGAAGGGACACACCATGACGGGTGTCCCCTGCGCAGACATCCTGACGCCCAGCGGCCAGCCAGTTCCAGCCAACCTTCAGGTGCAGACTGAGTTCTGGGACCCGGTGAGCAAGGTCGCTCGCTTCCGCGTAGCCGGAGACTTGCCGAGGGGAGAGAGCTTCTTGCTCGTGCGTGATTCGGAGCTGGGAGGCGAAGGCTCGAGCCTCCACGCGCCGGCCATCAACCCTCCAACGATCAAGCTCCCTTCCACCATCACGCCCACACCGAAGGACTGCACGGTCGAAGCCCCTGAACCACCGGACTCCCCCGCGCTGACTTGCCCAGGGAGCCCCGTGCTCGAGTCCTCACCGTATTGCCCTCCACCGGTCCTGATCACTTCGGGCCAGACCTACTGGGGAACCTTCCCTGCCGGGGATCCGATCTGCAAGCCCAAGGGAGTCGGCTTCAACGCCAGCGTCACGACCTCCTACGAGGGTGGCGTCGTCACGAGCGTCAGCATCGGGTCAGCCTCATTCGGAGTTGACGGCAAGGTCAGCAAGCACGACACCCACGGAGTGGATTACACCTTCGGTGGCCCCTGTGGGCAGTGCTACCAGGAGTTCTACCACGTGTTCGCCAAGATCGAGCTGTGGGAGATCCAGGTCGAGGGAGGGATGTTCCACTGGGACGATTGCATCCCACACCAGGAAGAGGTGCCCTGCCTCAGCGCCCTCAACACCTCCAACCTCTGCGACCGAACCGACTGCCCCTAGGGCGTGGTCTCCAAGCACAACGCGGGCGAGCTCGCGCACCCGAACCGGCCGGGCAGGAGCTGCTCCGGACCTGGCGGACCGGGGGCTCCTGCAGCTTCCGGCCGGCTCGCGCAGGAGGGCTCGGCTACTTGGTGGTGAGCTCGATGTCGTCGAGACCCATGCGGCCCTCGGGAGTGCCGTGGCTTGGGCCGAAGCGGAACACCAGCTTGTCCACGTCCGACAGGTCGAAGACCGCGTCGTCGACGGTGAAGCCCTCGAGGCTCAAGCGGATGGTCTCGAACTCGTTGGCCCAGCCCGTGCCGTTCGTGCAGCCGAAGCGCTGGTAGGGCTCCTCGATCCCGCCGCCGAAGGCGCCGATCGAGATCACGCTCGAGCTCCCCGAGCCGTCGACCAGCTCGACGTCGAAGATCGTGTCCCCGAGGTTCGACTTGGTCAGCGGGTGGCGGGTGGCCTGGCAAGCGCGGAAGGACAGGGCCTCGAACCCGGTCCAGTCCTGCTGCGTGGGCGCGATGTCGAAGGTCAGGTCGTGGTCGCCGCCCGAGTAGGAGAAGACCATGCCCTTGGTGAAGTCCGTCGCGCTGGCCTGGGTGAAGCCGTTCCAGGGGTCCGTCGGGTCGTGGTCCATGTTGAACGAGGTGTCGTCCATGCGACCCTCGGCCACGTCGGTGATCGTGTAGCTCACCACAGCGCCGGAGCTGGCCAGGTTCGTCGACGGGTTCGACTGGAAGTCATCGATCACGACCTTGCCACTGGCGGGAGACTCTCGGAACTGGAGGTTGGCGACGATGCAAGGGTCGGCGAAGGTGACGCCGATCGGACGCAAGGACTCGTACTGGCGGGTCAGGAAGTCCTTGGCTGGCACGTTGTCCTTCAAGTGGAACATCGCGAGGGGCAGGATGTAGCCCTTGATCAAGAGGTGCGACTGGGCCTCACCGAGCTGGCAGGGGCCCGAGGCATAGGGGAAGCCACCGTTGTCGTGGAACCAGGTGTGCCCGACGCCCTCCAGGGAGATCGACTGGCTCTGACCGAGCGCGCGATCCAAGAGGTGGTAGGACTGGCGCGACTCGGTGACCGGACAGCCCGAGACGTCGTTGTCCGACTGGCCGACCCACAGGTGGTAGTTCGCGTCGTGGGGCGTCGACTCGTCCGGCAGGAGGTACGCGGTCGGCGCCATGCTCGAGATCAGCCGGACGTCCTCCTTCGTGAAGTGGTTCGGCACGTAGGTCCCATCGACGATCCGGTCGTAGGCGCGGACGACGCCCTCACCACCGCGGCTGTGACCGATCCACATGATCCGACTGCCGTCCAGGTGACCGTTCAGCACACCTCCCGCGATGGTCGCCTGGCTCCCGAGGATCGCGTCCGTGTTGTCCAGGGTGGTCAAGGACGCCGCGTCGATCCCCGGCCCCGTGTCGTTCGAGTGGCTCATCACGACGAAGCCGTAGCTCGCCAGGTGGTTGCCGATGTGGTCGTACCACTGGTAGTTGTGGCCGTTGCCGTGGCTGATCACGACCAGCGGCAGCTTGCCCATGGTCGCGATGTTGGTCGGGTAGTAGGTGTCCTGGTCCAGCCAGGTGCCACCCGAGTAGAGCGTCTCGGTCACCGCGAATGGACCGGGCTGGGTCAGGTCGTGCACCACGTAGAAGCCCGCCTGGTCGCCATAGCCGTCGATCAGGTCGCCCGCCGAGAGCTGGCCGTCTTGGTCGACGTCGATGACCACGTCGTAGCCCACGCCAAGCTCGGCTCCGTTGATGCCGTTGAGCGTCCCGGTGTCGACGGTGAAGGTGTTCGCGGCGAGGCCAGCCGCGCTGAAGGTGACCGTCTCGGCCCCGCCCGAGCTGACATCAGAGAGCACCGGGTTCGCGTCCCAGCCAGCGGCATCCTTGGAGTCGACGACGAACAGGTCGGCCGTCTGGCCAACCAGGCTCGGGTGGTCCAGCGGGTCGATCGCGACCTCGACGCTCGAGCCCATGTTGATCGCCCGCACGAACTCGAAGTAGGGCCGCTGGGCCAGCGCGTTGCCGGCCAGCTCGAGCACTTCGAAGCCGGGACCGACAGCCGCGAACGTCACGCTGGTACCGTTGCTGACGTCTAGGCCGTTGGGGTCGAGCGGGTCTAGAACGACGCCCGCGACGTACCAGGTCAGACCGACGATGCCCGGGATCACAGGGATGCCAACGCTCGTCGTGTAGAGCCCTGCGCCGTCGGTCCCACCACCGGGCAGGAAGAAGCTCGCCGGGCTGAGGCCGAGCGGGATCGACTCGCCCAGGACGCTGATCGGACCGGCGGAGCTGTCGACCGCAAGCAGCGCGGGCAGGCCGGGGTTGCCGGTCAGGTCGAGCTGGAGGCTAGTGCCGATCGCCTTGGTCACGTTCACCTGCCCGTCGAGCTTGAGGTCCGAAGCCGCGGCGGGGAGCGCCACGACGAGCGCGGTGGCGACAGCAGTGGGGACGATCTGGGAGAGGAGCTTGCGCATGTCGGGCGGTGGGAGGATCGGTAGCTGAAAGGCAGGCAGTGAACAGGCCCGCGCCCAGCCGGAGCCGCGCGCGGGCCAGGATCGTCACCGAGCTCGCGCCCGGAGTTTGGCGGAGCCGACGCTCAGGGGGCGACGGCCTGCCGGTTACTTGAACTCGACCCGCTCGACGCGGAACCCGCTGATCAGGTCCTCCTCGGTCGGCGAGTACTTCTCGACCAGGAACGAGGCCTGGTACATGAGGTCCGAGTAGTCGAGGGCAGCGGTGCCATCGACGGCAACGAGGGAGACGCGCTCCTCGCCGGGGCCGACGAGGCCGCCGCCGATCGCGGCGCGCAGCTCGGCGGTCGCGTAGGCCGCGTCGACGCGCTCGGGAAGCTCGGGCTGACCGAAGTAGATCGGCGCCTCGCTGAGCTCGTCGAGGGTCATGCCTGGCACGATGCCGACCAGCTGACCGGACGGGTAGCCGTTGTTGATCCGGTCGAGGGTCTGGTCCCCGACGAAGATCACGGGCTCGGCCGTCTGGCGCGGGTTGAGCCACTCGGGCCCAGCCTCCAGCACGACGAGCAGGCCGCTCGTGTAGCTCGGCTGCTCGGCACGCCAGTAGTGAGTCGCCGCTTCTTCGAGGGTGAACGGCTGGGCAAAGACCAGCTCGATCGGCAGCTCGACCGCGGGGTTCTCCGGCACCGCCGGGGGGGCGCCGGTTTCGCCCTGGTTCATGGCGATGACAGTGGTGATGGACGCCGCGGTGACCAAGGCGACCGCTCCGATGAGATTCTTAGTGTTCATGGTTCGGGTATTCCTGTGGTCGATTACTTGGTGAGCTCGATGTCGTCCATGCCGAGGCGACCCGTCGGGGTGCCGTGGCTCGGACCGAAGCGGAAGATCAGCTTGTCCACGTCGGACAGATCGAAGGCCGCATCGTCAACGGTGAAGCCTTCGAGGTCGAGGCGGATCGTCTCGAACTCGTTGGACCAGCCGGTGCCGCTACCGCAGCCAGTGCGCTGGTAGGGCTCTTCGATGCCGCCGCCGTAGGCGCCGATCGAGATCACGCTGCTGTTGCCGCTGCCGTCGACCAGCTCGACCTCGAAGGTCGTGTCGCCGAGGCTCGCGGTGGTCAGCGGGTGGCGCGTGCCCTGGCAGGCGCGGAAGGCCAGCTTCTCGAAGCTCGTCCAGTCGCCGTCGATGGCGGGGATGTCGTAGGTCAGGTGGCGATCGCCGACACCGTCGAAGGAGAAGACCAGGCCGCGGCTGAAGTCGGTCGCGTTGGACTGGGTGAAGCCGTTGAAGATGTCACCCGTGTTGTGGGTCAGGTTCGAGTTGTTGTCGTCCATGCGACCCTCGTTGACCGACTGGACCGTGAAGCTGACGGCGGCGCCGGAGCTGGCCACGGTGGTCAGGGCGCTGGTCTGGAAGTCGTCGATGACGTACTTGCCGGACTCGTTGGCCTCCTTGAACTGGAGGTCGACGACGACGCAGGGATCAGAGACCGGGGCGCTGATCGGGTGGAACGACTCGTACTGACGAGTCAGGTAGTCCTTGGCGGCGTAGTTGCCCTCGAGGTGGTACTTCACGAGGGGCAGGATGTAGCCCTTCATGATCAGGTGCGTCTTGGCCTCGTTCAGGAGGCACGGACCCGAGGCCCAGGAGAAGCCGCCGTTGTCGTGGAACCAGGTGTGGCCGACGCCTTGCAGCGAGATCGACTGGCTCTGGTTCAGCGCGCGGTCCAGCAGGTGGAAGGACTGGGTCACGTTGCTGCTGGTGCAGCCGGACACGTCCGAGTCGGCCTGGCCGACCCACAGGTGGTAGTTGGCACCGTGCGAGGTCGCCGAGTTCGTTCCGAGGAAGTCGGTCGGAGCGATGCTCGAGACCAGCTTGATGTCGGACAGGCTGAAGTTGGCGGGGACGTAGGTGCCGTCGACGATCTTGTCGTACGCACGGGCGACGCCCTCACCACCGCGGCTGTGGCCGAACCAGATGATGTTGTCCGCGTCGACGTGGCCGTCGAGCACACCACCGAGCAGACCGCCGAGGCCGCCGAGGAAGCCGTCGGTGTTGTCCAGGGTCGTCTGGGACGCGGTCTCGATGCCGGGGCCGGTGTTGTTCGAGTGGCTCATCACCACGTAGCCGTAGCTGGCCAGGTGGTAGCCGAGGTGGTCGTACCACTGGTAGTTGTGGCCGTTGCCGTGGCTGATCACGATCAGCGGCAGCTTGCCGAGGCTCGCGATGTTGGTCGGGTAGTAGGTGTCCTGGTCCTTCCAGGCGCCGCCCGTGTAGATCGATTCGGTCACGGCGTAGGGACCCGGCTGGACCAGGTCGTGGACCGCGTAGAAGCCCGACTGGTCGCCGTAGCCGTCGATCAGGTCACCGGGCGAGAGCGTCCCGTCCTGGTCGACATCGACCACGACGTCATAGCCCACGCCGAGCTCGGCCCCGAGGGTGCCGTTCAGGGTGCCGGTGTCGACGATGTAGGTGTTGAGCGCGATGCCGCCGCCACTGATCGTGACGGTCTCGGCGCCGCCGGAGCTGACGTCGAAGAGCGAGCCGCTGGCGTCCCACTCGGCCGCCGTCTTGGACGGGACGACGTACAGGTCGACCGACTGGCCGACGAGGGTCGGGTGGTCGATCGCGTCGATGGCGACCTCAACGGTCGAGCCTTCGTTCACGGCGCGGATCCACTCGAAGAACGGACGCTGGGCCAGCGAGTTGCCGGCCAGCTCGGTCTGGGCGAAGTTCGGCGTCGAGAGCGTGAAGGTCACGCTGGCGCCGTTGCTGAAGTCGTAGCCGTTGGGGTCCGCGGAGTCGAGCACCGCGCCGAGCACGTACCAGGTCGTGCCGACCAGGCCCGGGAGTGCGGGGACGCCCGCGCTCACGCTGTAGAGGCCTCCGCCATCGGTCGTGCCGGAGGGCAGGAAGAAGCTCGCGCCGGACAGGCCGATCGGGATCGACTCGCCGAGCACGGTGATCGGTCCAGCGTTGTTGTCGACGACGATCATCGCCGCGAGGCCGGGATTGCCGGTCAGGTCGACCTGCAGCGTGGTGCCGATCGCCTTGGACAGGTTGACCTGGCCGTCGAGCTTGAGGTCCGACGCCGAGGCCGTGAGGGCGCCCGTGCAGATGGCCACGGCCGTGGTGAAGGCCGCAGAGCGAGCCAGAGAGGTGAGTCTGAGCATGTCTATTCCAAGAGGGTGAAGCGAGAGCGGGGCTCCTCTAGAAGACCCCACACTTCGCGTTTTGGGTCCATGGATCCATAGAATTGCCTGCGGCCGCTCGCCCTCGGCCCTGGCGAGGAGGGCTGGTTGCTCGCAATTGGAGGCGAGTGAGGGCTCGGCGGTGCCCCGGGCGGGCTCCTGGGGGCGTAGGGCGGGGAAAAGAGGGCTTGGGGAGGGCGGTCCCTTGCAGTGTTGCGGTTCTGTGAGCCCCCCCCCTCGAGCAACGCCGACCCCCCACGCAGCTCCACCAGCGAGCCCCACCACCCCAGACGCAATCCCTCACTCGGGAACAAGGCCCCCCTCGGTCACGGCCCCAACCAAGTCCCCCAGACCCGCCGGATGCCCTGAGCCCCCCACCGACCTGAACACCCAAAAGAGATAACCATGGAAGTCAAAAAAAGGGTCAATGAGGACCCATGAGCGTCGGCCACACCCCCGCCAGACCCCCTCGCCCCCCCGACAGGCACGAATCCCATCCAGCCAGTCGCACCCGCTCCCCGGCCAGAGCCCCGCCGAGTACCGCTCCCCCATAAGTGGAACGAGCCCCCAACCCACCCCCAAATCCACCAACCGCCCAACGGATCGCCCAGCGGATCGCCGGGGGAACGCGCCAAGTCACCCGGCCCGCCCGTGGAATTGCGCCAGGGGGTGCGGCGATCTCTCGAGGGCGCCCGCCGCCCTCTCCACTCCCAAGCCCCTCAACCCCGAAGCCCCCCTCATCCCGCCAGCCCCCCAGCACGAGCCGCCCAACAAGCCCCCAAACCCCACCCCCTCATCCCCCAGCCGCCCAACGGGCCGCCGGGGGAACGCGCCAACGGTACCGCATCAACACGGCGCGTCCTTGTCGGCCACCCAACGCGCTCGACCCGCCGACGCGTCCTGTGGCCGACGAGGACGCGCCGTTTTGATGCGGTACCGTTGGCGCGTTTCGTAGACCCGCCGAACTGCGGCCCATCCGCTGTCTCGCCGTCAACTTCGCCCCATGCTGCCTCACCTTCAACTTCGTCCCACCCGCAGCGAGGGGTCCGCCCCTAGTCACCCGGCCCGCCCGTGGAACTGCGCCAGGGGGTGCGGCGATCCCTCGAGGGCGCTCGCCGCCCTCTCCACTCCCAAGCCCCTCAACCCCGAAGCCCCCCTCATCCCGCCA
>JARGPD010000001.1:0-33870 GCA_029212845.1 Planctomycetota bacterium
CGAGCAGGCTGATGCCCGCGATCGAGCCGAGCACGATGTTGAAGATGCGCTTGGTTTCCTCGGCCTGGGCCAAGAGCTCGAGCGGCACCACGACCTCGTAGTCGTCCTCTTGGTGGAACTTCTCGAGCATGGCCCGCGACGCGTCCGCGACGCCGACCACGTCGTCCACGTGGCCAACCCCCAGCAGGAGCTCGTGCAGCTCGACCTCCTCCATGTCCATCGAGCCCGCGCGCATGCGCACGTTCAGGTCGCCGAAGAAGGCCGCCGAGGTCGTCATCGGGATGAAGAGCTCCTGGGTCGTCTCCTCACCGGCGCCGGGAGCATCGCTCTCGAAACGCAGCCGCGGGTGGATCGTGCCGACGACCTCGAAGTAGTCGCCGTCGATCTTGATCAGCTCGCCGATCGGGTTCGTGAAGAAGAACAGGGCCCGCGCGACCTCGGTGCCGATCACGCAGACGTTGCGCGAGCCGGCCATGTCCGTGTCGGTCAGGAAGCGCCCCTCGGCCACGGTCCGGCCGGTGACCTTGAGCCAGTTCGGCGTGGTCGCGACGATGCGCGGCGCCGAGATCGAGCGGTCCAGGAAGCGAACCTCCTTGGCCACCATGCGCGAGGGCACGACGCTCCCGATCGCGGGGAAGGACCTCTCGACGCGCTCCTGGTCCTCGCGGGTCAGTCCATAGGACAGGACCCGCTGGCGCTGGTTGCCGACGTTGGGCGGCTCCGGCGGCTTGACCGAGCGCAGGATCACGTTCTGGCTACCCAGCCGCTTGATCTGCTCCTGGGCTTCGGCGCTCGCGCCCTCGCCGATGGCCAGCATGGCGATCACGCTGCTGGTGCCGAACAGCACGCCGAGCGTCGTCAGGCCGCTGCGCAGCTTGTGCAGCAGCAGGCTGCTGACCCCGAGGCGCACCGAGGCGATGAAGCCACCCTGCCTCACGGTCGCACCCCGTGGAAGTCGGCCTGCTCGGTGATGCGCTGCACCTTGCCGTCGCCCATCTCCAGGATGCGCTCGGCACGTGCGGCCACGTGCGGCTCGTGGGTCACGAAGATCAAGGTCTTGCCCTCGGCGTGCAGCTCGTCGAACAGGTCCAGGATCTCGATCGAGGTCTGGCTGTCCAGGTTTCCGGTGGCCTCGTCGGCCAGGATCAGGTCGGGGTCGTTGACCAGCGCGCGGGCGATCGCAACCCGCTGCATCTGTCCGCCGGACAGCTCGCGCGGCCGGTGGGAGATGCGGTCGCCGAGACCCACGCGACCAGCTAGGTGCCGCGCACGCTCCTCGGCATCAGCGGGAGGTGAGCTCTGGTAGAGCACCGGCACGAGGATGTTGTCCAAGACGTCGAGCTGCGGGATCAGGTTGTAGGACTGGAAGATGAAGCCCAGGCGCCGGCTGCGCAGCTCCGAGAGGGCGTCGTCATCGAGCAGGCTCGTGTCCTCACCGCCCAGCAGATACGTGCCTTCGGAGGGACGATCGAGGCAGCCGAGCAGGTTCAGCATGGTCGACTTGCCGCTGCCCGAGGGCCCCATGATCGACCAATACTCACCGCGGCGGAACACGAGGTCCACACCATCGATGGCGTTCACGATCTCCGAGCCCATGCGGTAGGTGCGGCGCACCCCCCGCAGCTCGACGACGTTGGGTGAGGGCTCAGCCGTCATGGGTGTTTCCACCGCCGCCAGCGCCCGCAGACTTGCCGCCGCCGGGCTTGCCACCACCGGACTTGCCGCCGCCCTGGCGCGCACCGCTGGGCGCGCCGCCACCGGAGCCGGCGGACTCGCCGCCGCCGGAAGCGCTCGCCGGCATGTCGGCGCCCTCCTCACCCATCATGCCCGGGGGCATCTGGGGGGCATCTTGGCTCGACTCCTCGGTCGAACCCTGGTCGAGGCTGAAGCCCTCGGGCAGGCTCATGGCGACTCGCTCACCGGGGTTCGCGCCGCTCTTGATCTCGGCCCAGAGGTGGTTGAAGCTGCCGACCTCGACGACCCGGCGCTCGACGCTGCCGCCGTCGCCGAGCACGAAGACGACCGAGTCGGCACCGTCGCGGAAGATGGCCTGGATCGGGACGTGGATGGCGTCCTCGATCGTCTCGACGTGGATCTGGATCGAGCACGACATGCCCGGTCGCATGCGCGGGTCCGACCCGAGCACGGCCACCTCGGTGCGGTACAGGCGCTGGTTCGGGTTCGCCATCCACGAGTTCTTGTCGGGCAGCACGGCCTTGAAGCGCACCTCGGCAGGCAGCTCGACGCCCGGCAGGGCGTCGACCGTGATGGTGCAGGCCATGCCGACCTGGACCTTCTCCAGCACGGACTCGTGCAGGCTGACGTCGGCGACCATGCCCTCGCTGGAGGGGATCGTGATCAGGTCCTGGCGCTCGCGCACGCTCGAACCCTCGCGCAGCGGCTCGCCCTGGCTCCAGCGCCCGCCCTCGGGCTGCGCGTGGACGACCATGCCGCCAACGGGAGCGTAGATGCGCGCCTTCTCGATCTGGTCGTCGAGGCGGGTGAGCTTCTCGTTCTCGAGGTCGAGGCGCGACTTCGAAGAGCGAACCTCGGCTTCGTAGTCGACGAGCCTCGCTGTGGCCTCGAGCTCGACACGCTCGACCTCACGGGCAGCCTCGACGATGTCGGCATCGAGCTCCTCCATCCTGCGCGGGTGGTCGTAGGTCGCCAGCACGTGCTGGGCGCGCTTGGCCTGCTCGAGGTCGATCTCGCGGCGCTTCTTGGCGAGCTCGTCGCCTTCGAATTCGGTGCGGGTCAAGAAGCCCTTCTTGAACAACCCCTCGGAGTGGAAGAGGGTGTCCTCCGCGCGCTTGAGCTCGACCTCGGCGAGCAGGATGGTGTCCGCTGCGGCCTGCTCTTCGGTCAGCCAGTCCCCCAGCTCGTACTTCTTCTTGTCGAGCTCGGCGAAGGCCTTGGTGCGCGCCGCCGAGGCACGGTCGGACTCGTTCTTGCTCTT
This sequence comes from Planctomycetota bacterium, assembly GCA_029212845.1. GTDB lineage: Bacteria > Planctomycetota > UBA1135 > UBA1135 > JARGPD01. Next base: position 2,957 of record JARGPD010000001.1, read on the forward strand.
CTGGATCTCGAGGTTCTGGGTCGCCTTGATCCACGAGGCCTCGGCGTTCTGCACCGAGATCTCCTGGCTGACGCGCTTCTCGACCATCGACGTCGCGTCGAGCTCACAGACCAGGTCGCCGGCCATGACGATGGTGCCCTCCTCGACCAGGTAGAGGATCGTCGAGTTGCCCTCGACCTCGCTCTCGAGCTCGGTGCTGTTGGCCGCCTTCAGGTTGCCGCGCTCGACGACCGTGATCTCCAGCCGCCCCTTGCGGACATCGCCCGCCACGGTCAGCCGCTGCTCTTCCTTGCCAACGTCCAGGGCGCCCGACCAGGCCAGGCCACCCACTACGATCAGCGCCAGGAGCGCGGTCCAAGATTTCCAACCCATCAGAGGTTCTCCGTCGTCTTAACGTTCGTAGGCAGGTCGCCGAAGCTTAGGCCGCTCTCGTCGACCTCGAGCAGCTCCATGTCCAGGTACAGGTCCAGGCGGGCGAGGTTGTAATTCACCAGGGCGCCAACGCTGCTGTTGAGCGAGTCCAAGAGGTCGCTGCGCGCGTCCAGCAGGAAGCGCGTCTCGGCGCGACCGGCCTCGAGGTTCAGCTCGGCGCTCTCGACCCGGCGCTCGGCGCTCGTGACCGAGTTCAGCTGGATCGCGTAGTTCTGCTCGGCTTCGCGCAGGCGCCGCAGGTTCTCGCGCACGTCGATGCGCAGCTGGTCCTCGGCCTCTTCCAGGTCGCGGCGGCGCGCCTCGAGCGAGATCTGCGCCGAGCGGTACGAGTTGCGCTCGCTGAAGCGGTCGAGGGGCGAGTCGTAGTCCAGGCCGAGCGACCAAGGCATCGAGCCGTTGTCGAAGTCGACCCCGGGCTTGATCTGGGTGGCCGCGCCGGCCGTGACCGTCAGGTCCAGCCGCGAGCCCAGGCGTTCCTCGGCGATGCGCAGGCTGCGCTCGGCGTCGAGCAGCTCGTCCCGGGCCGTGGCCAGGTCCATGCGCTGGGCGAGGGCCAGCTCGATCGCCGGCTCCAGGCCCAGGTCCATGTGCTCGAGGCCATCGAGGCCGGTCTCGGTCGCGCGCGCGAAGTCGGTCTGGTCCAGCACGATCTCGACCCCGATCGGCAGGCCGAGGAAGAACTTGAAGTCGTCGTAGAGGCTCTCGAGGCGGCCCTTGGCGTCGATCACCCGGCTGCTGGCGCGCAGCTCGTCCTGGTTCGACTCACCGACCTGGATGTCCGCGAGGCGGCCGGCATCGCCGAGCGCCCGGTTGCGGGCGGCCAGCAGCTGCAGGTTGGCGAAGTTGGTGACCTCGTTCTTGGTGACCTGCGTCTCCTGCAGGATGCGCCAGTAGCGCGAGTAGACGTCGACCGCGAAGGTCCGGCGAAAGCGCTCGTAGCGCCGCGCCTCGTCGACCACCCGGCGCTCGGCGTTGGTCAGGGGCTCGAAGATGGCCTCCTCCGAGGCCGCACCGAGCAGCGGGCGCGTCACGGTCAGGCCCAGGTCCGCGAACAGCTCACTGGGCGAGCCGCTGGCCAGGCTCTCGAAGAAGCTCGCGCCGATGTCGAGCACGACCGACGCCCCACCGCCGAGCACCTTCTGGAGGCTCAGCACGCCGTCGGCGTCGTAGGAGGTGGCCTCGTTCTCGTCGCCGCTGATGCCGGCGCTGGCGCCCGCGCCGATGCTCAGGCCGAAGGCGTAGCGCTGCAGGGTCAGGTCGAGGGCGGCCAGGTAGAGGCTCTCGCGGCGGCTCTGGAAGCTGCGCGAGTTCTCGGCCGCGATCTGCTGGCAGTCGGCCAGGGTCAGGGCCTTGAGCTCGGGCGGCAGCTCGCCGGCGAGCACCCGCGAGCGCAGGCTGTCCTCGGGCGCCGCGATGCGGAACTCGCCGGTAGCCGCGAGCTCGGCGCGGCGCTCGGCGACGATGGCATAGACCTCGTCATCCGCAGCCGCGGCGTGTTCGGCCGGAGTGTGGCAGGACGCCAGCGCGGTGAGCAGGGCGCACCCGGTCCACAGGATCGTAGAGGGGCGGAGGAGGGGGAGAACGTGCCGAGACATGGTGGCGGAGGCGCTGCCCAACCGGGCGTGGCCGAATCGCTGGATGAGGACTGGAGTGCGAAGACCTGGAGCGAACAGGTTAGTCGATCCTCACCGCCGAGGGCGACTGTTGCCTACTGCCAACTCGATGGTGGCCCAAGGCTTACACGATCCGAGCAGACCGCTAGCGCGATGCCAAGAGCGCCGGAGCGAGGTCGCGCACGGCCTCGAAGTCCCCTTCCACGAAGCCCAACAGCTCGCTCCCCATCAGCAGGTAGCGCGCTGGCCGGGTCGACGTCCTCAGCCGGCCCTCCCCATCGTCCTCGACGCGCAGCACGTCGAGGAGGCGCACGCCGCTCAAGAACCCGAGGCCGAGCGGCGTCTCGAGCACCAAGGCCTGGTCCAGGACACCCTCGACCGAGTCGAACAGGAGCTCGCTGCGCGCCAAAGGCCCGCGCCGCTTGCGGCTGCCCTCCAGCCAGGCGAGCACGGTGCTCGCGCGGCCACGGCGCCCCTCGGCCAACAGCTCGACGCTGCGGATCGGCCCACCGGCCCACTCCCGCATGGAGAGCTGCCCGTCTGCCGCGGCGTCCAGCACCAGGCCCCGGCCGCCGATGCGGCCCTCGCCCGTGGCACGCCACTCGCGGTACACGAAGGACCAGACGCCCGGCACGTCCAGGCCGCGCAGGACCCGCCGCAGGCGCGTCCCATCTTCGATCCAGGTCTGGTCGAGCTCGAGCTGCGGCACGCCATCGACGCGCCCGAAGACCAGCCGTGCCATGCCGACGTCCTCGCGCTCGGCCAGCCAGCGGCGGCCGCGCGGGACCATCCGGAAGGCCTCGAGCCGCAGGTTGCCGCTGGCGCCGAGCTCGAGCTGCTCGATCAGGCCCGCGCGCGTAGCCGAGACCGGGTCCTCGAAGGCCTGGGCCTCGCGGTCCTGGGCAAGGGCCAGGAACAAGAGCCCAAGGGCCAGGGCCGGGATCAGGAGGCTGGTGGTTCGAGCGCGCATGGTCTGCCGTGTCTATCGGCAGTTCCGGTCCGCGCCTGGATCAGTGAATCCGGGCCGAGGCCAGGAGCCTCGCTCCGAGCGCCAGGAATCCGGCCACCACGAACAGGATCGGCCAGGACGAGCCCCCCAGCCGGGCGTGGTCGACCCAGGCGAGGTGCGTGAAGCCCTTGTGCTGGTCCGGACCCGGGGTCAAGACGGCGTCGGCCTCGGTGTAGAAGAGGTCGGCCGAGGAGAACTGCTCACCGAGACCCGCCACACGGTGGCGCAGGATCCGCCAGTGGGCCCAGGGCGCGGCGTAGCGCAGGTCGGTCTGGATGTTCTGGAAGCGCGCGTCGTCCCCGCCCGGCTGGTCCGGCCAGTCCAGCCGCGCAGCCTGCACCGCCAGGTCCTGGTGGGTCATGTGGTCGGTCAGGGTGCCGCCGAGGGCGACGACGGCCCCGACCAGCATCAAGGCGGCCGCGCCGAGCCGCGCCCGGCCCTGGAGCCGCTCGAAGGCGATCGCCACCCCGAGCCAGAGGAAGGGCAGGGCCGGTAGCAGGTAGCGCGGCCCGAAGGTCCAGGCGCCGTGCCAGGTCTCGGTCGCGACCACCGGGGCGAAGACCGCGACGCTGACGGCGAGGGTCGTCCAGCAGAAGAAGCGCCCGGCGCCGCCCTCGGACCAGGGCCAGCCGAGGGGCGCGATCAACAGGCCCGGCGCCAAGAAGACCAGGCCCTTGCCCGGCGCGAAGCACAGCAGCAAGAGGCCGACCCACGGGCTGAAGGCGAAGAAGCTGTCGGCGCCGACGACGTCGCCGTAGCCCGTCTCGAGCGCCTCGCCGAAGCGCAGGTAGTTGAAGCCCAGGAACAAGAGCACGCCCCCCAGGGCCGGTAGGCAGAAGGCGGCCAGGTCACGCAGCAGCACCTTGCGCGGCGGGCTCTCGCCGTGGATCGGTGACAGGCGGTGACCGCGCACCAGGACGCCGACCATCGCGAGCGCCAGCACCGCGATCGCCGGCGCGGTGACGACCCGGGTGAGGAAGGCCATCGCCAGCAGCAAGCCCGCGACGATCAGGTGCTTCTTCGCGGGGCGCCGCGCGCGCTCGAGGAACTCGCGCGCGGTCAAGATCAGGTAGAAGGCGCCGAACAGGCAGGTGGTGGCCTGGACGTCGCTAAGGGTCGAGCGCGCTTGCGGCAGGGCGAAGGTGCACAGGCCATAGGTCAGGCCGGCCAGGAAGGCGAAGCGCCGCGTGAGGCCGAGCCGCAGGGCGCACAGGACCACCAGCCAGGCGGTCACCGCCCCGAGCAGCGGGTTGCGCATGCCGACCAGCAGGTGCGCGTAGTACTCCGAGCGGTGGATGCCCATGGTCGTGCGCTCGGCGAAGCGCTGCTCGACCCCGGGGAAGAGCGCGCCGAGGCCCTTGCCCACCCAGTAGAGCGGCACCGCGGAGAGGGCCTGGCCGGTGCCGAACCACGAGTAGACGCTGGACCCGTCGCGGCCGACCTTGGCCGGGATCAGGGGGCTGTCGGGTTGCGCGAAGCGGTACGCGACGAGGGCGTCGGACTCGGGCGTCCCTCCGAGGGCGAAGCCCTGGCCGCGGCCGAGGGCGCTCGTGGTCTGGTACTCGGTCTCCGAGTCGTTGTGGTCCGGCAGCCCGGTGGCGGCGAGCAGGTAGACCGCAGCGAGGAAGCAGAACAGCGCGCGCGCCACGAGCCGCTCGCCACGCCGGATGCGCGCGAAGCGGCGGACACCGAGGTGCTTGGAGTGGGCGGGCGTGGCCATGGTCTAGGGCATCTCTTCGAGCGCAGCTCGCGCGCGCCCGTCGGCGTAGATGGTGACGTCCCCCCGCTGCCAGAGCACCTCGAAACCTAGAGAGTCGAAGGTCGCGCCGGGATCCGGCAGGATCGAGTTATCGAAGGAGGTCGGGATCAGGTGCGACAGCTCGCTTGGCAGCCAACCACTCCCCAGCTGGCCTTCATGGAGCACGAAGGCGGGACGCTCGAGCTGCTCGAGGCGGCGCGCCAGGAGTGCGGAAGGACCTTGACCAACCGCGAGCTGCTCCAGCGCCTGCATGCGCTCCTTCCATGCCGGATCAGCGTCGACCAGGTAGCTCCGCTCGTCGGTGAACAGCGACATGCCCGAGAAGGCCGCGGCCTCATGGCCCTGGAGGTTGTGCGCGCCCCGGAAGCGATGCCCGTCGTAGGTCCAGGTCTCGAAGGTCGCGTCGTCGATCGAGATGGGCTGCTCGAGGTCCATGAGGGAGCGGCTGCCGCGCTCGCCCAGACCAACGAGCAGCACCGGCCGTGTGCCGGCCGGCATGCGCCCGAGCGCCCGGCGCAGCTCAGCGAACCCCGCGGCGAGGTCGCCGTCGCCGCCCGGCAGCAGCACGCCGTCGGCCTCGACCAGCGGGACCTCGACCTGACTCCATGCAGCATAAGCGCGGCCGCCCCACCAGGTCGACGTGGTGGCGCCGACGACCAGGAACAGCGCAGCGGCGAAGGCGAAGCCGCGCGCGGTGAGGTCCCGCGCGGCGAAGAGCACGCCGAGGCCGCCGGCGGCGAGGATCGCGAGCGGGAAGGCGGCGAGGCGCACGAACTTGTACTGGTTGTCCTCGGGGAACACGACGAAGGCCGCGACGACCAGCGAGAGGGCGGCGGCGACGATCAGCAGCAGGAAGAAGGAGCGCGGTCCCTCGGCGGCGGGGTCGGGGCCTTGGTCGCCCGCGAGCCGGCTCGGGTCCACGCACCCTCCGACCTCGGCTCCAGCGTCGGCGCTCGCTTGGGCGTTGGCGTTGCTGCCGGCGCTCACATCAGCGCTCGTGCTCGTCCATGGCCGGCGCCAGAAGAGCGGCAGGGCGCAGACGAGCAGCGGCAGCACGGGCAGGAGGCTGCTCCAGATCGCGCCGCCGTCGAAGCGCAGCTCGAAGCTGGCGCCCGTGCGGTGCGAGGCGGCGGCGAGCACCTCGAGCGCGCCGGGGATCGCCGCGATCGCCAGGGCGCCAAGCAGCAGCAGGCGCCCACGCAGCAGGGCGACGAGCCCCGTCGCCGCGAAGCCGGCCGCGCCAACCAGCGGGTTCATCACCAGGCTCGCGCCGAGGGTCAGCGCCGCGAGGATCGCCCAGGTGCGCCCGGACGCGTCGGTGCGCCTGCCCCACCGGCCGCGAAGGGCGTGGCCCGAGGCTAGCCAGCCGCACAAGAGCAGCGCCAAGGACACCGGGTAGCTGGAGAGGTTGCCGAACTTCGACGGGCCCCAAGCGAGGCGCGCGTCCCAGGCATCGACGGCGCCGAGCTCGGTCGCCGACGTGGACACCAGCGCGCGCAGCTGCTCGAGCAGGGCGAGGGGCCCGTCGGGGGGGACGAGCTCGGGCCGCGACGAGAGCAGCAGCCAGCCGCCCAGCACGTTGAGCCCGAACAGGCCGAGCAGCACCGCGGCCAGGTCACGCTTGGGCTCGCGCAAGAGCGGCGCGGCCAGGAAGTAGAGCGCTAGGGGCACCAGGAAGGCCGCCCAGACGTTGAGCAGGGCCAGGGCCAGGGTCGGTGCCAGGCCGAGGGCGCCGCCGACCAGGGCGCCGAGCCCGTGCCAGGCCCAGTAGTAGGGCAGCGGACGGCCGGCCAGCCAGGGGTTCTCGGGCGGCACGCTGCGCGCGACCTCCTCCGTGATCGACGAGTGCAGGAGTCCGTGGAAGCTGGCGCGGATCGCGGGGCCGGCGAAGAGCGCCAGGCCGACGACGAGCGCGCAGCAGACGGCCAAGGTCAGGGCGGCGAAGGCCGCGCGACCAGCGCCGGGTGCGGCACCTTCCGGGGGCGCGCCGACGACCCGTTTGGCCAAGAGCAGCGGCAGCAGCGCGAGGGTCGCGAGCACCAAGATCACCTCGGGCGAGCGCGCGCTGACGACGCCTGGCCAGGAGATCGAAGCTCCACCGAAGAGCAGCAGCAGCGGCGCGCAGGCCAAGAGCCACGTGCCGGGACCGACGCGACGAGCTCCACCCGGCCCGAGCCCCAGCGGGCGCGCGGCCCCGTCCCCCACGCCCGCCGTCTCGACCGAGCCGTCACCCTCGCCGCGCCCGCTCCCGACCTGCATCGCCAGGAGCAGCACGTAGGTCCCCGACAGCGCCACGCCCTCGGGAGCGACCAGCCGCAAGAGCAGCCACACGCCCAGCGCCAGCATCGGCGACAGGGCCACGCTGAACAGCAGCAGCTTGAGCATGTCGGGCTCGCGCGGGGCGAGTCGGCAGAGGAGCGCCAGCCCAGCCAGCCCGAGCAGCAGCGGCCCGAGCACCGGGCGCAAGAGCTCGAGGTCGAGCACCTCGACCAGGAAGCCGACGGTGCACAGGGTCGTCGCGAGGCGCGCGACCACGCCCACGCCAAGGACCCTAGCTACCGCGGAGCCCGCCATCCTGCGCTACTCCCCCACGGTCCCGTAGCCGATGCTGTCCATGCGCTCGAGCAGTTCCTCGGAGACCGCCGTGCGCCCGAAGCGCTGGCGCTCGCCGAGCCAGTCGGTGAGCAGCGCGCGCAGCTCCTCGACCACCTCGGGGTGCCCCGGCCCCACGTCGACGCGCTCCTTCGGATCGCTGTGCAGGTCATACAGCGCCAGCTTGGGCAGGAAGTAGGGACCCTCGGGCTTGTCGTCGGGCACGACCTCTTCGGGGTTGACGATCAAGCGCCAGTCCCCGTGGCCGTCGGCGCTGCTCTCCAGCTCGGACTTGGGCACGCGCAGGGTGAAGACCTGGTCGCGCCACATGCCGAAGGCCGGGCGCGACTCGAAGGGGAACTCGTCGTAGCTGTCGACCAGCGGCAAGAGGCTGCGCCCATAGAGGTCCCGCGGCGGCGCGAGGTCGAACCACTCCAGCAGGGTCGGCATGACGTCCTCGAGGGTCACGTGCTCGTCGAGCACGCGCCGGCCGGTCAGGCTTCCGGGATGCCGGATGAAGAGCGGCACGTGCAGCACCGAGGAGTAGACCGACTTGCTGTGGGCCCAGTAGCCGTAGCGCTCGTAGAGCTCCTCGCCGTGGTCCGACGCGAAGACGAAGACCGTGTCGTCGAGCCGGCGCTGGGGCGGGTCCTCGTAGGCGCCGCCGTAGAGCTGCAGGAAGGTGCGCAGGATGTAGTTGATGCGCGCGATCTCGCCGTCGTACTTCGAGACGACCTCGTTGACGTCGAGGCCCGAGAGGGGCTCTGAGTCACGGTACACGCGGTCGAGGAACTCGCGGCTGCCGTCGGCCGTGCCCTCGTAGTCGGGATCCGAGAAGCGCGAGGCGAAGTCCAGCGTCCCGTCCGCGCTGGGCATCGGCAGCGGGTCGTAGGGCAGGTGCGGCCCCATGAAGTGCAGCCACAGGAAGGTCGGCGGCCCCGCCTCGAGGTCGCGCGCATTGAGCCAGGCCATCGCGCCCTTGACCACCTCGAGGTCCTTGTCGCCCTCGGTGTAGCAGGCAAAGGTGTCGAAACCCTGGGACAGGCCCGAGGCCTCGACCAAGAGGGCGTTCGAGGTGAACCCGGCCGTGTCGAAGCCGGCCGCCTGGAAGCTCTCGGCCAGGGTCCCGTGCTCCACGTCGAGCACCTGACCGTTGTTCAGGAGCCCGTGCTCGAGCGGCGTCAGCCCGGTCATCAGGCTGGCCACCGACGGCGAGGTCATGCCGCGCGGCGCGAAGGCGTTGCGGAACAGGACGCCTTCCTTGGCGAGGGTGTCGATCGAGAGGTCCGCCCCGCGCAGGCGCTCCTGCTCGCTGGCCGGGATGTAGCTGGTCGGTCGGTCGTACAGGTACGCGGACAGGTGGTCGGCGCGCAGGGTGTCGACGGTCACGAGCAGCACGTGCTTGGGCGGCGTGCCGGGGCGCTCGCTCTCGGCGCAGCCCGCGAGCAGGGCGAGGCCAGCGAGGAGGGCGGCGTAGAGGGCGCGGGTGCGGTTGGACTCCATGGCCGGGCCATCGTAACGGCAGGCGCGCGGCTGCCCGACCCTCGGCTTGGCCGGGGACGAAAGAAACGGACGGGCTCCCGGCCGCAGCAAAGGGCCCCCGATCGGGCTACCATCCAAGCGTGAGCCCCGTCCCGCCTCTCCTCCGCGACCGCCGCCTGTGGTGGCTCGTCGGCCTCGCCGCCCTGCTGCGCCTCGTCGTCGGCCTGCACCAGTGGTCCGCGGACCCGACCATGGCCGGGCTGCTCTCCGACTCGCTCTACTACCAAGCCTGGGCCACGGACTTGGCCGGGGGCGCGGACTTCGCCGGCGAAGGGCCCGGCCTGCCCTACTGGATGCCGCCGCTCTACCCCCGGCTCCTGGCCCTGGTCGGCGGCTCGGTCGGCGCCATGCTGCTGGTCCAGGGCCTGCTCGGCCTGGTCACGACCGTGCTCGTGGTCGCCCTGACCGAAGCCCTGCTCGAGGCCACCGCCGAGCGCCGGAGTGCCGCCCTCTGGAGCGGCCTCCTGGCGACGCTCTTCGCCCCCGTGATCTTCTTCGAGGGACGCCTGCTCGGCGCCAGCCTCGCGACCCTGCTGGCCACAGCCGCGCTCTTGCTCCTGGCCCGCGGCTTCGTCGCGCTCACGCCCGAGCGCCGTCCGCGCCTGGCCTGGCTGGCCGCCGCCGGCCTGGTGACCGGGCTCCTGGCCCTGGTGCGCCCCAACACCCTGCTGGCCGTGCCCGCTGTGGCCGCCTGGCTCCTGGTCCGCGGCCGGCGCTCGGGCCTGCCCCTCACCCGCAGCCTGCCCGCCGCCGCCCTCTTCGGCCTCGCGGCCCTGCTGCCCCTCTTGCCCGCGCTGGCCCACAACCACGCCGCCGAGGGCGAGCTGATCCCGATCACCGCCAACGGCGGCATCAACTTCCACTTCGGCAACAACCCGAGCGCCCACGGCACCTTCCACGCGCCCGGCCCCGAGTGGGGCTCGATCGAGACCCAGCGCAGCACGTCCCTTGCCCTGGCGTGCGAGGCCGAGGGCCGTCCGCTGACCCCCGGCGAGGCCTCGCGCTACTGGTTCGATCGCGGCGCCAGCTGGCTCGCCGACGAGCCCGGCGCCGCCCTCCGCCTGTGGGGCCTCAAGCTGGCCGACAGCCTCTCCTCGACCGAGCTCGGCATCCAGTACAACCTGGCCGCGGCACGCCACCGCGCGCCGAGCTTGTGGCTCCTGCCGATCCCCTTCGGCGCGCTGCTGCTGCTCGCCGCCCTGGGCTGGTCCCGGCGCGACGACCAGCGCCCCGGCGCGCGCGGACTGTGCGAGGCCTGGCTCGCCGCCGGCCTGGCCAGCGCCCTGCTCTACTTCACCTACTCGCGCTTCCGCCTGCCGCTCCTCCCGGCCCTGCTGCCCCTGTGCGGCCTGGGCATGGTCCGCCTCCTGGCCCGGCGGGTGAGCCCCCTCGCCCTGGGCGCGGGCCTGCTGCTCCTGGTCGCCTCCTTCGTCCCCTTCGAAGGCAGCTACCCGCGGCACCTGGAGTCCCACGCCTACTCCGACATGGCCGGCGCGCTGGAGGCCACCCCCGCGACCCGCCCCGAGCGGGCCGAGCTCTATGCCCGCGCCCTGGAGCTGGTGCCCGGCAACAAGCCCGCCGCCCTCGGGCTCGCGGTGACGCGCATCGAGGCCGCCGCCGAGCTGCCGGTCGAGACGCCCGCGGGCACCTCCGCAGCGGCTGCCGCCCTAGCCGCCCTCGAGGCCGCCGCCGCGATCCCGGTCGACTTCCCCAGCGCCGAATACCAGCTGGCCCACTTCCTGGCCAACTGGCCCGACCCAGGCATCGCCGACCGGCCACGGGCCCTTGCGATCGTGCGCGCGTGGCTCGCCACCAGCCGTCCCACCGACCCCGCGCGGCCCGCCTTCGAGGACCTGGCGCAGAGCCTCACCGCGGGTCCCTAGGCCCCGCCCAGCCAGGCTGCGTAGCGCGGCTCCACCAGGGCCGCCGCCAGCGCGATCAGCTCCGGGGTGTCGTAGGGGTGCAGCTCGAGCACCCGCGCCTCCAGGGCCGGGTAGCCGCCGGCCTCGAGCTTGATCAAGAGGAGCACCTCGGTGGCCTCCTCGACCGCGCCCTCCCAGCGGTAGATCGAGGTCAAGCCCGGCACCAGGTTGACGCAGGCCGCGAGCCCTTCGCCGACCAGCTCACGGGCGATCCTGCGGGCCACCTCGGCGTCGGGTGCGGTGCACAGGACGACCAGCACCCCGGGGTCCAGGGCGCCCGCACCGCCCTCCCTTGGTTCGACTTCGTTCGACTTCACGCCACGGAGGCTACCAAGCAGCGTGTCGTGGCCCCTCCCGAGCAGCTAGAATCTGCCCCCATGGCGCTCCTCACGAACACCGTCGTTGGCCTGCTCGGCCTGATGCCCAAGCCCGTCATGCGCCGCTTCGCCGCGCGCTACATCGCGGGCGAGACGATCGCCGAGGCCTTGGCTCGTTTGAAGGAGCTCAACGACGAGGGCTTCAGCGGCGTGCTCGACATCCTAGGTGAGGACGCCGAGGGCGAGGCCGGCGCCCGCGCCGCCCTCGCCGAGTACCTCGGCGCCCTCGAGGCCCTGCACGCCAGCGGTCTCGACGCCTACGTCTCCGCCAAGCCGACCCACTTCGGCCTGCGCACGTCCGAGGACCTCGCCTTCGAGCTGTACTCCAAGCTCGCCACCGCCTGCGCCGAGCGCGGCCGCTTCCTGCGCGTCGAGATGGAGGACCACACCACCACCGAGGCGACCCTGAGCGTCTTCGAGCGGCTCGTCCAGCACCACGACAACGTCGGCATCGTCCTGCAGTCGCGGCTCTTCCGCAACGACGACGACATCGCGCGCCTGCTGGACTCGCTGCCCGAGGGTCGCGTCCTCGACGTGCGCATGGTCAAGGGCATCTACCTCGAGCCCGCCAAGATCGCGCACACCGAGTACGCCCCCATCGCCGAGGCCTATGTGCGCCACTGCCGACTCCTGTTCGAAGGCGGCGCGCGGATCAGCCTCGCGACCCACGACGAGGTCATGGCCGAGCGCCTGTTCGAGCTGATCCGCGAGCTCGAGGTGCCAACGGAGCGCTACGAGCTGCAGGTCCTGATGGGCGTCCGCCGCTGGCTCTGGCTGCAGTGGCTCGCAGCTGGCCATCCGGTGCGCGTCTACGTGCCCTATGGCCCCGAGTGGCGTCCCTACAGCCTGCGTCGGCTGAAGAAGAACCCGAAGCTGCTCAGCAACTTCGTCAAGGGCTTCTTCGGGGGCTGAGTCTCAGCGGCCGAGCGACAGCCGCTGGGCGAGGACCTGGGGCAGCTCGGGGATCTGCAGGATCCGCTCCTGGGTCGTGCGCACGTCGTACTCGACACGCCGCCAGGTGATCGCGCCCTCTTCGAGGATCGCGTAGCAGGCGCGCGGGTCGCGATCGCGCGGCTGCCCGACCGAGCCGACGTTCAGGAAGAACTGCTCGCCCTCGGGCAGCTCGAAGGTCATCTCGTCGGCGCCCCCGAGACCCTGGAAGCGCAGGTCCGAGGTGAAGACCCCGCCTTGGTGGGTGTGCCCGGCGAGGCAGACCCCGCTGAAGGCCCCGAAGACCGCGCGCAGCTTGGTGGGGTTGAGGATCCCATCGGTCGACAGGACGTACTCGCGCACGGGGTTGCGCGGCGAGCCGTGCACGAACAGGAAGCGGCCTTCGCGCCAGGTCGTCGGCAGCCCGCGCAGCCACTCCCAGCGCTCCTTGGCACGGCTGCCCTTGTACCAGCGCGGGCGCAGGCGCTTGCGGGTGAAGCGCAGGGCCTCGCGGGCGTAGGTGTTGAACTCGGCAGCCCCGGCGAAGAGTGCCTCGTCATGGTTGCCCATCAGCGACCAGGCACAGCGCTCCATCACCTGGTCGATGCACCACTCTGGCTCGGGACCGTAGCCCACGATGTCGCCGAGGCAGGCGATCTCGGTCACCCCTTGGGCGTCGATGTCCGCAAACACCGCCTCGAGCGCAGGGCGGTTGGAGTGCAGGTCCGAGATCAGCGCCAGCTTCACGTCACCGCCGGTGCGAAGTGACGCTCGATGTGGACCAGGGCCGCCTCCAACAACGCACTTCGAGCGGCCTCCATCGGCCCGTCGAGGGTCGCGCCGGATGCCTTCACGTGGCCGCCGCCGCCGAACTCACGGGCGAGCGCGTTGACGTCGAAGCTGCCCTTGCTGCGCGCCGAGAGCTTGATGCGGCCGTCGCTGGCGATGCGCAGGAAGAGCACCACCTCGACCCGATCCACCGAGCGCAGGATGTCCAGGAGCAGGTCGCTGTTGCCATCGAAGGGCCCGCCCTTGGGGTCCGAAGCCAGGAGTGCGAGCCGCCCATCGGCGAAGTACTCGAGGTTGGCGAGGAGCTGTCCGAGCTCGTGGGGCAGGGCCGGCTCGTTGCGCTGGTAGATCGCGGAGAAGAGCAGGTCCGGCTGCACGCCGCGGGTCACCATCTCGCCGGCGACCCGCAGGGTCTCGGCGTCGGTGTTGCTGTACTTGAACCAGCCCGTGTCGGTCACGAGCGAGGTGAAGACGCCGGCACTCGCGACCGGGTCCAGCTCGACGCCGAGCGCTGCCGCGAGCCGGTGGACGAGCAGTCCCGTGGCCGAGGCCGAGCGGTCGACCAGACAGTGGTCCCACCACTCGTCGCCATGGTGCACGTGGTGGTCGATCACCAGCTTGCTCGCGCTCGAAGCCCGCAGGGGCTCGGCCAGGGAGCCACAGCGCTCGAGCTCGGAGATGTCGAGCAGCACGCACAGGTCGTGCTCGGGCAGGGCCTCGCCCGTGTGGACGCCGTACTCGACCTCGCTGGCGAGGTAGTCGAAGGCCGCCTCGGGCGGATCCGGGTTCAGCACGTGCACGCGCTTGCCGAGGGCCTCGAGCACCCGCGCGAGGGCCGCCTGGGCGCCGATGCAGTCGCCGTCCGGGCGCTCGTGCCCCGTGAGGATCACGGAGCTCGAGGCGTGGATCGCCGCCAGCACGTCAGCCGGTACGGCAGGGGGACTCTGGACCGGACCTCGTTCTTCGGTGTCGCTCAAGGGATCAGTCCGGCTTGGCCAGGATCTCGAAGGAGTGGATCTCGCCGAAGGCCGGCCAGTCGGGCGACGTGCGGTCGAAGATGATCTGGTAGCGGATGATGTTGGACCTGCGCGCTTCGACCTCCTGGGGGTCGAGCGGGAAGACCGCCTCCCAGTAGGTGTTCAGCTCCGAGGGGTGCCGCACCCACGCCGTCAGGCTGTCGGCCTGGATCGAGCCACCCTGGGAGTCGAGGGTCGCGTCGCAGAGGTTCTCGGGGAGCTCTGCGATGCGAGCACCCTGGAAGCGCACGACCACCGGGGCCGGGGTTGCGCCCCCGAGGTCCGTCCCGAACAAGCTCTCGGCCGAGCCACCGAAGGGGTTGTTCGGGTCGTTGGCGTTGCGGTAGGAGAACGGCGTCGCGGGCAGGGCCGCCGTCGTGATCAGCATGTCCCAGCCGAGCACAGGGTTCAGCGGGTCGGTCAGGAAGTCGTCCTCGGGGAAGGTCACCTGGAAGAAGAAGCCCGGCGGACGCAGCCAGCAGGACTGCGCACCCGAGCGGGCCCCAGGGCCGCTCGCATCGGCGACCCAGTCGCCGACCGAGAGGATCACGTCGGAGTCAGCCCCGCCGTAGGGGCTGCCGAGGCCAGAATCGAAGGGCTTCACCTTGGGGGCCAAGAGCATCGGATCCGCGGGGAACTCGGACTCGACACGCAGCAGGCCTGCGCCGCCGAAGCCACCGAGCGAGCCACCGACACCAAGCCCGCCGTCACCACCGGAGATGTCGACCGAGTGGGCCAGGGAGGAGAACAGCACCTGGCGCGCCTGGGCCAGGAAGGAGCCGCCCGAGCCGCCGCCGCCGGGTGCGGCCTGGCCGTTGAGGGCATCGCCGACCGGATCGTCGGCCGCGTCGCCGCCCTTGCCACCGGACACGTCGACGGCGCCGGTGATGCGCACCTCCGAGCCGGCCTGGATCTGGATCGCTCCACCACCGCCGCCGCCGCCCGCGCCGCTGTGGCTCGCGTAGAAGGTGATCGAGCCCGCGAGGCAGTCCCCGAAGGCCGGCCCGTTCGTGCGCGTCAGCGCCACGTGGGCGCCACCACCGCCGCCGCCGGAGCCACCCCGAAGGTGGCCCTTCTCGGGCGAGAGCTCCATGACCTCGGCGTCGATGCCGATGGACGCCGGGTCGCCGCCGAGGGCGTTGACGCCGGGCCACATGCCGCTACCGCCGGGGTCGTTGAGCAGCGGGTTGTCCCAGCTCGCCTGGGACTCGCCCCCGTTGGTGGCGTAGCCGCCGCCCGCGCCGGGGTTCGCGACCTGGTCGTCGCTGCAGAGGCTGTTCGGCTGCAGGCCGCCGAAGTCGGTCAGACCGAAGGGCTGCACCGCGGGCCAGTGCACGCCACCCTCTCCGCCGCCAAAGGTCGTCACGCCGCCAGCAAGGCCCTCGCCCGCGAAGCCGTCGACGACCGCGCCGGGGTTCGGCTGGCCGTTGCCGGGGCCCGGCAGGAACAGCAGGGTCGTGCCCGTGTTGTCAGGCCGGTCCGCGCCGCGTCCGCCGTCCCCAGCGAAGGGCCCGCCCACGCCGGCACTGCCGCCGTCGAGCAGGTTCGAGGGGTGCCCACCGAGGGCGTCCTCGTTCTCGGTCGGCTCGTTGCCGACGGCGGCGATGCCACCTTGGACCAGCGCGCGGCCACGCACGAAGAGGCGCGCGGGGTTGGAGCCCTCGACCACCAGCGTCGCGCCGTTGTCGACGGTCAGTGACGAGAACTCGAACAGGCCGCCGGTGACGGTCGCCATCTGCGGTCCGTCGGTCGGGGGGAAGGTGCCCGACCCCTCGAGCAGGATGTCGTAGTTGGAGAAGTCGTCCGAGTCCGTGTTCAGGACATAGGGCGAGCTGCCCACCGTGACGTGCAGGTCACCCAGCTTGCCGGAGCCTCCGCCAAGGCCGGCCGCCAGGGACCCGCCGCCCCAGTAGGCTCCACTGCGCACGTCGTCCATGTTGGCCGTGGTGGCGAACTGCTCGCCGCCCTCGGGCAGCAGCACGTCGCCGAAGGTGTTGGCCTCGGGCACGAAGCCGAAGACCCCCGGGTTCTCCAGGGGTGAGCCAGCAAGGTCGAGGATGCCGCTCGCGACCTCGACGACGATGCGCCGCGGGACCACGCCAGAGCCGGCCGACGGGAAGCCCGAGGCCGCGGTGAAGGTCAGCACCGAGCTGAGGGTGGCCTCGTTGAGCTCGAGGTCCAGGTTGCCCGCGAGGGGGATCCAGTCGTCGGAGCCGCCGATCAGGCCGTCGGGATCGATGAAGAACCGCACGGTCGGGGAGTTGCCGTCCGACGGGTTGAGGATCGTGACCGGGCTGATGATGTCGTTGAACACCAGGCGGACGGTGCTGAGGCTCCAGACGCCGGTCAGCTCCGTCGAGCCAGAGACCAGGCCCTCCTCGGTGGCCTCGACCTCGCCACCGGGACCGTACTCGGTCACCGTGTCGGCGTAGATCGACATCTGTGAGGGACCCGGCGAGTTGTCGACGAGACCTGTGCCGACCGACACGTTGCAGAACATGCCTGCTTGGTTCTGCTTGCCGCTGGTGCTACGCAGGTAGGGCGCACCGCTGTGCAGTGTCCCGTTGACCTTGATCGAGTAGGACCGCCCGACCTCGAACCCGAAGACGGGAGTGCCGTTCATGTCGAACGAGATCTCCGGACGGAAGATCACACGCCGAGGGTTGGCGGGGTCCAGCACGAAGACACCCGGAGGTGCCAGGCCGGTCTGGGCATCCGTGATCCGGAAGGTCGACTTGGTGACCGTGGCCATGTCCACCGGCTGGGTGAACTCGATCCCGATCTCCTCGTTGGCCTTGATCGTGCCCTTGCCACAAGTCACCGGGTCCCCGTAGATCCCCGAGCCGCAGCCCAAGGAGCACGAGAGGATGGCCATGTTGTTGCCGATCCCACCGCTGAGAGAGCCGTCGGTCGAAGCGAGTTCGCTACCACAGCTGGAGAGGAACAGGATTGGTGCAGCGAGCGCGCCGAGGATGAGGTGTCGCAACTTCATGACCTATCGGTTGGGTCGGGTCTTGGGTGAGCTGGTCCCGAGGGGGCCAGCAGGCGTTCACGATACAGGGCAGACAGTCCTAAGGCACGGTTTCCCTAGAGACGGGCGGAACTCTACGGCCCGAGAGCAGGACCAGCCGTGCTTCCGGAGCAGATGGTGCGAAGAACAGACCCTCAGCGAGCTCGTCGACCTGCCTTGCTCGGCCCGCGTGGATCGCCACGGCGTCGGCCCGGTAGCCGGGCTCGAGGCAGCCGACCTCCCCACCGAGCCCCAGCGCCTGGGCTCCGCCCGAGGTCGCCATGGCGAGCACCTCGGCCGGACGCAACGGAGCGCCCGACTCGAGCAGCAGGCGCCCCTCGCGCAGGAGGTCGAGGTCCTCGTTGCTCGCCAGCGAGTCGGTCCCGAGGGCTAGGTTCACTCCAGCACGACGGTACTGGTCGAGCGGGCAGGGCGCGCGATCGAAGAACCGGTGCGTCCCGGGACAGTGCACCACGCTGGCGCCGGCCGCCGCGATGCGCTCTGGCTCCCCGGGGCGGGGTAGGTTGCCATGGATCAGGCTGGTGCCCGGTCCCAGCAAGCCCGCCTGCTCCAGCAGGTCGAGCCCCCTGCGCCTGGGGCTCGGCCCGAGCACGGGTGCGAAACCACCCGTCCCCCGCTCCATCCACTCGAGCTCCTCCTCGGTCTCGGACCAGTGCATGGCGACCGGCCGAACGCGACGCCGCCGCCTGTCGGCGATGCCGGCCAAGAGCGCTTCGCTGACCGTGAAGGGCGCATGGGGCGAGTACCCCTCGAGCAGGCGCGAGCTCTCGGGCAGGGCCTTGCTCAAGCGCTCCAAGGCAGCCGCGGTGCGCCCCTCGTCCCAGGCGTCCAGGACCTCGCGATAGACGCGCACGCGTGGGCCCGTCCGGCCTGCGGCGAGCAGCTCCGGGGCGGCACCGGTGGAGTCGATGTCGCCGAGGGTCGTCGTGCCCGTCAAGAGCGCCCGCGCGAGGCCCTCGCGGGCGCCGTTCAGGTAGTCGGAGTGGGCCAGGCCCATGCGGGTGCGGAGCAGCGCGCCGACCCAGGCGGGGAAGCCCGCATCCGCCGGGAGCAGGCCCGCCATGGGCCCCAGCTCGAGGTGCGCGTGGGCATTGACGAGTCCCGGCACGAGGATCACGTCGCCAAGGTCGCGAACGACCGGGTCGCGGCGTCGACGCAGCCGCGCGATGCCAGCCGCTCCGGCAGCGAGCTCGGCGACCCGGCCGCCCTCGACCAGCAGCCCAGCCCCCTCGCCGCCGCCGAGCAGCAACGAGCTCGCCCGCGGCAGGATGCCGCGGGCGAGCAAGAGGGTCGGTCGCGTCGTCTTCACGCGCGCAAGGACAGGGTGCTCGTCCCGATCAATCGGGACTCGCCTTCATGTGGAAGTTCGTGAGACCCGCGACGAGGCCGGAGAGCGGCGTGCTGCCGTCGAAGATGATCTGGTATCGGATCATGTTCGGGCGGCGCTTGGCAGCCAGCTCGGGTTGGCCGGGCAGGGCGAGGTCCCAGTAGTCGTTCAGCTCGGCGGGATGCCGGACCCAAGGGGTCAGGGAGGTGACGTCCACGGAGCCGAGCGGATCGTTCAGGTCCACGTTGCAGACGTCGAGGACCTCCTTGATGCTGTGGACGCCCTGGAAGCGCACGACGATGGTGCCCGGGGTGGCTCCACCGAGGTCCGAGCCGAGGGCCGACTCCGGCGAGATGCCGAAGGGGTTCGCCGGATCGGTCGGGTTGCGGAACGAGAAGGGCTGCAGGCCGAGGGTCGTGACCACGTCGAAGTCCCAACCGTAGACAGGATCGAGCGGGTCGCTGAGGTCGTCCTCGGTGAAGTCCAGCACGAAGAAGTTGCCGTCGGGAATGATCCAGCACGACTGGGCGCCGGAGCGTCCCTGGGGACCCATGAAGCCCTGGAGCATCGGACCCGTCGACAGGATCGCGGTCGAGGTCGGACCACCGGTGACCGACCCGGGGGCCGCGTTGAAGGGGGCGATCTTCTTCGCCTCGACCAGGGGATCGGGGACCGACTGGGACTCGAGGCGCACGAGGCCCGCACCGCCGACACCACCCTTGGTGCCCGGTGCGCCGCCCGCGCCGATGCCGCCCGCGCCGCCACTGACGTTCAGGCGCTCGCTCGTGTCCGTGATGATCAGGTTGCGCGCCTGCAACAGCAGCGCTCCACCCGAGCCGCCCCCACCGGGGCAGGCCTGGTCCTGGCGGTCGATGGAAGCGAAGGCGTCCTGGCCGTCGCCGCCGTTGCCACCCTTCGCGAGGATGTTGCCGTCAACCTTGATCAGCTCACCGGCTTGCAGCTGGAGGGCGCCGCCGCCCCCGCCACCGCCGGCACCACTGTGCGGGGTGTAGACCTTGAACTTCTTGCCGATCACGCACTCGCCGAAGGGGAAGCCGTCCGACTGGGAGCGGAGCCAGCTGGTCCCGCCACCGCCGCCACCAGAGCCGCCGCGCAGGTGGCCGAGGTCCGGGTTGAGGGTGCGGATCTCGGGGGTCAGGCCGATCGTCGCCGCGTCGCCACCAGGCGTGTCCGGAGCCACGACCCCGGTGGGCGGGCTCGGGTTCAGGAGACCGTCCACGATGACCGGGACTCCCGGGCTGCCGGAGGTGCCGTAGGCACCACCACTGCCCGGTCCAGCGACCATGTCGACCTTGCAGACCTTGTCGGGCAGGAACATCCCGAGGTCCGAGCTGGTGCTCGGCGCGCTGGTCGGCCAAGCCGTGCCGCCCAGACCACTACCGAGGGTTCCGGTTCCACCAACGCCGGTGGCATCCTGGCCATCGATGTCAGCACCCGGGTTCGGCGAGCCGAGCAGGGCCAGTAGGCTCGGATCGGTGTCGTTGGGACGGTCGCCGCCCTGGCCGCCGGATCCCGCGGCGGGGCCGCCCGCTCCACCGAGCCCGCCGTCGAGCAGGGAGGAGTCGTGCCCGGTGGGCGTCGTGAACTGAGCGGGAGGGGTCGCGCCCGAGGCGTCGATCCGGCCCGAGGACTGGACGAACGCACCGCCGCGGGCGAACAGGCGCGCCGGCTTGGAGCCGGTGAAGCGCAGCTGCGCACCGGGGAGGACGTCGATCGTGGCGAACTCGAACACCCCGTCGGTGATGGTCACGCTCGGCGGAGTCGCACTGGGCGGGAAGGCCACGCTGCCCTGGGGGATCACGTCGAAGCTGGAGAAGACCTGGCTGTCGGTGTCCAAGGTGACCGGCGAGTCTTCCTGGCTGACGATCAGGTCACCCAGCATGCCGCTGCCGCCGCCTAGTCCACGTAGGAGCGCCCCGTCGGCCCAGGTGGCGCCGGTGCGGTTGGTGTCGCGGTACTTCGTCGTGATGAACTGCTCGCCCACGCCGTCCGGGAGGATGACGGGGTCGAAGGGCACGAACTGGGGCACGAAGATCACCTCGCCCGGGTTGACGAGCGAGTTCGAGCCGAGGTCGGACACCACGCTCGGGATGTCGAGGATGATCTTGCGCGGAACGAGGCCACTGCCCGAGGAGGGCAGCCCCCCCGAAGGCGTGAAGACGACCACCGTCTTGAGGGCGTCCTGGTCGATGTTGATCGTGTAGTCCCCGAAGACCTCGACCTGGTCGCTCGGGTCGTTGGTGTTGCCGTCAGGGTCGACGTAGACGTGCAGCGTGCTCGACTCCTTGGTGACCGGGTTGACCAGGGTCGCCGGGTTCATCACGTCGTCGAAGGTCATCGTGATCCGACTGTCGGACCACACGTCGGTGAGCAGCGTGCCGGAGTTGGCGCTGAACTTCTCCACCGCGGTGACCTCACCCGTGACCGGGTCCTTCTCGGTGACCACGTCGACACTGACGTCCACCGAGGGAGCACCGGGGACCGGGTCGAGGATGCCCGTCGCGACGATCGTGCAGAACATCCGCGAGACGTTCTTCTTCCCGCTCGTGCTGGCGATGAAGTTGCCGCCGCTGTCCTGGACCGTGCCGCGCAGGAGCACCTGGTAGGACTTGTTCTCGCTGAAGCCGAAGACCGGCGCGCCCGAGGCGTCGAAGGTCAGGAGCGGACGGAAGATCAGGTTCTTCGGATCACTCGGGTCCAGGGTGAACGAGCCCGCGGGCGACTTCCCGGTCCCGAGGTCGGTGACCTGGAAGGTGTTCTTGTTGACCGTCGCCAGGTTGACCGGCTGGCTGAAGGAGATCACCAGGGCCTCGTTGACCGCGACCTGGTTCAGACCGCAGGCGATCTGAGTGCCCCCGGCGCCACCGCTGCAGGCCAGCGAGCATGAGGTGATCTGCATGGCCGCAGAGCTCCCGCCCGAGGTACCCGAGGAGCTACCTCCGCCGCAACCGGCGAGGGTGAGCGCCAGTCCCGTGAGGGTGGCGGCGAAGAGCGAGGTGGCTTTCGAAGCTTGCATGACCATAGGGGTCCGATCTGTCTGAAGACGCACGGAAGCCAGCAGCACCGATCTCGAACGCATCGAAACCGGCCTGGACTCCCGCTCTTGGGGGGACTTGCGCTGAAGCGAGAACTATAGTTGCCCAGCCTCCGCGGTTGCCAATGGATTTGCAGCCGTTCCGGGAGGTCGACACCCCCACTCTACAAAAATGGGGCCAAGCTAGGCCCCTGGATTCCCCGGCTGCGATCACCCGCCAGCCGGGCCCCGAGAGCCCCATCCCGCCGCACGCCGCACCGCCGGAGCGCTTCCGCGCCGGTGGCCGTGCGAGACCGCACACTCCCCCACCATGCGCTCCCTCCTGCTGCTCCTCGCCCCGCTCCTGTTCGCCTGTGCCGGCAAGGCCGAAGCCGAGGCCACCGACGCCACGACGGCCCGCCAGCTGCGCGACCTGATCAGCGCGTGCACGCCCCCGCCCGCCACCGCCAACAGCGCGATCCGCAACGACTGGGTCCAGCGCCGGACCCAGCTGATGGAGGAGCTCTCCACGGCGGGGCCGGCCCTCGGGGTCGCAGCCCTCGACGCCTTCTCCGCGGACAAGGACGCCCTGCTCGACGTTCGCCGGGGACTGCTGGAGATCGCGGTGAAGAACGCGCCCGAGGAATCGGCGCCGGTGCTGATCGAGCTCTTCTCCGAGTACGGCGAGGTCGCAGGCCTGCGCACGAAGGCCTGCGAGCTGCTGCCGCTCGCCGACCCCGAGGCCGCCATCCAGCTGATTGCCGGCGTGCTCGAGGACCGCTACCCGGGCAAGTCCTACCCCGCCGAGGAGACCATGGTCCGCAGCTACGAGGCCGCTTGCGTCGCCGCCGGCGAGGACTTCGTGCCGCTGCTCTCGATCGTTGCCGCCGACCTGTACGAGGAGCAGACCGGCCGCCTGATGGCCGTCCGCGCCCTCGGCCGTGCACCCGGCCTGCGCAGTCGCGAGACCCTGCACACCGTGCTCGTCGAGTCCACGGGCAACGCGCTCCTGCGCCGCGGTGCCGCCCAAGCCTTGATCTCCCTCGCCAAGATCGACCCCGAGACGGACGCCGTCCTGTGCGACATCCTCGAGGAGGTCATGAACCGCGAGGCCGACCTCAACTTCCAGAACTTCCTCGTCAACACGATCGAGAAGCACTGTCGATGATCTTCGACACGCACACCCACCTCTACTGGAAGTCCTTCGACGGGGACCGCGACGAGGTCCTGCAGCGGGCCAGGGACGCGGGGGTCACGCGCTTCGTCGTCGTGGGCACGGACGTCGAGACCTCCCGGGCGGCGCTCGAGCTCGCCTCTCGCGAGGAGGGCATGCATGCCTCGGTCGGCATCCACCCCAATGACCTCGGCGCCGAGGGCCCGTCGGCCAGCGACCTCGCCACCATCGCGGAGCTCGCGCGCGAGGAGCTCTGCGTCGCCGTCGGAGAGACCGGCCTCGACTACTACTGGGACCGGGTCCCGGCCGCCCGCCAGATCGCCGGCCTACGCTGGCACCTCGAGCTGTCGGCCGCCGTCCACAAGCCGGTCATCATCCACAGCCGCGACGCCCACGAGGACACGGCCCGAGTCCTTGGCGAGGGCCTGTCCACGACTAGATCGGGGGGGCCTGGCGGCGTGATGCACTGCTTCACCATGGGGCCCGAGGAGCTCACCGCCTACACGGCCCTCGACATGTACGTGTCCTTCTCCGGCGTGGTCACCTACCCGAAGAACGACGCCAACCGCGAAGCGGCACGGCTCGTGCCGGCCGATCGACTCTTGGTCGAGACCGACTGCCCGTTCCTCCCGCCCCAGGTCCGCCGCGGCAAGCGCAACGAGCCGGCGCTCGTCGCCGCCGTCATCGACAAGGTCGCCGAGGTCCGCCAGTCGACGGCCAGCGAGGTGGCCGCGACGACCATGGCCAACGGCCTGCGCATCTTCGGCCTGCCGACGGACTGAGCGAGTCACAGCCCGGGACACCCAGGCGACCTCGCCCCGATCGGCGCGGGCCCCCAAGCGGCTCCCGGGTGCGTTGATACGAAGTGAGGACCCGGAGCCGTTTTCAAGCTTCGGGTCCTCTCGGTAGGGGCCCCTTTTCGGGGACCCCTGCTCGTTCAGGTCTACTGGACCGCGGTCCAGGTGCCGCCGTCTTGGGCAGCGACGCCGTTGATGCCGAGGGCCGAAGCCATGTCGCCGGCAGTCGCGTGGGCCGCGTCGAAGGCGGGGCCACCGGCGGCGCCGTCGTACGGCGTCGCGAGACGGTTGTTCATCTGCAGGAGGTCACCCTCTTGGTTGATGAAGAAGACGCGGTTGCCCGTCTTCTGGTAGTCGAGAGGCCACGCGTAGCAGCTCCAGAGGATCTCGTTGTTGTCGGGATCCGGGAAGTTGGTGGCGTCGGCGCCACCACCGGCGGCCTCGGCGATGCCAGCGGTCACGCCGGCGGCCGTGGCGTCGGGCAGGAAGAGCGCGAAGGCGTAGCCCGAGCGGTTGACGACGCCGTTGGCGTCGACGTCACCGAAGGCATTCGACAGCATGGCGGGCGACAGGACGTCGACAGCAGCGCCGGCGGCCGGAGCGCCCGCGGCGCTGACGCGCATCGGGTCCGAGCCGGAGAGCTCGCCGAAGTAGGCGTACTCGCCGCCGCCGTCGGCGTCGGAGTCGATCGCCGCCGAGGACTGGATCTGGGCTTGTGCCGACGCGATCGAGCGCAGCGTCGAGATGGCTGCAGACTCGTTGGCGGCGAGGCGCGCGCTCATCAGCTTCGGGATAGCGATCGAAGCGATGATGGCGATGATGGCGACGACGATCATCAGCTCGATGAGCGTGAAGCCTGACTGTTTCTTAGCTTTCATTGGTGTTGGTCTGTTCCCTGGTTGTGCAGCTCTTCCGAGTCGCTCGTTCCCTTTGTGGTGCATGGATGCCCCCCGGCGAGCCGAGGCCCGCAGGGGCTTGCCGCACCCACGCATGAGGGCCCGGCACCCACATGTATCGGTGGTGCCGGGCCCTCGTCTTGAGTAGCCGGACGGGAAATCCCGTCGAGCCTCACTATTTCTACTGCGGACCGATCGCGCCCACGATGTCGAGGATCGGGAGGAAGACGCTCATCACGACGCCACCCACGATCACGCCCATCAGCGAGATCAGGATCGGCTCGATCAGGCTGGTCAGCGCCTTGATCTGGGCCTTGACCTCGCGGTCGTAGAACTCGGCGATCTTCTCGAGCAGCTCTTCGAGGGCGCCGGAGCGCTCACCGATCGCGATCATGCGCACCACCATCGGCGGGAAGACCTTGCTGGTCGAGAGCGGCTCCGAGAGCATGTCGCCGGCCTTGACGCTCTCGCGCGAGGCGTAGACGGCGTCGGAGATGACCGAGTTGCCGGCGGTCTCGGCCACGATGTCCAAGGTGCCGAGGATCGGCACACCGGACTTGATCAGGGTCCCGAAGGTGCGCGAGAAGCGCGCCAGCGAGACCTTCTTGAGCAGCGGGCCGAAGACCGGCATGCGCAGCTTGAGCACGTCGAACACGCGCGTGCCGCGGTCGGTCTTCTTGAACGCCACGATCGCGCCGAAGGCTGCACCAGAGCCGAGCACCATGACCGCGATGTTGGCGCGCATCCAGTCGGACATGCCCAGCACGAAGGCGGTCAGGGCCGGGAGCTCGACGTCCATCTCCTCGAAGATGTTCGCGAAAGACGGCACGATGAACAGCATCAGGAAGGCCGTGATGCCGAGCACGAGGCAGAGCGAGATGACCGGGTAGGTCATGGCCGACTTGACCTCGCGCACCAGCTCATCGTTAGCCTCCTGGTAGTCAGCCAGGCGATCCAGCACGGTGTCCATCTGGCCCGAGACCTCGCCCGCAGCCACCATGGAGATGTACAGGTCGTTGAAGACCTTCGGGCAGGTCGCCATGGCCTTCGACAGGTCGGCGCCGCCGCGCAGCTCGGCGGCGATGCGATCGCAGGTCGAGCGCATGCCTGGGGTCTCGGCCTGCTCCTTGAGCACGTCGATCGCCTCGAGCAGGCTGATGCCCGCTCCGACCATGGTCGAGAGCTGGCGCGTGAAGATGACAAGCTCGGTCCGGGTCGCCCTTGGCTTGGACTTGCCCAGGCTCTTGCCCTGCTTTTCCTTGCTACCCTTGCCGCCCTTGCCTTCGGCCAGGTGGATGACCACCAGGTCTTTGCGCTGCAGCTCCGTGACGGCGTCGCCGCGCTCGGGTGCAGTCAGGGTGCCGGTCACGGTCTTGCCCGTGCGGTCCTTGGCTTTGTAGGTCCAGCTACTCATCTTTCCGTTCCTTCGTTATCGATCGGGGGTGGTGACCCGGAGGACCTCCTCCAGGGAGGTGTGGCCTCGAATCGCGTTCATCAGTCCGGTGCGCCGCAGCGTCACCATGCCCTTCTCCAGGGCCTTGCTCTTGAGCTCGGCGGCTCCAGCGCCGTCGACGATCATCCGACGCAGCTCCTTGTCCAGCGACATGGTCTCGAGCAGCGCGAGGCGACCGCGGTAGCCCTTGCTGCAGCGCGAGCAGCCATCGGGGCGCGGTCTCCAGATCTCGAACCCGGTGTCGACCTCTTCCTGCGAGTAGCCGATGGAGAAGAGCTCCTCTTTGGGCAGCTCGTCGGCCTGCTTGCAGTGCGGACAGAGGCGCCGCACGAGGCGCTGGGCGGCGACGCAGTTGACCGAGCTCGACACCAAGAAGGGGTCGATGCCCATGTCGACCAGTCGCGTGATCGTGCCGGGTGCGTCGTTCGTGTGTAGGGTCGAGAGGACCATGTGCCCGGTCAGCGCGGCCTTGACCGCGATCTCGGCGGTCTCGGCGTCACGGATCTCGCCGACCAGGACCACATCGGGGTCCTGGCGCAGGATCGAGCGCAGGGCGCCAGCGAAGGTCAGGCCACGCTTGGGGTTCACCGGGACCTGGTTCACACCGTCCATGCGGTACTCCACCGGGTCCTCGACGGTGACCACGTTGATCTCCGGGGTCGACACGGTCTTCACGCAGGAGTAGAGGGTCGTCGACTTGCCCGAGCCCGTCGGGCCGGTGACCAGCAGCATGCCGTGGGCAGCTTGGCTGGCCTCGAGGATGTCCGAGAGGGCGCGATCTTCGAAGCCCATGTCCTCGAGGTCCATCGCGACACCGGCGGCATCGAGGATCCGCATCACGGCCTTCTCGCCCCCCACCACGGGCAGGGTCGAGAGGCGCAGGTCGATCGCGCGGCCCTCGTAGCGGATCTGGAACTTGCCGTCCTGGGGCCCCATCCGCTCGGCGATGTCGAGGTCGGCCAGGATCTTGAGGCGCGAGATCAGCGCCGGGGCCAGAGCCTTCGGCGGGCGCATGGCCTCGACCAGGCGGCCATCGATCCGGTAGCGAACGCGCAGGCTGTGGTCGCCCGGTTCGATGTGGATGTCGCTGGCACGCTCCTTCAGACCGCGCAGCAGGATCAGGTTCGCGAGCTTGACCGCCGGCACGTCGTCGCCAGCGGCGAGGGCGGCGAGGTCCATCTCCTCGGTCTCGTCCTCCTCGGTGCGAACCTCGATGTCGTCGGCGTTGACCTCGCCGAGGAGCTCGTCGACCGCCGCGCTGCCGTCGTCGAAGCAGGACTCGATGGCCGCGTTGATACCCGCCGGATGCGACAGCACCGGTCGGATCTTGCACCCCGAGAGCATCGAAAGGTCGTCGAAGAGCAGCACGTCGAAGGGGTCCGCGACCGCGATGGTCAGGAGGTCCCCGTTGCGCACGAGCGGCAGCACGCCCATCTTGAGGCAGGCCTGCTTGTCGAGCGCCTCGAGGGCGCGCACCTCCGGGGTGCACGCCGACAGCTCGACGGGAGCGACGCCGGCGACCTGGCCCACGGCCGAGAGGAACTCGCCCTCGGTCAGGCCGGAGTCGCCCTCCATCAACACCTGGAGCACGGGCCGGCCGCTCTCGACGGCCGACGACCAAGCGTCAGAGTTGACCATCCCGCTGTCGAGCAGGATGCGTCGGATCTTGCCCGAGACTCGAACCATCAGGCCGCTCGGATCAGGGAGCGAAGCTCCGTCGGGTCGGAGACCGCACGCTCGGCATCCTTGATGTCGACGCGGCCGGAGCGGACGTGGACCGCGAGGGCCGCAGCCATCGTGCGCATGCCCAGGCGACCGCCGGTCTGGATCTGGCTGTAGATCTGGTGGGCCTTGCCGTCGCGCACCAAGGCGCGAATGCCCGGCGTCATGCGCAGGAGCTCAGCGGTGAGCGCGCGCCCGCGGCCCGAAGCCAGGGGCAAGAGCTGCTGGGACAGCACCGCCTCGAGGCTGAAGGACAGCTGGGTGCGGACCTGGTGCTGCTGGTGCGGCGGGAACACGTCGATCACGCGGTTGATCGTCTGGACCGCGTCCGAGGTGTGCAGGGTGCCGAAGGTCAGGTGACCGGTCTCGGCCAAGGTCAACGCGGCCTCGATCGTCTCCTGGTCACGGAGCTCGCCGACCAGCACGATGTCGGGGTCCTGGCGCAGCACGCTGCGCAGGGCCGCATGGAAGGTCTTGGAGTCGGTGCCGATCTCACGCTGGGTCACCAGGCACTCGCGGCTCTGGTGCACGAACTCGATCGGGTCCTCGACCGTCACGATGTGCTCCTTGCGGGTGCGGTTGACGTAGTCGATCATCGCCGCGAGCGACGTGGACTTGCCCGAGCCGGTGGCCCCGGTGACCAGGATCAGGCCCGAGCGCAGCTGGCAGATCGACTGGCAGAACTTGGTCGGCAGCCGAAGCTCCTCGAAGTTCGCGATCTCGTGGGGCACCAGGCGCAGCACACAGCCCACCGAGCCCTGCTCGTGGAACACGTTGGCCCGGAAGCGACCCTGCCCCTCGAGCCCGAACGAGCAGTCGAGCTCGAAGTCGCGGTCGAAGCGGGCGATCTGGTCCGCGGACAGGAAGCTCGTCGAGAGGCGACGGATCTCCTCACCATCGAGGGGGCCAGACTCGACGGGCTCGAGGACGCCGTCGATGCGGATCCGGGGGGGGCCACCTGCACGCAAGTGCAGGTCAGAGCCTCCCTTGCGAACCATGAGGGCCAAGAGGTCTTCGATGACGATCATGAGCGGAGGGCCGAGCGGGCTGGGCGGCGGGGTCCCGCTTGCCGGCTCTGGTACGACTGGTTTCGTGGATGGAAGGGGAGCACCGAGCTGGCGCTCTCAGTGCCCTTGTCGACACGCACCCCCCCTCTCCATGAATCCAATTGCACGTTCCCCTGGTCGGATCCCACCACCCAGGCTGCCCCGCCACGGCAAGGCGAGGGAGGCGCCCAGCCTAGCTGGACGCCTCCCTCGCGCGACCCGGGGTTGCCCGGGCTCAGTCGTGGTCGTGGACCTTGGCCGCGTCCGCGAGGACGCGCTTCTGCTCGGCCATCGGCATCGGGGCATAGTCTCGCGGGCTCATCGAGAAGCTGCCCTCCCCCGCCGTCTGGGACTTGAGGTCGCGCTGGTAGGTCTGCATGTTCGCGAGCGGAACGGAGGCCTCGATCACCGCGATGTGCCCCCCCTCCTCGCTAGCCTGGTCGAGCACCTGGCCGCGGCGCTGGCTGGTCAGGTCGCTGAAGATCGTTCCCGCATCCTCGATCGGCGCGTGGATCTCGACCTTCATCATCGGCTCGAGCAGGACCGGTCCGGCCTTCTCGAAGGCCTCCATGAAGGCGCGCTTGCCTGCGACCTTGAAGGAGGCCTCATCCGAGTCGACCGCGTGGTACTTGCCGTCGAAGAGCTCGACCTCGACGTCCACCACCTGGCTGTGGGTCAGGATGCCCTCGGAGCAGATCTCGTGGATGCCCTTCTCGACCGCGGGGATGTAGTTGCGCGGGATCG
The DNA here is from genome assembly GCA_029212845.1 of Planctomycetota bacterium. Lineage (GTDB taxonomy): Bacteria > Planctomycetota > UBA1135 > UBA1135 > JARGPD01. Next base: position 32,162 of record JARGPD010000001.1, read on the forward strand.
AGCCGCCGACCACCTTGTCGAGGAAGACCACGCCGGAGCCCGGCGCGCCAGGGCGGACGCGCAGCTGGCACTCCGCGAACTGGCCGCGACCGCCGGACTGCTTCTTGTGGCGGTGGTGGCCCTCGGCCTCCTTGGTGACCGTCTCCTGGTAGGCGATGCGCGGCAGGTGGGTGTCGATCTGGACCCCGTAGCGACGCTCGAGCCTGGCCTCGGTGATGGCCAGGTGCAGCTCGCTCATGCCGTTCATGACCAGCTCGTGGGTAAGCGGGTTGTGGTCGATCCGGAAGGAGGGATCCTCGGCCTCGAGCTTGTGCAGGGCTTCCCCGATCTTCTGCTCGTCCTTGCTGGTCCGCGGGGTGATCGCCAGGGAGACCGTGGGGGTCGGCATGTCGGGAAATTCCACCTCGTGGACCGGATCGCCATCGGTCGAGAAGCAGTCGTGGTGACCGATGTGCTCCACCTTCGAGAAGGCCACGATGTCGCCCGCTCGGCACTCCTCGACCGGGGTGCGGTTCTTGCCGCCGTTGAGGGCGAACAGGCCACCGGGCTTCTCGCCCTTGCCCTTGCCGTTGGAGATCAGGTCCGAAGCCCTCAGGGTGCCGTGCAGGATGCGAGCCGCGCAGATGCGCCCCACATGGGGGTCGGCCCGGACGCTGAACACGAGCCCGAGCAGCTTGCCTTCGTTGTCCGGCTCGACGACCTCACCGTCCACGACGAAGCGCGGGTTCGAGATCGGGGTCGGCGCGAACTCCTCGAGGAATTCGAGGACGTCGTGGATGCCGAGGCCCGACTCCGGGTTGCAGCAAACGATCGGGATCAGGGTCCCCTTGGCGATGGCGATCGGCATCTGCCGGTCCAGCTCCTCGCGGGTCAGTTCCTGCCCATCGAGGTAGCTCATGAGCAGCTCCTCGTCGTCGCAGTTGTCCATGACCCGGTCCATCGTGCGCTTCTTCCAGTCGCCGATCTCCTCGTCGAGGGCGCACAGAACCTTCGAGAAGCCCGGGCCGCTCTGGTCCGGGTGGTCCAAGGGCACGCAGATCTCGCCGACCTTCGAGCGTAGCTCCTCGACGACCGCGTTGAAGTCGGCGTGCTCGCCATCGACGTGGGTGACCACGATGATCCGACCTAGGCCCAGCGCCTCGGCCGCCTCGAGCTTCTTCAGCAGGTTGAAGGTCACGCCGCTCGTCGCGCTCACCACCGCGACGACACAGTCCGACGCATGCATGCCGGACAGTGTCTCGGCCATGAAGTCCGGGTAGCCCGGCGTGTCGATCAGGTTCCAGGCCTTGCCGTCCTTGTTGGCGTGCACGACCGACAACTGCAAGGTGTGCCCCTTGTCCTGCTCCTCCGGCTCGGTGTCGCAGATGCTGGTCTTGTCCGCGACCGATCCCTTGCGCTCCGCGACGCCGAGCTCGAAGGCTAGGGCATCGACCAGAGTCGTCTTGCCGGAGGAGGGGTGTCCAATGAAGGCTAGGTTCCGAAGGGTGGCCGCGTTCGTTTTCACAGGGAAGCCTCTGGGATCAAGTGGTCTTCAGCCGTGTCGGGGGGCGGGCAGGAGGCTCGTCCTCGGCGCTCGGCCGGTGTTCAGTCGTCTCTCGCCATCATACAAGCGGCCCCCCATTGCTCCAGCACGGAGGAATCAGGGGAACCAGATCCGCGCGTCCGCTTTTGAGCCCCCCTTCAGGGAGCTGGGTTAATGGAAGAGCGGC
>JARGPD010000001.1:33880-77739 GCA_029212845.1 Planctomycetota bacterium
CCCCCGCGGCACCCGGGGCAACCCCACCCGCCCGCCCGTATTGGCCCCCCCCGGCGGGGTGGGGGTTTCTGGCACCCGCGCCCCGCCCGACCCCCGGGCGCGGGCAGGGCCGCTCTTCGCTGGATCGCGCCGTACTACTTGTGGACGACGATCTCGACGCGGCGGTTGCGCGCCTTGCCGTCCTTGCTTGCGTTGTCGGCCACCGGCGCGTATTCGCCATGGCTCACCAGGACGCAGGAGGAGTCCGGGATGCCGCACTCGGTCACGAAGTACTCGAGCACGCTCATCGCGCGCTGAGCTGCGAGGTCGCGGTTGGACTTGAACTTCGACTTGGAGATCTGGTCGGAGTCGGTGTGCCCCTCGATCCAGAGGGTCCCGTCGCTGTGCTCGCGGCGCAGGAGGTCGGCCACCTCGCGCAGGGCGTTCTTGCCGTTGGCCGAGAGGTCTGCCTTGCCAGAGGGGAAAGAGATCGAGGAGGGCACCGAGATCACCAGGTCGCCACCGCGCATGCCGACCTCGACACCGCTGTCGAAGGTGGGCAGGATCGGAGCGTTGGCGACCTCAGCGCGGGCCGCGTTCAGGTCGCTGCTCGCGTTGGACAGGGCCGCCTGGGTCTGGTCCAGCTGGCTGCGAAGGCTCTGGTTCTCGGACTTCAGCGAGGTCCGCTCTTCACGCAGTGCTGCGATCTCGGCCTCGTAGTCGTCGACGACCTTCTGGGATGCGCAGCCGGCCGCAAGGGGCAGCAGCGCGAGGAGGGCAAGGGCTTTGTGTTTCATCCGGGCTCCGCGGGGGCAGGGTCTGGGGGCAGGGTCTGTCGGGTGGGAAGGGGGTGTGCACGCCCTTCGAACCGCGCGAACGTGGGCGGAGCTAGAGGGCGAACAGGCGCTCGACCACATTCTTCCAAGCCAGCAGGACGACTCCAATACCAATTCCCAAATAGGGCCCAAATGGCAGGTATCGCGCGGCGATCCGGGCGCTCGCGAGGCTCCGTCCGAAGCTCTTGCCGGTCCCTCGGTCCCGCGCTCGCTTGCGCAGGAGGCACAGGAAGCGGATCAGGTTCGCGATGCCGGCGATGCTCGCCGCGAAGGACGCCACCAGGAGGGCCAGCAGGGCGCCCCCGGGTCCGATGAAGCCGCCAGCAGCCGCGAGCAGCTTGACGTCCCCGAAGCCCATCGCGTCCCGCTTGTACAGCAGCTTTCCGACCCAGGAGATCGCGATCAGGATCCCGCCCCCCACGGCCATGCCTGCCAAGCAGGCGGCCAAGCTAGCGATTCGGTCCACGCCACCGGCCGCCAGGGTCGCGGGGTCGGTCATGGCCCTAGCCAGGCTGGTCGAGTCGTGCAACTCGGGCACGACGAAGGCCACGAAGGGAGCCAAGAACATGCCCCCGATCGAGATCTGGTCGGGGATCTCGAAGAACTCGAAGTCGACGAAGGTCGCCACCACCAGGCCTGCCAGCACCGCCCAGCGCGCGAACAGGAGCAGGGAGGGCTCGGGGCCGGTCAGCTTGGCGGTCAGGAGGAAGAGGCCCGCGGTCAGGACCTCGACCAAGGGGTAGCGCCAGGAGATCGGTGTCTTGCACGAGCGGCAGCGGCCCAGCTGGATCAGCCACGACACCAAGGGCAGGTTCTCGCGCCAGGTCAAGGTCGCATCGCAGGAGGTGCACTTGGAGCGCTTGGGATGCGTCATCGTGACGCCCTCGCGCGGAAGCCGCCAGATAGCCGCGTTGAGGAACGAGCCGACGATCAGCCCGAACAGGGTCCATGAGACGTACCAGAAGGCCACCGGAGTCTCCGGTGGCCCCTCGACCAGGGCCATCACTGGCCCGCCTCTTCGATCCAACGCAGATCCACGAAGTCCACCATCGGCGGATCCCAGCTCTTCCCCGGCCCGATTTCCAATTCAATCCACAGCCGGATCGCATCGCAGCGATCGAGCAGGGAGGCGTCCTCGACCGGGCCGACCGTCTCGATGTGCCCGTCGGGCCCCGGGCGCTCGCCCAAGAAGCGGAGATCCACGCTGCCCGCACCGGGCCGCGCGCCCACGAGGGCCGACCGCCAGCGGAGGTCGCCGCCGCCCGGCCGGAAGGGTGCCGACAGCACGCCGACGCGCAGGGGCGCGGTCAGGGGGTTCGAGACTGGCCGCTGGAAGCCGAGGTCCGCCCGCCGCGGGGCGGGGTTCACGCTGACGCCGCCGCCATCGCCGACCGTCAGGATCTCGCGCGCCTCCACGTCGCCGGAGAAGCGCATGCGCCCCCCCGCCGCCAGCAGCAGCGGGCCATCCACCGTGACCGAGCCGTCGATGAACAGATCGCCCCCCGCGACCAGCACGGTCCACGACTCACCGCGCAGCTTCGCCGCCTCGATCCAGTCCTGCAGCCCACCGACCCCGGCGTAGCCGATCGGCGCCGTGCGCTTGGGAACGTCGAACTTGCCGGAGCGGCCGTACCACCCGCCCCAGGCCTCGTCGGGATCACGGGCCGCAAGCCCCTCCTCCACCGAGCGGAACAGGTCGCCATCGACCCGCAAGCTGCCTTGGGCCCGCAGCACCACCAGCCCATCGAGGTCGCTCAGGTCGAGCCGAACCCCGGCGGGCACCAGGAGACTAGCTGCGTGCAGGTCACCACGCGCCGCCCGCAGAGGCGTCGAGTCCCCCGCCAACAGGACGTCCCCTGCGGTGCCATCCCCCGCCGCCATCGGCAGCCGCACCGTCACCACCCCGGTGCCGTCCCAGGTCGCGGTCCCGTCCACCCCTGGTACCTCTGCCGGCGATCGCAGGGCGCGGGACAGGAACTCCTCCCGGTGCACCCGGCTGCCGCCCTCATCGGCGCGCACGACCACCGTGAGGGTCGCCGGAAGCTGACTCAGGGCCCACGCGCTGCGCACGGGATGCCCACCTAGGTCCAGCGGCGCCGCCGCCCCCTCGTGGACCCAGAGGTGGTACTCGCCGGGCTCGAGGGTGCGTGGCCTCAGCGCTCCGTCGGTGTCGTCCATGGCGCGCAGCTCGATGCGTGCGCCTTCCTTGCTGTTCGCGATCAACACGGCCTCGAGTGGGATCATCTCGAACCAACCGCTGCCTTCGCCGTTGCCACCCGGAGGCGGACCCGCCCGGAAGCGCTTCAGCTCGAAGGCGTCCGAGGAGAGCGAGCGGGGGTCCAGGGGCTCATCGCAGGTCAGCTGCAGCGGCTCCGAGGTGCCCACCTCGTAGCTCTCGAGGACCAAGGGCGCCGCGCGGTCCGGGCTCTCGTCCAGGAACTGAACGCGCTGCTCGCTGACGACCCGGAAGCTGGTCTGGAAGCTCTGGGCGAGGAGGGTCCCGCTGCGACTGCGGATCCCCGAGGGCGCGGGGTAGCCGAGCAGCTCGACGTTGACCCGCTCCCCCGGACGCAGCCCCCCATCGCTGAGGTCGCTGCGCATGGCCAGCCTAGGGTGGAACACCAGCTGGGCCTCGTGGACCTCGAAGTGACCCGCGATCGAACGCCCGGCCTCGTCCACGACGCGCGCGCTCGCGCGGGTCACGGAGGCTGGGTCGAGCTCGGCCGAGAAGTGCATCACCAGCGGCTCGTTGAGCAGCACTCCTTCCTGGCCCGCTTGGCGGAAGGCGGTCAACAGGACACCTTCGTGCACCGCGGCCTCCCGGGCGCAGGCTCCGAAGAAGAGGCCGGCTGCGACGAGCGCGCCGAGGGGCAGGAGCTTCATGGCACCCATTGAAGCAAACCACTGCCCGGAACACCCAGGCCCGTGCGCACGTTCGAAGGGAGGCAGGTCCCGGGCTCACCCCTCGGGTCGCTAGCCCGGATCCATCACCACGATCCGCGCCAGCACGCCTCACCGGCCGGCTTCGCCAGCCTTCCGGCGATTGGCGGCACTTCTGGAACGCCACCGTCCTCGACGGGGCGTAAACCCCGGCTCCGGGCGTTGACGCCCCCGAAGCACCGTCAATCGCCGACTGAGGCACACTGGCCCGGATCGTGGTGAGGGATCCGGGCTAGAAGCCGAACCGCACGCGCAGCCAGTCCAAGGCAGGCAGCTCGCTGTCGAGCGCCAGCTGGTCGACCTCGAAGCGCACCTCGAAGCGCAGGAAGTCCAAGTCGCCTGCCGGCACCGCAGCGAAGTCAGCAGGGTCCGACGTCCAGTCGACCAGCGGCGCGGACAGGTCGGGCAGGCCGAGGGCGTCCGCCTTGGCCCCTTGGAAGCGCAGGTTGATCAACGAGCCCGGGGTCATGGCACCAGGCACCTTGGAGCTGATCGGACCGACCGAGCGCGGGAACACACGGACCTGGGAGCCGGCAGGCGGCTGGAACAGATGCAGCGGCGCCTTGTCCGACCCCTCGACGAGCAGGTCGAGCACGCCCGTCGGCTCGTCGTAGGTGGCCTCTGCAACACGGAAGCGCGCTCGGTTGAAGCTGAACGCCAGGTCTTCGAGCTCGATCGTCGCGAAGCGCAGGAGCCGAGGGTTGCGCAGGTACAAGTCGTCCATCGACCCTGCGAGGGAGGACGCATCGAGCAAGAGGTGTGCTCCGTCCGGGGCGACGTGTGGGAGCGCGGGCGCGAGCCCAAGCGCCACGGGACCGATCAGCACCGCCTCGTCGTCGAGCAGGTCATCCCCATCCGCATCGAGCAGGTCGCCCGACGCGAGGTCGAGACCGCCGAAGCCCACGCTCACCGCGTCCAGGCTGCCACTTGAGGTGAAGGCCATGCCGCCCAGTCCGAGCCACTTCGAGCGAGCGCGGCTCACGCGACCGAAGTCCGAGAGCAGGACCTGGGCATCGGGGAGGCAGAGCTCCTCCAAGCTGGTCGCACCGGGCATGGGGTTCTTGACGACCACATGGTTCGCCGGATCATGGACGTGCACCTGGATCAGCCCGGGGCCGCCGCTGCCGCCCGCGTTCGTGCTCTGGGTGCCGAGGACACCTGCGCCCCCCGCTCCCCCCACTGCCGACAGGGCGTTCGCTGGCACACCGTCGAAGATCAACCGACCGCCGGTCATCAGGATCACGTGGCCACCCGAGCCACCACCCGAGCCTCCGCCGAGGTGGTCGTTGCCGATCGTGCTCTCGCCCGAGCCGCCACGCCCACCGTTGGCGGCGATGCGACCCGTGCCCTTCACGAGGATGTCGCCGAGGACGCGCAGCTCGAGGCCGCCCGCACCACCGGCACCGCCACAGCCCTTCTCGTCCGACGACGGGGACCATGTGGGATGCGGGAAGCTCGCGCTGGGGATCGCGTCGCCGCCGGCTCCACCGCCAGCTCCGGCGATCAGCCCGCTGAGCTCGCCTGGGACGCGCGCGCTCCCGTTCCAGCTCGCTCCGTAGTAGTCATCGCCTGGGTCCCCGTTGGTGAAGGCCAGGGGCCCCGCGCTGCCCCCGGCTGCGGGCACCAGCCCGGTCAGGGCGCCGGTGCCCCCACCGTCCCAGCCCGGCTCGACCGCCGTGCCGGACAGCCCGATGTCAGTGGCACCGAGGGCGTCCGCCGCTAAGGCCCCGCCCCCACCGCCGCCGGGGCGCCTGTTGAGCTTGGGCCCGGTTCCGTGCCCGGACTCACCTCCGCCACCCCCGCCGCCCGGAGCCATCAGCGGACCCAAGCCGCTGCCGCCCTGGGGGGTCGAGCTCGTGACGAGCCAGCTCGCGACACCTCCCGTGCCCCCACCGGCCGCACCAGCTGCCCCGGGCTCGGGGAGGTGACCGGTTCCGAGGGTCGCGACGTCGGCGGCATCGAAGCCGCTCAGGTCGATCCGGCCCGCGAGGATCAGCTTGCCCGAGACGCGGACCTGGAACGGCTTGGGACCGATCAGCCGCAGGATCGCGTCCTCCTGAACGACGAGGTGGCGCACATCGATCACCCCGCCCGAGACGGACTGGGCCTTCGATGGGACGAACGGCAGGCTGGCATCCGGCCCGAGGTCACCACCTGTGAGCTGCTGGTTGCCCGAGGAGTCCAGCACGATCGTGACGCCGGACGGGATCACCCAGTCGAAGGCGCCGTCGCTGCCTCCCTTGCCCTCGAAGTCGAGCGCAGCGGACAGCTTCCCCGACTCGCCCCAGACCGCCTTGGGCTCCGCGAACTCGGCGGCGACATCCTCCATGGTCCCGACCCCGCCGAACGCGAAGTCCTCGAGGTACTCGTCCGCCTCGCGATCCACGGGGACGAGCCCCGGGTGCAGGGGCGTCAGTGTCTGGAAGCGGGCGAAGTCGACCTGGTCGACCAGGCCCGTGTTGCCCGAGAGGTCTTCGAATCCTGCATCGATCCGCAGCCGCAGCTCGCGGCCCTGGGGCAGCACCCCGACGGGATCGATGCGGATGGTGGTCCCCGACTCGGCGCAGTTGGCCTCGAGGGTCAACTCGGCGGGCACCAGCACCCAAAGCCCGCTCCCGGGCGGATCCATGACCTCGAGGGCGATGCGCTCGGAGCTGATGTTCTGGCTGCTCGGGTGCACCGGCTGGTCCAGCTCCAGCATGAGGTGGACCGCGGACTCGGGCACGCTGTAGAGGTTCAGGCCCTGGTCCTGGACCGACCCAAAGGTGCCCGTCGCGGGGTAGGCCACGAACTCCTCGACGGACGATCCCGTCACGATGTACGAGGACTTGGGTCCTGGGTCGATGACGCTGCCATCGGGGTTGAGCGCACGCACCAAAGCGAGGGGCGGGCCGGCCTTCGGATCGAAGAAGGCCGAGGGTCCCGCGAGGGAGGTCACCAAGGTGGACTCGTGGGAGTCCTCGAGCAGTTGTCCACTCGCGGAGCCGACGACCGAGCTCATGCCGGAGTCGGTCCCCCAGACCTGCAGCCCATAGACCACACCACCAAGTGCCAAGCCGGCGTCGCTCAGGTCAGGCTCGAGCGGGCATGCGGGCTGGAAGCGAACCCGGCTGGGCGTGACCAGCTCGAAGGTCCCGATGGCCGGCATCCCCGACCCGTCACGAAGGCTGACCGAGTTGCTGCTGATCGTCGAAAAGTCCACCGGTGCGCTGAAGGTCAGGTCGATCGGGCGGTTGACCTGCCACACGGCTCCGTCGGGCGCTGAGACGTCCGACAGGAGGAAGGCGGTGGCCGGAGGGGCCGTTCCAGAGGAGGAGTCCTGGGAGCTACAGCTGGCGAGCGAGGCCAAGAGGAGCAGCCCGAGCGAAGCTGCGTGGCGAGCGTTCATGGGAAGTGCGAGGCTGGGGGTGCAGGGATGGACCAGGACTCTACCTCCACGGAACGGCGGCGTTACACCGGTTCCCACCGCAGACCGAGGCTGCGCCGGGCCTCGCTCGACGGCGCAAGGGAAACGCACGAGGCCCCGCTGGATGCTAGATCCAGCGGGGCCTCGTCGCGAAGGGCTTCGAACTAGAAGCGGAACATCAGGCGCAGGAAGTCGAGCGCCGGACGCGGGCTGGACTCGGTCAGTCCGGCACCCAGGGCGTCGAGGTCGAAGGTGACCTCGAAGCGGATGAAGTCCACGGTGCCCGCGACCTCGTCGTTGATGTCGGCGATGTCCGTCACCCAGCCAGAGCCGCCGAGGGACGGATCAGGCTGACCGTCAACACCCGCGACGGCAGACTCGAAGGCGAACTTGACCGCCACGCTGTCGGGCAGGAAGTTCTTCTGGCTGCTGGTGACGACCCGGAACGAGGCCGGACGAAGCACGTACTCGACCCCGCCGGCCGGGTTGAACGTCGTCAGTGCCGGAGCCGGCGAGCCGTCGACGACGAGGGTCAGCGTCAGCGCCGCGATGTCCGAGGTCGCAGAGGCGACGTTGAAGTTCACGAAGTTCGACGGGTTGCCCACCTCGCGAAGCGAGATCGTGGCATCACGCAAAAGCTGCGGGTTGCGCAGGTACATGTCGTCGAGCGTGCCGCTCAAGCTAGCCGCGTCGACCGTGAGGGTGCGACCGCCAACTCCGATGCTGGGCAGGGCGGGGGCGGCCACCAGGGAGACCGGACCAAGGATGTCCGCAAGCGGGTCGACCAGGTCGTCGTCATCAAGGTCTTGGACGAGGCCCGTTGCGGGATCGACACCGTTGAAGAAGAAGGTCAGGTCGTCCAGACCGCCGCCGGGGTTGAAGCTGGCGTTGCCGACAGCGATCCACTGGGAGCGGGCCTTCGACAGCGCGCCGAAGGACGGTACGAGCTGCAGGGCATCGGGAAGGGTCACCTCGTCCAAGGTGTTGGCCGTCCCCAACGGGTTCAGGAACACGATGTTCGAGGTCGGGTCCAGGACGTGAACCTGCACGATCCCCGGACCGCCGGAGCCACCAGCGTTGGTCGACTCGGTACCACTGGCACCCTTGCCAGCTTGGCCGCCACGGGCCGAGATGCAGTTCGCGGCAACGCCGTCGAAGACCAGTTGGCTGCCTGCCTCGAGCACGATGTGTCCGCCGGAACCGCCACCGGAACCGCCACCAAGGTGGTCGTTGCCGATGGTGTTCTCGCCAGCACCACCCTTGCCACCATTGGCCAGGATGACACCGTCGTTCTCGAACTGGATGTTGCCGAGGGCCAGCATGTGCAGCGAACCACCGCCGCCAGCGCCGCCGCAACCCTTCTCATCCGTACCTGCGGCCCAGTTGGGGTGCGGGAAGCTGTTGGCCGGGACGGCATCGCCGCCTCCGCCACCGCCGCCACCGGCCCAGGGAGTGTTGAGCTCACCGACGGTCACGACCTCGGTCACGCTGTCGTAGGCGACACCGAAGAAGTCGTTTTCAGCCGAAGAGTCCTGGAAGGGAAGGGCGCCGGGAAGGCCACCTTTCGGCGGCTTGAGCTTGGACACCGCGCCGGTCGCCGAAGCTCCACCATTCCAACCGGACTCAGCGATGACGCCGAAGGGCAGGTTGTCCGTGGGACCGGTCGCATCGTGACCGAGGCCACCGGCACCGCCGCCGCCGGGGCGACGCTGGGTCTTGCCGCCGGTACCGAAGCCGGCCTCGCCACCTTGGCCGCCCAGGTTGGGAGCGCCCCAAGCACCAAAGCCATTGCCGCCCTGGGGCGTCGAGGTGGTCGTCAGGAAGCTGGCCGTACCACCGGAGCCACCGCCGGCCGCACCGGCCGAGCCGATCTCCGGCTGGTTGCCCGTGTTCAGCGTTGCGACGTCCTGACGGTCGAAGCCCGACAGGTCGAGGGTGCCGCGGATCACCACGTTGCCCGAGGCCTGGATCTTGACCGGGTTGACGCCCTGACACTTGATCGTGGCGCCGGGCATGATGACGAGGTGGCGGACGTTGACCGCGCCCCCGACGACCTGCTGCTGCTTGGTCGCGACGAAGGTCCCGAGACCGGACATGTCATCCCCGATGTTGCCGCCATTGATGGTCACCGCACCGCTCGTATCGAGCAGCACGAGCTGGCCGCTCGGCACGACCCAGTCGAACTGGCCGTCGGACCCACCGGTGCCGGTGAAGGCGAAGGCGGCCGAGAGCTGGCCGTCCTTCCAGATGGCGCGCGGCTCGGCGAACGGAGCCTTGTTGTCCTCGATGCTGCCGAAGGTGCCTGCGGCCAGGTTGAAGGACTCGTTGATCTCGTCGGCACCGTCATCGGTCGGCGTCAGGGTCGGGAAGTCGACGGCCGTCACGCGGAAGTGAGCGAAGTTGTCAACCTGAAGCTGGTTGCGGTCCCCCACCAGGTCCTCGAACTCGGTGGTGACGACGACGCGCAGCTCGCTGTCCTGGGGCAGGATGCCCTGGGGCTGGAGACGAAGGGTCGCGCCCGTCGTGCTGCAGTTGCGGTCGAGCTTGACCTCGGTAGCCACCCGGATCCAGTTGCTGGGGCCGCCCGCGAGGTCCAAGGCCTCGAGGTAGACGCGATCATCGGAGATGTTCGCTTCCGCCGGGTTGACCGGTTGGTTGAACTCGACGAGGACGGCGAGCTGGGTCGACGTGTCGCTGTAGAGGTTGAGACCTTGGTCCAGGGGCTGGTTGAAGGTCTGGGTGGCCGAGTCGAACTCGAACTCGATCGGAGCACCCGCCCCACCGGAAGTCTCGATGTAGGTGACCGAATCGCTGGGGTTGATCACGGAGCCGTCGACCGCGTACTGGCGCACGACTGGAGTCGGGGGCCCGTTCTTGATGTCGATGAACGCCACCGCGGGCGTCGCGGTGCTCGGCGTGATGAAGGTCCGGTACTGGGAGTTCTTCAGGGCCACGCCCTCGGTCGACTCCACCGACAGACCGCTACCGCCTTGCAGTCCGAGGACCGCGATCTGGTAGTTGATCCCGCCGATCTTGAACCCAGAGTCGCTCAGGTCTCCGAGCGTCGGGCAGGTGGGCTGGAAGCGCACCTGCTTCGAATCGATGAGCTCGAAGGCGCCGGAGGCCGGCATGCCGTTGAGGTCCCGGATCGAGATCGTGTTCAGGCTGACGGTCGAGAAGTCCACATCCTTGCTGAAGACGAAGTCGATCGGCCGGTTGACCTGCCAGATTGCGCCGGGCTGAACCGACATGCTTACCAGCTGGAAGCCGTTGCCGACCACACCTTGGTTGGAGCTGCTACCTCCACCACAGGCTGGGGCGATCAGGAGAGCGGCAAGTGCCGCCAAGCGCACGGGGTTCATTGAAGACTTGAATAGGGTCATGATGGAGCGACCTTCCGGATGACGATGCGTCACGATGGTTTGGGGGGGAGGGGAGCTTACAGGTCCTGGTAGGCGATACCGAGGGACGAGAGCTCGGGGAAGGTGCCGGTGGCGGCGTTGTTGATGAAGGTGATCCGCACCTGGTAGTAGCGGTTGCCGTCGATCTGGTTGATGTCCGCGGCCCAAGTGCTACCGAGGGTCGTGTCGAAGCCAATGTTCTGGTTGTCGACGGCAGGGTCACCCCAATAGAGGGGGGAGGCGGGCTTGAGCCCCGACACGTGGGCAGTACCGGGAAGGTCGCCGTACATGTTCAGGATGTCCGCATCGGTCGTGGCGATGTTGTTCATCGTGTCCGCACCACGGAAGTGCAGTTGCACCGAGCAGCCCTGGGGCTGCTGGTCGTTGCGCGGCTCGATGACGGGCTCGGCGAAGATCGCGTTGGTCACGACGTTGGCTTCGTGCCAGTGGGTGTGAACGCGCGACACGCGGATCACGAAGTCCAGCTGACCCATGTAGAAGATGTTGTCCGCACCAGGCAAGGGAGCGCCGAGCGGGGCCAAGAGGACTTCCTTGTTGAAGTAGCCCGTGGGGACCACCTCGAGGTCGGGGTCCTTGTAGACGTCCTTGCCCGTGGTGTCGACACCGCCACTCGAGAAGATGCGCATGGTCGGCTGCTTGGGCAGCGCGGTCAGTGCGGTCTGCGGGGTCACGCCGACGGCCCAGACGGGCGCCATGGCGATCGAGGTGTCCAGGCGGTTGATGCCGATCGCATCGTCCGACGAGTAGCAGCGGAACTCGGTCAAGAGGGGCAGACCGAAGGACGGGATGAAGGTGCCGTCCGGGCAGTACTTGCCGCTGTACTCCAGCATGTCGTCGCCGTTCTCGTCCCAGTTGTTGTCGAGCACGAGCTGGGAGGAGCCGAAGCTGATGACGGCCGGCGTCGGAGGATCCGTGGTCCAATCCGTCGGGATAGCAACGAGCACGGAGTTCGGATCGGGATCGATGCCGAAGTCATACAGCACCGGGGGCTCGAGGCCGATCTGCACGTTGCTGCCACCACGGGTCAGGGTCGCCGTGTCGCGGAAGGTCCAGTACTTGAACTGGCTCGCCGGCACGCCCGTGTTCACGGGGTACGGGAACATGTTCGCCTGGGTCGACGCCTTGAAGATGTCCACCGGGTCGATGAAGTAGCCCGACTCCTTCTTGTGCACCAGGGTGAGCTGGTTGTTGGGGTCCAAGAGGAGGTTCTCCTCGTAGCTGGTGGCCAGCAAGCCCGACTGGGGGAACACCAGCATGTTCGGGGGAGAGAGGTAGCTCTCGTCGGGGAAGCGACTGGTCAGGGCCAGGGAGACCTGGAAGTCCGGGTAGAACTCCGAGATCACGTTGGAGCCGATCGGAGCCCAGTTGATGTGCTCGATGTCGATGTTGACGTAGGCCTCGTCCTGGACGTCCAAGCCCATGTCGAAGTAGCGCCAGAGGCTCATCATCTTGCAACCGAGCGGGTTGAGCGGCTCGGCGAATGTTCCGAGGAGGCCGCCGTTGGCCAGCACGGCATTGGCGGTGTGCCATGCCGGAACGGTCAGGTTGCGATCGATGACCTGGGAGAAGCGGTCGACAGGCCGCGGGCTGATGGTGCCCCGGACCGCGTCGTACACGTACTGACCACGAATGTCCGCTTCGCCAGCAGCGATGCCGATGTCGTAGTCGTCCACGATGCTGCCCTTCTGCGGGTCGTCGAAGGCCCGCGCGAAGCGGAAGGCACGGTGATCGACGCGGTTCGCCGGGGCGCTAGCCACAGTGAAGAACTGGACCCGGGGGAAGAACTTCGCGAGGCCGTTGCCCGCGAGGTCCACAACACCCTCTTCGACGTTGAGCTGGACGAAGAAGTCGTCAGCGGCGCCTTGGACAGGGTGGTAGAAGGGCACCGAGTTGTCGAAGCGGAACTCCTGCAGGTCGGGAGAGGCCGTGACGTTGCCGACCAGGAGCTGGCGGATTGCCAGGTCATCGACGTCCTCGTCCACGCGCGAGACGACGAAGGAGTCGAAGGGGGTCAGCAGATCGGGATCCATCGGCTCGCTGAAGCGCAGGATGACGCTCGCGTCGAGTGCGACCTCCTGGTTCGTGCCGATGCCTGCGGGGGGATCGAACTCGACGAAGCAGTCCGCGCCAATGACACCAGCGGGGTCCCAGCGAGTCGAGTACTGGGCGCCGGACTCGAAGGGCGCGCCGGACTCTTCGGTGAGCGTAGCGACACGCACACCAGCGACGACGCCGCCGATCGGGCTCGAGCCGGACTCCGTGACCTCGAGGAACACGCCGGGCTGGGTGATGATGTCCCCCACCTTCGGCGAGGCCGCGCAGTTGATGTTGAGGTAAGTCAGGTCAACGATGTAGTTGCCAGCCGGCTTGCCGAAGTCCACCGCGACCGAGTTGATCGTGACGGACTGAAGACCGACCACTTCGGGGGAGTCCTCATCGGGCATGAAGCCGTTGTGGGGGTCGCCGATCTTCTCGGTCAGACCACCGGTCCGCAGGGCCCGCACGACGTCCTTCGTGCTGACCGTGCCGTCGATCGGCAGGTTGTCCAGGGCGCCGAGCGGGTGCGCCGTCAGGTTGGACAGCAGGGTGAACTGGCCTGCGCCGAAGTCGGTCGCCGTCGGGATCCGGAGAGCGAGGTTGGGCATGCTCGTGTTCACGGCACCCGGGAGGCCGAGACCGTTCACCGGAAGGCCAGAGCCGAACGCTTCGGACGCGGTCACCACCGGGTCGATCTGGATGCGGGTGCTGTAGAACTCGCCAGCCAGCTCAGCCCCGAAGTTCGGGTCCACGGCCAGGCGCGCCTGGAAGGGCAGGTCCGGGCCGTAACCCGTGAGGACCTTGATGTTCTCAGCGTTGACGGTCGCAGGGTCGATCAGGTCCGACAGGGTCAGGACGATGGTCGAGTTGCGCGGGACCATCGAGTAGGGCGGTAGCTCCCAGGCCGCGAGGCTCTTGGTGAGCAGGTCGTCCATCTCCAGGAACAGACGATCGAAGGCCGTCTTGTAGCTGCTGGTGTCGAAGTCGTGGAGGATCGTGAGCCGCGTGGTGCGGCTGATCGGGTTCGTCTCCAGGAGGTAGTCCAGGCCATCGCTCTCGATGTCCTGACCGATCACCAGGTCGCGGTGCAGCAGCGTGCCTGCATCGTCGTAGACCTCGTCGACCAGGCGGCCGAAGGAGATCGACTTGATGAACATCGAGGTGGACTTGCCCGAGGCGTTCTCCTCGACGACATAGCGGGTGCCGTCACCCTTCTCGAGGATCACACCGATCTCGCCGCCGACGGAGCTCGTCCCCGCCGAAGGGCCACATGCGGGGAGCAGCAGCCCGACGAGGGCGAGGGACCCAAGGCCCAGGGAACGTTTCATGACTTTCGTGTACATGGCTTGCGTGTGGGAGGGCATCAGGAGTTGCGGAGGAAGGCCACGCCGAAGGCGGAGAGCTCGGCGGTCAGGCCGGTCTCGGTGTTGGAGATGAAGGTGAACCGAGCCTGAAGCCACTCGGCCCCGTCGACCTGGTCGATGGTGGTCTTCCAGCTGGGGTCGTTGCCGAGGAAGTCGACCGTCTTGTTCTGCGAGACGAGCGTTCCGTACAGCGGGTACGGGTTCGGCGTGTCGGCGAGCCAGTTCTCGTCGCCGTAGGCGTTGAGGTAGTCCGCGTTCAGGTCGACCTGGAAGTGCTTCGCTGTCGGCTTCGCGTCCACGTTGAATGCGCCCCGATAGTGGACGTTCAGGAAGGAGCCCGACGGCTGGTCCTCGGCGCGCGGCTCGAGGACCGGGTCGAGGTAGTCGGGGCTGTTCTCGGCCGTGTGCAGGAAGCGGGTGTGGACCCGGCTCACGCGCACGACCACGTCAAGCTGACCGAAGTAGAAGACGTTGTCCTGGGGAGGCGTGGTCGAACCAAGCGGCTGGGGCAGGGCCGGGTTGGCGTTGTAACCACCCGTCGGCTTGATCTGCGTGTCCGGGTTCTTCGTGATCGGGTTCTGGCTCGTGTCGTAGCCACCCGTCGAGAAGATGCGGAAGGTCGGCTTCGGCGACGAGTTGATCGCGATCGCGCAGTCCAAGGAGTTCAGGCCGACGCCGTCGTCGGACGGATAGCACTTGTACTCCATGAGGAGCGGCAGGCCGATGGTCGGGATGTTGCCGCCTGCGGCCCAGTCACCAACGCGCTGACCTTCCGAGGCGCCGTCGATCAGGCCGCGGTCGACCTCGATGAAGGTCGGGATGCCGTTGCTGAGGCTGCCGCCCTGGGACTGGATCGAGGTGTCACGCCAGGTGTAGTAAACGTACTCGCTGACTTCCTTCTTCCGGTTCATCGGGTAGGGGATGAACTTGGTGCCTGAGCCGCCCGTGAACACGTCGATCGGGTCGACGAGGTAGCCGATGGCCTTGTTGTGGACGTTGACCTGGCCGTTGACCGGGTCGGCGAGGACGTTATCGGCGAAGGAAGAGCTCAGGAGACCGGAGCTGATCTTCGTCGGCAGCAGCGAGCTCGGGTTGACGTGCTCGTCGGGCGCGCGGTCCGAGTGAGAGAGGTTGATCTCGAACTCCTCGAAGAAGTCCGCTTGGACCTGCCCCTGGAGCGGCGCCCAGTTCACACCCTCGACGTCCATGTTGTAGGTGGACGGGTCGGAGATCGAGTAGCCGACATCGAAGTAGCGGTAGAGGCACATCATGCGGCTACCGAGCGGTGACAGCGGAGTCTGGACGCCCGTCGTCAGGGCGATCATGCCGCCGGGCACAGCCTGGGTCGGGTCAGCGATGGCCGCCGAACGCTCGACTGGACGCGGGCGGATCAGGCCCAGGATCGGGTCCTGCAGGAACTGACCTGCGTACTCGGTCAGGGAGACGTCGGTCGCACCATCGAAGAAGGTGTCACCGTCCTCGTTGGGCGCGTTGAAGCGCAGCACGAGGCCGCCGTTGCGCTCGGTGGGAGCAGCGTCGTCGAGGGTGAACAGGACCTGGTCGGGGAATTCGGCCAGGCCGTTGCCCGCGAGGTCGGTCACCCCGCCGCCTTCGGCGATCAGGTTGATGAAGTAGGTCTCGGCCGAGCCGTTCGAGTGGTCGAGCGGCAGGGCAGGAACGAAGCGGAACTCCTTAAGGTCGGCCGAGGGAACGACCTCGCCAACGACGAAGTTGGTGATGCCGAAACCGGTGCTGGTGTTCGTCACCATGAAGGTGTCGAAAGGCTGCATCGAGCTGGGCGCCATCGGCTCACTGAAGCGAGCGACGACCTGCGCGTCCGGGGAGACGCGCGTCGATGGCAAGGTCCCCGCGAGGGGCGAGAAGGAGAAGAAGCACGACGACAGGTCGCCGGAGCTCTTGTCGAAGGTCGTCTGGATCTGGGCCGAACCGGGATGGAAGTCGATCGGGTCGCCCGCCAAGAGGCGCACACGAACGGAGGTCAGCTGACCGAGGTCGGGGGTGCCGGTCGGCAGCAGGACCTCGGCAAAGATGCCGGGCATGCGCAGGACATCACCGGCGGTCAGGGCCGTGGCGCAGGGCAGGGACGCGTACTGGAAGGAGATCTCGTACTCATCGGTCCCGCCGCCAAGGGCGGGAGAGACGGAGAGCAGGGTTCCGGGCTGGGAGCCCACGAGGCGCGGCGGGTTGAGGTCCAGCAGGAAGCCATTGTTGGTGTCTCCGGTCAGGATCGTGTCGCCACCCGAGCGCATGCCGCGCAGGACGGGCTTGGAGGGGTCGTCGAAGTCGACCGGGCCGTTGCCGCTCGAGGTCAAGCCGTTGCCCGCGGGGTTCGTCAGGATCTGGAACTGACCGGCCCCGAAGTTCACCTGGGTCGGGATCTCGATGGCCAGGTTCGGCAGGCTCGTGGACTTGCTCGCCGGGAAGCCCAGCGAGTTGATCGGCATCAGGCTGCCCTCGGCTTCGAGCTCCGACACCGTCGGGTCGATGATCAGTCGGGTCGGGCGGAACTCCCCGTTGAAGGTGCCGCCATAGTTCGGGTCGACGATCAGGCGCGCCTCGAAGGGCAGGCTCGGCGGGTTGCCGACCGAGATGCGCACCGTGGCGTTGTTGACCGTCCCGGGGTTGATCAGGTCGGACATGCGCACGCCGAGTGCAGCATTGCGAGGGACGAACGAGAACGGGGGCAGGTCGCCGTCGGGCGACTTCGTCAGCACCGGTCCGAGGTTCTGGTCCAGGCGATCGAAGGCGGTCGCGTAGGCGGCAGTGCCCTTGTTGTGCAGGATCGTCAGGGCGGCCTGCTCGGTGACCGCGTTGATGACGAGCTGGTAGTCGACGCCGTCGGTGCGGATGTCCTCGCCGATCAGGTAGTTGCGGTGCTGCAGCGTCCCGCCGAAGTCGTAGACGTCCACGAGACGCCCCCAGAAGATCTCCTCGATGTACAGCTTCGAAGCCGTACCGCCCCCGTTGTCCTCGGTGAACCAGGAGGTCCCGTCAGGGTTCGGGTTCTCGGAGCCTAGGGCGCCTCCGGAAGGGCCGCCTCCGCTACCGCCGCTGCATGCGGCCACGCCGAGTGCGAGGATCGCGGGGAGGGCGACCTTCTCGAGGCCACGGACCAGGCGCGTGCGCGCATTGGATGCGAAGGGCACCGACTTGGAGTCGAACATGTTCTTCGGACGATTGGGGGGGAAGGTGAGCTCGGACGGCTCGTCGGAACGGGTGCCGCGCCGACCTCCGAGGCTGAAACCGTAGGAGGCGGCGCTCGGCCGACGCCATGCGCCTAGGGCGCGCGGCGGATGAGTTGGCTCTAGACCGAGGGAGCGAGATTGTTTCATTCCTAGATGGCTTGGGCAAGGGTTCGCCGTGGGGAGGACTGTCGGATGGGGGGCGAATCCTGATTCTCTGGGGGCACCGACCCATGGTCTACAAGAAGTATGCCGCTGGCCTGCCCAGCCCCGGGCCCTAGGGCCTCTCGGGGGCCCGAAGGGGCCTCATGACCCCGCCAGGTCATGCCCTGGCGCGCCTTGAACTGGATCTTTCTGCCCCCCCTGCTAGCCGCCCGTGCGCTAACGCACACCCCCCATTCACCGGTGAACACCCACGGACTAGCCGTCGGTCGGGGTCGGCTCGCCTCCCAGCCCAAGGGCCAGGGCCTCTTCCTCGTCCCGGAACAGCAGCAGGTCGTCCGGCTCGATGCGGCGCGCCTCGGTCGAGGTCGGCGAGTAGAGCTCGACCCGGCCCCGGCACCCCACGATGCCGATGATCAGCTCCCTGGAGCAGTACCCACAGACCCCGCGCAGGGGGAAGCGCGAGATGACCCG
This sequence comes from Planctomycetota bacterium, assembly GCA_029212845.1. Lineage (GTDB taxonomy): Bacteria > Planctomycetota > UBA1135 > UBA1135 > JARGPD01. The sequence goes on from JARGPD010000001.1 coordinate 51,704, forward strand.
GAACATCGGCGGCGCCTGGCGCACCTCCGTGTGGGACACGCAGCCAAGGTTCGGGCAGGGGTTGGTCCCCCACCAGGCCGGGTGCAGCGACTCGCGGGTCACGCTCGAGCTTGAGATGTCGATGCGCCCGAGCAGCATGGCCAGGATCGCCATGCGGATCGGGACGCCGCGGGCCGCCTGCTTGAAGTAGATCGAGCGCGGGTCCTGGTCGAACTCCGGCGCGATCTCGTCCCGGCGCGGGAGTGGATGCATGACGACGGCTTCGGCCAGGGCCTCGCCGGACATCATCATGGTGTCCAGGTGCACGTAGTCGTTGGCGCTGTCCTCGGAAGCGAAGCGCTCGGTCTGGGGCCGCGTCATGTAGATCGCGTCGACGTGGTCGACCCGGCGCGCGCCGCGGCTCGCTTGGGTGTAGAGCGAAAGCTGGTGCGGCTTGGTCGGGGTGATGTACATCGCATCGCTCGCGCGGGCCAGGTCGCCGAGGCGTGAGGCGTCGGCCGCCTGGGGCTCGGCGCCATACTCCTCACGCAGGCGCTTGACCACGTAGTCGGGCAGCTCGAGCCCCGCATGGGGAACGCACACCAGGTTCGCGCCGAAGCGCGCGAGGGCGTAGACGAAGGAGTGGATCGTTCGGCTGTAGCGCAGGTCCCCGGACAGCACGACGTCGAGCCCCTCGAGGCGCCCCTTCTCGATCCAAAGGGTGTACAGGTCGCAGAGGGTCTGGGTCGGGTGCTCGTGGCTGCCGTCGCCGGCGTTGATCACCGGCACCTCACTGTAGCCTGCGGCCAGTCGGGCGGCCCCCTCGCTCGGGTGCCGCAGCACGAGGATGTCGGCGTAGGCGCTGATGATCCTGACCGTGTCGGCCAGGGACTCGCCCTTGGCGGCGCTCGAGAGGCCCATGTCGGCAGCGGTCACGACGCCCCCACCGAGGCGCAGCATCGCCGACTCGAAGGACAAGCGCGTGCGCGTCGAGGCCTCGTAGAAGACGCTGGCCGAGATCAGTCCACGGCAGGAGTCGGCGGACGAGTGCAGGTTCTCCGAGAAGCGACTTGCGTGCTCGAAGAGGCCTTGGATCTCGGTGAGGGAGAGGTCGTCGATCGAGACGAGGTGGCGAGGTCCGCCCATGGCTAGCTCGGGTTGGGGTCCTCGGGAGGATAGCGCGGGGACCTTGGATCCCGCTGGCTTTTCATGGTTCGGCTGCTTGGTCGGTACCACTCAGGCGAGCAGCGCGGCCAGCTCGAGCTCAGCCGCGGGCAGGTCGCTCGCGAGCAAGGCGTCGGCCAGTCGCCGGCAGGCCGCGCGGGTGCGGTCGTCGAAGGGCAGGCCCGCCCCGGGCGACCAGGGGTCCCCAGCGAGGCCGAGCGCTGCGTGGAAGCAGCGCTCCAGGGTCTCGAGGGTGCCGCTTGGGTCCGCCAGGGCCTGGATGGGCTGCGGGCTCGGCGCGCCCGGGAGCGCTCGGGCTCCCGGACCCGGGGACTGGTCGGCACGACTCTGCAGCGCCACGGTCGGCACCCCGAGCTCGGGCGGTGCCGTCCCCGCTGGATCGAGCCACAGCAGGAGGTCCGCGGCCCGACGCTCCGCGAGTCCTGCAACCTGCCCGCGCGCCTCGACCTCGGCCGCCGCACCGGTCGCTGCGCGGTCGCCGGCCGTGTCGACGAGATCGACGGCATAGGCACCCAGCTGGGTGCGGGCTTCGATGCGGTCGCGGGTCGTGCCCTCTTCTTCGGAGACGACGACGCGCTGCTCCCCGACGAGCAGGTTGAAGAGGGTCGACTTGCCCGCGTTGACCGGACCGGCGAGGACCACCCGAGCGGGCTCGAAGAGCGGCCTCCGGGCCTGGCCGAGCTCGTCCAGCTCGAGCGCAGCCGCGGCGGCAGCCTGGACGTCGCCCCCGGTGAGGTCAGCCGCGATGCGCTCCAGGCACCCCCGGAGAGCGCCCTCGGCCTGGTCGAGGAGGCAGCGCGCCGCGGCCTCCGAGGGAGCCGTCTGCAGGGCCTGGCGCGCCGCGGCCTCGAGGGACCTCGGTTCGATTCCGAGGCCTTCCCCGTGGGCGTCCGACTCGGCCTCGAGCAGCTCGACGAGGCGCTCGACCAGCACCGGGCTCCCGTGGAGATGCAGCTCGAGCGCGCCGTCGGGACGCCGCCAGGCCAGGGCCTCGTCGAGGCTCTCGCCCGCGTGGCGCAGCTGCACGACGCGTGGCACGGCCAGGTCGCCATGGGCACCGGCCAAGGCCTCGAAGCGCGCCTGGGGCCCAGCGCCGGTCAGCTCGAGCACGCTGATGCCGCCGCGGCCGCGCGGAGTCAGCTCGCGCAGGCCACTCACGGCAGCTCGGGGAGCAGGACGCCCGGCAGGCCAGCGAGCAGCAGGCCCTCGTGCACCAGGTCGGGCCGCTCGTGGACCTCGCCCGGCAGGCAGGTGGTCGGCTCGAGCAGTAGGCTGCGGGCGCCGCCGGTGACGACGACCGGCAGGTCGGGCAGGCCCAGCTCGGCGAGCTGGCGGAGCACCAGCTCGCGCGCAGCACCCCGCAGGCCCACGACCACGCCGGCCTCGAGGGCCGCGCGCGTCTCACGTCCGATGGCGGGCACGCCGGGCCGCGGCTCGACCGCATGCAGCTGGGCACCTCCCTCGGCGAGGGCGCGCACGAGCAGCGCAGGACCGGGGGCGATCGCGCCACCCTCGAAGGTGCCGACGCGCACGGCATCGACGGTCATGGCCGTGCCGCAGTCGACGACGACAGCGCCGGCGGGGAAGAGCCAGGCAGCTGCCCGCGCCGCGAAGAGCCGGTCGAGCCCGCAGGTCTCGGGGTGACGGATCGCGAGGGCGAGCCCGTGGTCGGGGACGACCACCGCATCGAAGCGCAGCTCGAGGGCCTCGGCCAAGGTCGATCGTCGAGCGTGGTCGGCGACCGACGAGAGCAGGACGGGACCGGCCAGCTCCTGGAGCTCGGCCGGGATGGCGTCCAGGCCCATGTAGCGTCCGAAGACCTGGGCCCGGCCACCCTCGATCGACCAGGCAACCACACCGACCGTGCTATTGCCCTGGTCGACGGTCAGATGGGTGGCTTGGGCCATGCGGGCTGGACCTCTCGGGACAGGGCCCGGGGATCAGTCCGAGGGCGAGTCGTAGGTGACCGTGCGCTCGACGCCCTTGTTCTCGATCACGATCTCCCAGGTGGAGTACTTCTCCGAGTTGTTCTTGCCGAACTGGATCGCTTCTTGGACCGACGAGACCGGGTGACCGTTGATGCTCTTGATGATGTCGCCGGACTTCACGCCGTGCTGGGCCGCGATCGAGCCGGCGGGCACGTCCTGGATCTCGATGCCGTCGTACTGCCCGGTGCTCGGGTTGCGGTGACGGCGGTGGTCGATCTGCGCGATGATCGCGGCGTAGTCGGTGGCGAAGCGCTCGGCGTCATCCGTGCCGACCTTGTAGTGGTTGCGGTCGATCAACATCGTCCGGTCGGGGTTGTAGACCGGGGCATCTGGCAGGCTGCCGATGCTGGCTGTCGCGGCCGGCATCAGCGCGCCGTCGGGCCCCGCCTCGACGATGTGGATGCCGTCCATGAAGACGGGCGGCTCGACCAGCTCGGGCTCGCGGCCCTCGTCGTCGAAGCCGAAGACCACGCCGGCCTCGACGATGTCCTTGACGAAGCAGTACGCGTGCGGGCTCGGCAGGTAGTCCCCGACGTAGAGCTCGGCAGCGCCATCCTTGACGGACTTCGAGCGCGACATCTGGCTGTCCTTGTAGCTGACCAGAGCCTGGCTGGCGCTCGGGTCGAAGCTCGCCGCGCGCACCCACAGGACCTCGACGAGGTCCCCCATCGGCTTGGCCTTGGCCGTCGTCGTGGGGGTCTTGTCGGGCTCCTTGACGACGATCACCTCGGGCTCCTTGCCGGACCAGTTCATGTCGTGAAACAGCCGCTTGACCACGGGGAAGTCGAACTCCATGTAGACCTCGGGCTCGGGGAACTTCACGTCCTCCAGGGCGCCCTTGATGAAGTCGTTGTTCAGGCGCTGGAGCCGCGCCTGGCTCTCGGGCTGCTTGAACTCGTAGAGGAAGAAGCCGAGGTAGCTGGCGCAGGCGAGCGAGCCCACCCAGATCACGTTCTGGATCGAGGAGATGTTCATGCGGGGTCCAATGCTAGCTGCCGCCACCCGCTAGGACGAGCCCCAAGTGGAGGTCCTATGGCCGCGGCGTGAACCGAGCGGACGCCCGCCCGGGCCGGGTATTCCCCAGCCCGGGCGGATTCCAGGGTGCGCGGGCTCCAGGGCGAGGCCTAGGCCATGCGCAGGCGCTGTTTCGAGCCGGTCGAGAAGCCCCGCAAGACCAGGGCTAGCTCCTCGGGCCGGTCGCTGGCCGCCATGGCGACCTCCATCTCGACCAGGCCCTGCTGCACGAGATGTGCAAGGGATTCGTTGAACGAGATCAGACCCTCGACACCGCCCTTGGCCAGCATGCGGGCGATCTCTATCGTCTCGCCCTCGCCCAGGATCTCGCGCACGCGCGGGACGCTGGTCAGGAGCTCGACCGCCGGGATCATGCCCGTCACCCCGCGCCGACCAACGAGGCGCTGGGAGAGGATGCCGGCCAGGTTGTCCGACAGCCGCATGCAGACCTGGGCGTGCTGGCGGGCCGGGAAGAAGGACAGGACGCGGTCCAGGGTCCGGGCCGCGTTGACCGTGTGCAGGGTCGAGAGGACCAGGTGGCCGGTCTCGGCCGCATCGAGGGCTGCCTGGACCGTGGCCGCGTCGCGCATCTCGCCGATCAGGATCACGTCCGGACTCTGGCGCAGGGCGTGGGAGAGGCCGTGCTGGAAGTCCTCGAAGTCGGTGCCGAGCTCGCGCTGGCTGATCACGCAGCGGTCCTCGCGGTAGAGGATCTCGACCGGATCCTCGAGGGTCACCACGTGGCGCGGGACCGTGCGGTTGAGGTGCTGGATCATGGCCGACAGGGTCGTCGACTTGCCGGAGCCGGCGATACCGGTGACCAGGATCAGGCCGCGCTTGCGCACGGTGAGCTTCTCGAGGTGCTTGGTCGGCAGGTCGAGGCTGGCCAGCTCGGGCGCCTCATCGGCGACGCGGCGCAGCACGGCTGCCGGCTCGCCCAGCTGACGGAAGCCGTTCAAGCGGTAGCGGCCGAGGGTCGCGTGGTTGACCGACGCGTCGAGGTGCCCGGTGCGCATCCAGATGTCGAGGTTGCGCTCGCCGATGTACGGCCTCAGGGTCTCGACGAGCCCCTCACCGGCGGGCACCTCGCCCTTCATGAACGTGATGCTGCCGTCGATCCGGCAGCAGGCGCGCCGACCGGCGCGCAGGATCAGGTCGCTGGCGTCGCCCTCGACCATGGCCTTCATCCAGACCTCCATCAGGTCGATGCCGACCTCTTGTGCTTCTTCCGCGCTCATCTCCAACACTCCTCGGCTGGCTAGGTTCCTGGCTCGGGTCCGCCCATCGGTCGCGCGCCTCGTCTACACAGGGAGACGCGCCGACCCCAGGATTGGGGGACTCCGGCCTACCTATCGGCGCCAGGCTGGAGCGGACTGGAGCCCAGGGTCACGATCTCCACGAACCAGGACCCGGGTGCCCTCGAGCAGCTCCGCGAGGCCGGCCCCCGTCTGGGACGAGATCGGGAACATCGGCTGGCCGGCGGCCTCGGCCAGGTCCTTGGCGCGCTGGTGGGTCTCCTCGTCCTCGCACTTGGTGGCCACCAGGATGCGCGCGCGGCTAGCGAGGTCCGCGGAGTAGCGCGCGAGCTCCTCCTCGATCACACGCCAGGCCTCGACCGGTTCGAGGCCCCCGCGGCCCTCGTCTGCGGCGGCCGAGACGTCGACGAGGTGCAGGAGCACCCCACAGCGTTCCACGTGCTTGAGGAAGCGATGGCCGAGGCCGACCCCATCGGCCGCGCCTTCGATCAGGCCCGGCAGGTCCGCGATGCAGAGGGTGTCGTAGTCGCCGACCTGGGCGATGCCGACCTGGGGCTCGAGGGTCGTGAAGGGGTAGTCCGCGATCTTCGGGCGGGCGGCGCTGACCCGCGAGAGGAAGGTCGACTTGCCGGCGTTGGGCAGGCCGATCAGGCCGACCTCGGCGACGAGCTTGAGCTCGAGCCGCACGCGGCGCTCCTCGCCGTCCTGTCCCAGCTCGTGGTGACGCGGGGCCTGGACCACCGAGGTGGCGAACTGGGCGTTTCCGCGGCCGCCGCGACCGCCGGCGGCGATCACGATCTGGGCGTCGAGCTCGGCGAGGTCGCGCAGCATGTGGCCGCGCTCGAGGTCGTAGACCTGGGTGCCGACGGGCACCTCGACGACCAGGTCCTCGCCGCACGCACCGAACTTGCACTGGGTGCCGCCGGGACGCCCCTTGGGCGCGTGGTAGTTGTAGCGCCGACCGACGTCGAGCAGCGAGTTCACGCGGTCGGTCGCGACCAGCACGACCCCGCCCCCATCGCCGCCGTCCCCGCCGTCGGGGCCGCCGCGGTGCACGTACTTCTCACGCCGAAAGGACAGCATTCCGTCGCCGCCCTTGCCGCCGCGGACCTCGATCTCGCACTCGTCGCGGAACATGAAGTACCTCTCACCTAGGATGGAAATTGCAGCAGCCGAGGACCCGCACCGCGGTCCCTCGGCTGCTCGCTCCGGCTCGCCCCTCCCTCGCGGGTCGGGCCAGCCCGGCTGAACAGGCTCAGGCGATCGGGTCGATCGTCACGCGCTTGCGGGTCTGGAAACGGACCGTCCCCTCGACGAGAGCGAAGAGGGTGTAGTCGTTGCCCATGCCGACGTTGCGGCCGGGGTGGAACTTGGTGCCGCACTGACGAACGATGATCGTCCCGGGGGAGACCGTCTGGCCGCCGTAGCGCTTGACGCCGCGGAATTGGGGGTTGGAGTCGCGGCCGTTGCGCGAGGAACCCTGTCCCTTCTTATGTGCCATGGTTCGTTCTCGGGTTAGGCGTTGATGCCGGTGACGCGCACCTGCAGGTACTTCTGGCGATGGCCCTTCTTCACTCGCACGTTCTTGCGGCGCTTGAAGCGGAAGACCACGAGCTTCGGGCCCTTGACCGGGCCGAGGACCTCGGCGGTCACGGAGGCGCCATCCACGAGCGGGGTGCCCACGGTGACTTGACCCTCGTTGGAGACGAGCAGGACCTTGTCGAAGGTCAAGGCCTCGCCGGCCTCGCGGCCTTCTTTCCAGTCGCAGAGCAAGACGTCGCCCTCGCGGACGGTGCGCTGCTGACCTCGGTCGGAGATGATGGCGTACACGGTACGTGTCCTATTGCTGGCCGCGGTGGAGACCCTCCCGCGGTGGTGTCGCCCCCGGGGGTGTCTCCCGAGGGCCTTGGATCGATGGTTCCCGAAATTTCGGGCCGCAGAGTCTAGCAGCTGGGGGAGGAGGGTCAAGCCCCCTCCCCCAGCCCTGGATCAGCGCTTCTTGCGCCGGCCGCCGGGGCGCACCTCGCGCCCATCGGTCCTCAAGTAGCGCAGCACGCTCTCCTCGAGCTGGTCCTCGACGCCCGTGAGGCTCAATTCACGGCCATGGGTCTTGGCCAGGGCGTCCATGTCCCGGCGGCAGGAGCGCTCGAGGTAGTCGACCACCTCGGGCTGGGTGCGCACCTCCACCTTGGTGAAGCCCTTCTGGGTCAGCGCGGAACCGAGGCGGCGCAGGATGCCCTGGGCGCGGGCCTCGGGGGTGCGCTGGCGGCCTGTGCCGCGACAGTGCTGGCAGGTGGTGAAGAGCAGCTTGGAGAGGCCCGGGCCGAGGCGCTGGCGGGTCATCTCGAGCAGGCCGAACTGGCTGATGCGGCCGACCTTGTGCCGGGCACGGTCGGTGTGCATCGCGTCGCGCAAGGTGCGCTCGACGACCAGGCGACTGGACTTGCGCATCATGTCGATGAAGTCCAGGACCAGGATGCCGCCGAGGTCGCGCAGGCGGATCTGCAGGGCGATCTCGGACACGGCCTCGAGGTTGGTCTTCAGGGCGATGTCCTCGAAGACGGCGCCCTCGCTGCGGGTGCGGCCGGAGTTGACGTCGATGGCCACGAGCGCCTCGGTCTGGTCGATCACGATCGAGCCGCCCGAGGGCAGCTCGACGCGCCGCATGAAGATCTTCTCGTAGTCCTGTTCGACCCCGTAGTGGTGGAAGATCGGCCGCTGCTCTTCGTGGAGCACGATGCGGTCCTCGTGCTCGGGCATCAGCTTGCGCGCGAAGATGCGCATCTCTTCGCACACCTCGGTGTCGTCGACGACGACCGCCTTGGTGCGGCGCGAGAACAGGTCGCGCATCGTGCGGATGGCGAGGTCGTTCTCTTGGTATAGCGGAGTCGGCGTCTTGCCGTGGGTCAGGCGCTTGGAGAAGGAGTCCCAGAGGGCCAGCAGGTAGGTCAGGTCGCGCTGCAGCTCGGCCTTGGTCTTGCCGATGCCGGCCGTACGCACGATCAGGCCCATGCCGCCGGGCACGTCGAAGGACTGCATGATCTTGCGCAGGCGCTTGCGCTCCTTCTCGTCCTCGATCTTGCGGCTGACGCCGACCATCTCGAGCGACGGCATCAGCACCAGGTAGCGACCGGGGATCGAGATGTAGGTCGTGAGCGTCGGCCCCTTGTCCCCGATGGCGTCCTTGGTGATCTGTACGACTACCTTGTCCCCCACCTTGAGCAGGTCCTTGACGTCGAAGCGCGGGCGCGAGCGCTCCTTGCGGGGGCGACCCTTCTTCACGGACTTCTTGCCACGGCCGCGGCCCTTGCCCTGCTCGGACTCCTCGGTGGCGTCGTCGTCGACGTCGTCGTCGAGGTCGCTCTCGACGCCCGACAGGTCCAGGTCGTCGTTCGGACCCTCGCGGGCCTCGAGCAGCTTGGTCAGGTTCCACTCCTTGTCGCCGTACTCCGGCAGCACGTCGGAGACGTGCAGGAAGCCGTTCTTGCCCTGGCCGAAGTCGACGAAGGCTGCGCCGATGGCCGGCTCGATGTTGACGACCTTGCCGCGGTAGTTGTTGTGCACGAAGGACTGTACGCGGTTGACCTCGAGGGAGAGGTCCCGGATGCGATGGTCGTGCACGACCGCGACGCGCGACTCGAGCTTGTCGACGGCGTTGACCAGGATCAGGTCCTCACGGACGATCTCGGGGGCGACCTCCTTGGCGGCGGGCTCCCGGCTGCTCTTCTTGGTTCGCCCGCGGCGCTTGCCACGGGAGTCGTCGACGAGCTCGGCCTCGTCAGGAAGCTCCTCGAGCTCGGGCAGGTCGTCCTCCTCGCCCGGGATCGCCTCGATCGCGACGGGGGCACCCTCGTCCTCGCGCTTGGATCCACGGCGACGGCGTGAGCGGCGTGGCTTGCGACGCGTCTCGGAGTCACCCTCGCGCTCTTCGCGCTCGGGACGCTCTTCGTCCTCGCCAGAGCCTTCCGCGCCCTCGTCGGACTTGGTCTTGCGACGGCGCCCACCGCGGGAGCCACGGCGACGGCGGCGCGAGGGCTTGTCCTCGTCGGAGTCGCCGGCCTCGGTCGCACCCTCGCTGGGCTCGTCGTTGGAATCGGTGGGAGCCTCGTCCCCAGAGCTCTCGGCGCTGGGCTTGCGGCGACGCGAGCGGCGCTTCTTCCGCGTGGAACGCTCGCCGCCCTCGTCCGACGACTGCTCGCCACCGGACTCGCTGGACTCTTCCCGGGGCTCGTCCCCGTCGGCACTGCCCTCGCTGGAGGGCTTCTTCTTACGGCGCGTGCGGCGCTTCTTGGTGGTGCGGCGCTCACCGTCGTCGCTAGCGCTGCTGTCCCAGGGGCTGGGCGCGGTAGGCCTCTCAGCACTGTCAGTGACCTCGGTCGAAGCGGGAGCTTCGTCCCGGACGACCTTCTTGGCGCGCGAGCGCCGGGGCCGCTTGGGCTTGGCCGGTTCGGCCGCAGCGGAGTCGCCGACACCCACGCCGAAGGACGAGGGTGAGGCGGTGTTCGTGTTTTCCGACCGAGAGGTCGGGTCCTCGGAGCGCTTCCGTGATGTGGAAGCGGCCGACTCGCCGGGCGCGTCCGTGTGGTCGGGTCCGGGGGTGGCGGGATCGCTCATGGAGATGATTTGTCAAGCCGGGGCCTCGACCTGCTCGATCGACTCCAGGAGGAGCCGGAACAGCGCAGGGAGCAGCCTTCGGCAGTCGTCCGAACCCCGTGTCGAGGCTCCCATCGGGAGCGCGCCAGGCAAGGTCCGGTTGTACGGGTAAGGAACGGAGGAGCGAAAAACGCCCCCGTCCGGCACGAAGCCGGTGGGCTCCAAATCGGGGCACGACATGCGCTTAGGTCAGCGAACGCAGCACCTCGGGACTGGAACCCGAGGACACTATGCCCAATTCGCCGGGGGATCGGCCAGGGCAAAGTGGAAAAGCGAAACGCCCCCGGCGAGCGGGTCACCGGGGGCGCTTTCAGGGTCTTCCAGGGCCCTTTGAGTGGGGCCCCTTGGGAATCGCGATCAGTCGTCCTTGTTCATGATCGAGGTCAGACCGAGGTCGTCCTCGAGCAGGGACATCAGCCCATCCTCCATCGCACGGCGACGGTTCTCGAGCTCGGCCTGCAGCAGCATGGCCGTGTCTTCGCTGGAGTGCAGCAGGGTCGGCGTGATGAACACGACCAGGTTACGGCGCTCGTAGCTGGTGGAGTCGTGCTGGAAGAGCTCGCCGAGCCACGGGATGTCACCGAGCAGCGGGATCTGGGAGTGGGTCTCGACGTTGGTGTCGGTCGAGAGGCCACCGATCACGGCGGTCTGGCCCGACTCGAGCAGCATCGAGGTCACGATCGTCGAGCTGCGCTTGCGCGGCAGGGCGATCGAGCCCTCCAGGCCACTGGCACCCAGGGTGAAGACGTCGAAGCCGGCCGGGGCCAGGCTGGACTCGCCGACACCCGAGAGGCTGGTCTCCTTCGGGATCACGTCCATCATCAGCTTGTTGGTGCCCGGGATGACGTGGGGCACGACCAGCAGCTGGAAGCCGACCTCGACGGGCGAGGACTGCGCCTCGACCACCGACAGGGAGAGGCCACCGGCCTGACCCTGCTCGGTCTTGGCCTCGGCGTAGCGGATCGTCTCGCCGACGAAGATGGTCGCCTCGCGGCCATCGAGGGCGATCAGCTTGGGCGCCTGGACGACCTCGCTGGAGACGTCGCGCTGCATCATCCGCAGGGTCGCGGCGACCTCGGTGAACGACAGGGCCCCGAAGATCGTGTTGGGCACGATCGTCGCGTCGCTGAAGTTCAAGGCCTCGTCGGCGTAGGGACCGCCGCTGGGGTTGGCGATGATGCCGTCGTCCCAGCCGCCCTGACCAAGGTCGAAGGGGAAGGTGATCGGGATCTGACCGCCGGAAGCGGAGATGCCGATGCCACTGTCGCCGTAGTCGACGCCGAGGTCGAACAGGTCGTTGTTGCTGGTCGTCACGAATTTGACGTCGATGAAGACCTGGGCCGGCGCCACATCGAGCTGCTCGAGGATCTCGCCGATGCGGACGTGCATCTGGACCGTGTCACGCACAAGGAGGGTGTTCGAGACGTCGACGTAGTCGAGCTTCGCGGTCTCGCTCATCACGTTCTTCAACGCGCCGAGGAGCGGGAAGTCGTCCAGGATCTCGCCTGTCGGCGGCTTGATGCCACCCTCGACAAACTCGGAGTTGATCACGGGGACCCAGTTGCGCGGCGGGCGCACGTACTTCAGCTGGTAGGCACGCGTCTCCATCTGCGCGGTCAGCGTCAGCGGGTCGACGACGCGCAGGATGCCGCGCGCCTCTTCGACGACGGTGTAGCCGAGCGTTTTCGAGACGACCTCGAGCGCGTCGCGCCACGGCACGCCCTCGAAGCGGATCGAGATCGTGCCCGTCACCTCGGGGCCGGTGACGATGTTGGCACCGCTCATCAGACCGATCATGTCGATCACCTTGCGGATGTCGCCATCCTCGAAGGTGAACGAGACCACGGGCGGCTTGCTGACGAACAGGATGCCCATCTCGCCGTCTTCGACGATGCAGCCCGCCAGCTCGGCGGAGAGGTCGAGGGCCTTGCGCCAAGGCATGTTGTCCACCTGCAGCCGCTCGATCACGAGCTCGCTGACAGGCGTCTCGCCTTCGACGTTCTTGAACAGGATGTTGGCTCCGGAGAGCTCACGGATTCGCTCCACGATCGTGCCCAGAGGAACTTCCTCTTGGGCCACGGTGACGCGGGCGTTGTCGCTCTGGGCAGTCACGACACCCACCGGTAGGAGGAGGGCGCCGATCGCAAATGCGACTTGCAGCGTAGGTTTCATTTAGGTGCTCCCTGATTTGGTTGCCGGCATGGCCGGCGCTGTTTGGCCCCCTCCGTCCCCTGGCAGCGGACGGAGAGGGACCGGATCTATTTCTTTGCGACGAGGCGCGAGAGCGCCACTCCGCGGAAGATGAACTCGACTTGGTCGGCCCGGATGCTGCGGACGAAGAGGTCGGGTGCAACCATCTCGCCCTCCGTAACGGATCGGCCGTCGATCAAGGCGACGCTTGTGTCGCCAACGATCACCCCACCGACATCGAGCTCGAGGTCGTCGAAGTCCATCGCCGTGCGTGCACGCCACTCCAGGTCCCTGAGCTCGGCCACCAGGGGCGCGCGCTTGGGATCCTCTGCAGCTCGGTCGAGCCCGGTCTCCAGCGGCGAGAGAGCCGCGAGTGCCAGCTCAAACTCACCGAGCAGGAGGTGGTCGCCGATCACGCCCAGGGCCTCCTTCAAGAGCGTCTCGCCCGGGCCCTGTCCGTACAGGGACTCGCCCATCGCGATGCGCAGGTCCGCGACCACCGGGACCACCTCCGTGCGGAAGGTGTACTCGGCGGGCATGTGCTTGAGGGTGCCTTCCACCTTGACGATGCGCACGTCCTCCTCGAGGCCGAAGAGCAGCTCTTCGAAGGTCACGCCGGCTTCGACGCGGGCCTGGAAGTCCTCGAGGTTGCGGTAGCTCTCCCAGAAGGCCTGCAGCTCGAGCGTGCGCTCGACCAGTCCGTCGACGGCAGCGAGCTGCTCCTCGATGGTCATCAGCGGGCCGTCCAGGGAGTCCGCCGGCGTGCGCGGGTCCACGAACGGATCGCGGCGGCCGCGCTGGCCGAGGTACTCGAAGGGCTGGATCTGGAGGTTGTCACGACGCTCGTCGATCTCGGCAGCGAGCTGCTCGACCTTGCGGTCGTAGCCGTCGATGCGCTGCGCCGCAGGACCCTTCTGGGGCTCGTAGACGTACGTCTCGACGTCCAGGGTGACGCGGTGCAGCGCCTCGCCGGAGCTGTCGACCTTGTCGCGGGTCGCCGCGGCGAGCTTGAACGACGGGACGCTCATGAAGCGCGCGTCGCTCTCCACAGAGTGGATGAACGACAGGAGGCCGAAGGCGCTGCCCTCGAAGGTCAGCTGGTAGACGACTCGGTCGAAGTCACGCTTCTCCCGGCTGCTGAGGGGCTTCTTCTTGACCGCCGTGATGCGCACGCCGGACTGCTCCTCGAAGCTGCGCAGGGTGCGCACGAAGTTGTTGATGTCCTCCTCGTTGGGGAGGATCTGAGCCGCGACGGCGTCGGTCTCGCGCTGGATCACGACCTTCTTGACCAGGTCTGGCGTTCCGCGGACGAGGACCTGCGCGGTGCTGATCTGGTCTTCGATGCCTGCGGCCTCGGCCTTCAGCTCGGCGATGTGCTCGCGCTCGAAGTAGATCACGCCGCCCAGGAAGGCGGTCAGTGCGACCCCGCCGGCGACGGCGAGGAAGACGCGGTTCTTGACTAGTTCACTCAGTTCCATCGGCCTTGCGCTCCTCCGGGGATTTCAGGGAGAGTTCAACGGGGAAGCTCCACACCTCGGACGGGATCAGCTCTTCGTCGACCTTCGACTGGGAGCCCTCCGGCGGCGCCGGCGGGTTGAAGCCTTGGGCGAAGCTCGAGGCCTCGAGGTCGTCGAGGAAGTTGGCGACGTTGGCGAAGTTGCCCGAGCCGGAGTAGCCCTCAGCCCTCAGGCTGCCGAAGTCCTGGCGACGGGTGTCGGACACCTGGCTCACGTTCAGGTTCCCGAACCAGACCAGGTAGCGGCTGGTGTCGGAGCCCGTGTTGGCGAGGTCGACGAGCTCGTCCAGCTTGCGCGTCCAGGAGATGCGCTCGCCGGTGATCTCGTCGAGGGTCTTCTCGCGGGACTGGTACTGGCGGTGCTCGGCCTCCAGGCCGCGGTGGTACTGGACCTGGGGTGTCAGACCCGCCATGTCCTCACGCAGCGCTTCGAGCTTGGACTCGACCGTCTGTGAGACACCGATCGAGAGCCAGGCCCACCAGGCGAGGAGCGAGGCGTTGACCAAAGCGCCAGCGGCGATCGCCGCGGCTTTCTTCGGGGTGATTCCCGGCTGAGGCCTGTAGGCCTCTGGGAGTAGGTTGATGTTGATCATGCTGCGGTGACCCTCGCTGCGAGGCCGACGGCGACGGCCAACGATGGGCCGAGCTGTCGGAGCTGGTCGGAGTCGACGCGCTCGGTGTCGACGATGACCTTTTCGAAGAGGTCCCAGGTTGCGGCTTCGCGGCCCGTGCCGCGGATGACGCCTTCCAGGAGCCCGGGGGTGCGTGCGCCGCCGCCTGTCATCAGGACGCGGCCCACGGTGATGCCTTCGTGGTTCTCCACGAAGTCGAGGGAGAGGCTGAGCTCCCCCACCAGGTCGTCGATGACCGACTCGAGGGCTTCGACGATCTCTTGCTCGTGGTCCTCGGGCATGCGCTTGATCTGCTCGGCCTCTTCCTGCTCGACGCCGAGGCGCCTCGCGATGGCCTGGGTCATGTCGACCCCGCCGACGCCGATCTCTCGGCTGAAGCAGCTCTCGCCGCCGATCACGACCGAGATCTGGGTGCGCGTGGCGCCCACGTCGGCGATCGCGACCGCGCTGCCGGAGAGCGGCGGCGGCTTCGTCGCATCGACCACGCCGACGCCGGTGAACGGGTCGAAGTCGCCCTCGTCGTGGGGCTCTCCGTAGGGGTCGTCGAGCTCCTCGTCGGAGTCCTCGTCCACCACGCCGTAGGGATCGTCGAGCAGCTGAGCCGGCTCTTCCGCGCTGACCTCGTCGGGCAGCTCCGCGAGTGGCTCCTCGCTGTCCTCGTCGTCCTCGTCGAGCTCGGTGTTGGCCAGCTCGCCGTTGCAGAACTCGAAGGCATTGACCAGCGCAAAGGCCTCGGCGTCGATCGCGACCGGCGTCAGGCCGACCCCGAGCACGCCGCGGTACTGCTCTTCGATGAGGGTGTCGCGGCAGGCGACCAGCACGACGCCGATTCGATCGCCGTCGCCCTCGTCGTCGTCCCCGCCGAGCTGGGGCTCACGCTCGAGCCGCTGGCAGTCCATCAGGATCTCATCGGGCTCGAAGGGCAGCAGCTTGTCTGCCTCGAAGCCCATGGCCTGCTTGAGGTCGTCATCGTCCATCTTCGCCGTGGCGAGGTGGCGCACGACGACCGAGCGACCCGAGACCGCCGTGGCGGTCTCCTTGGCCGTGAACCCGCTCTCTTCGAGCAAGGCGGCCAGGGCCTCCTGGAAGTCCTCACCCGGGAGGATGTCCCGATGGGCGACGCCGGTCACGACCGGTCCATCGTCCGTGAGGTGCATCTCTACGGCCTTGATGGCCGTGCTTCCCAAGTCGAGGCCGATCAGGCTCCGCTTGCGCTTCCGCCGCTTCAGCGACGGCAGCTTTTCCATCCAACTCTTGATCATCCTGGACTCCCGGTCGTGCCAGCGGTTCGAGGTTCGGCCGACCTCCCCGCGACCCCACCGAGGAGCGGTGGAGAGGAATCACGGGGACTTCAGCCAGTGGAGCAGGTGCAAGCTCCACCCTGGCCCTGCCTCCTTCGACCCCATCCCCACCCCGAGTTGAAGGAAGCTTGGATTCCTCGTCGGATTCCCACCCCAGGAACCGGGACCCGACCGGGGTCCCTACTCGTCGAAGCCGCTCTCGACGAGGGCGACGAGGGCGGCCAGGGCCGCCTCGGCATCAGGGCCCGTGCAGCAGAGCTCGAGCTCGGACTCGCAGGCAGCTCCGAGGGTCATCAGCTCGAGGATGCTCTTGCCGTTGACCTCGATGCCCGAGCAGCGCACCCGCACGGTGGCCTCGAACTCCAGCGCCCGCGAGACGAAGGCGTGGCTGGGCCTGGCATGCAGGCCCTTGGGGTTCACGATCGGGACACACCGCCGGTGTTCCATGACGAGCGTGCCCCTGCTCCAGCCGGCCTAGAGGCCAGCCTTCTCCTTCAGCAGGCTGACGAGTTCCTTCTTGTTCTTCACGCGGACGGCGAAGTTGCGGAAGTCGACGTCCTGGGCCAGTCGCGCGACCCAGCGCATCATCTCGATGTGCTGCTCGGGGTCGTGGGACTCACCGGCCTGGTCCGGCCGCAGGACCGTGAAGACGATCTGGACCGGCTCGCGGTCCAAGGCCTGCCAGTCGAGCCCCGTGGGGTGGATCGAGAGGCTCGCGACCGCGCTCTCTAGCCCCTGGACCTTCACGTGCGGGATCGCGATGCCCTTGCCAATCCCCGTGGAAGCGGCCTTCTCCCGCTCGAGCAAGGCGCTGTGCGCTCGCTCTGCCGTGGCCTCATCCAGGAGGCCCCCGGAGCGGAGGTTCTTGATGAGCTCGGCGAGGGTGTCCTCCTTGTTAGCGCTCTTGAGGCGCACGGAGCAACCCTTGGGGTCGAACAGCTTCCAGAAGTCGGGGGTGCGAGTGGGCATCGTTGGGATGACGCGGATCGAGGAACTTGGGAGGCCGCCAGCATAACACAGCCGAGCCCCTGGACGTGGGGGGGGGGGGGGGGGGGGGACCCGCGCCCCCCCCCCCCCCCCCCCCCCCCCCCCCCCGCGACTCTGGCACCTAGACGCCCTAGCGGCGGCGGGTGTCCATGGCCTTTTCACGCTGCTTGCGGATGGTCCGCCCCATGCGTTCCACTGCGATATCTACCGCTGCGCGAGGGTTCTCACCCGTCTGCTCCACGACCATGGGGTCGACGCCGTCCACCTTGGCCACCAGCTCGACCGTGTGGTCCAGATGCTGCTGGTCTAGGTTGGCGCGGATCGAGCTCAGCCTGTCGTTGAACTTGGCGAGACCGGCAACCTTCTCTTCGACGAAGGTGCGCAGGTCGGCCCTGTACTCCTTGGAAAGCAGGGAGACTTCGATGATCATCTAGGGGTTCTCCTATAGAGGAAAGAGGTTGAGTCCCCTGCACGGGGACCCGGTAGGGACATGGCCAGCGCCTGGAACCCACCGCCTTGGGCTCCGAGGTGCATGACACCTTGTGGCAGCTTCGCCGCCCCGGTCACCCGACCGGGAGGACCTACGAGGTCCTGGGGCTGGGCGCTCCTCGAGCGCCAGGGAAGCTCGTGCATGGGTGAGGATCAAGGTGTTCAAGCCACGGGAATTGTGGGCTAGGACGGCCCGGCCTACAAGGCTGCTTGTGGCCCATTCCCATCGACTGCATGTCGGGCCCGCCTGTAGGCCCTCCCCATGATCCAGGCTCGACCACTTCGCCCGCGGGGGCTAGCCGCGCCAACCATCTGGATACTTTACGGAGACCAGGTACAAACCCTCGGCGGGCGCCGTCGGCCCGGCGAACTTGCGGTCCTTCGCGGCCAGGATCTCGGCCACGGCATCGGGCTCGACCTGCCCCCGCCCGACCTGGATCAGGGTCCCCGCCAGGGTCCGCACCATGTTGTAGAGGAACCCGTTGCCCCCCACCACGATGCCCAGGCCTGCGCGCCTTGGGATGAGGTGCACGCCGAAGATCCGGCGCACGTTGGTCGCCCTGGGCGAGCCCGCGCTCGCCAGGGAGGTGAAGTCGTGCTCACCGACGAGGTGCCGCGCGCCGGCGCGCATCAGGTCCACGTCCAGGTCCCCGCGCACGAAGGTCGCACGCCCCGCGCTGAACGGGCTGCGGAAGCGCCCCAGCTCCATCATGTAGGCGTAGCGCTTGCCGACCGCACTGCGCTGGGCGTGGAACTCCGGCGTGCAGGTCTCGAGGTCGCGCACCACCACGCCCTCGACGAGGTGCGCGTTCAGCGCGTGCCACAGGCGGTTGTCATCGAGGTGCGTGTCGATGTGGAAGTTGGCCACCTGGGCCAGGGCGTGCACGCCGGTGTCCGTGCGACCCGAGCCGCGCACCGTGACCGCGTCGCCGGTCAGGGACTCGAGCGCCTCCTCCAGGGACTGCTGGACGGACTCGAAGCCGTCCTGGCGCTGCCAGCCGAAGAAGCGGGAGCCGTCGTAGGCGACTCGGATGCGGATGTTGCGGGTCACGGGCAAGAGGATACGCCGCGCGCCGGGGCTGCCCACGCTGAGCCCCTGGTTTCAGCGGTCTCGCCCCAGCGATCGGGAGGTGTCAGCCGGGCCCTAGCCCGCCAGGTAGTCCCGGCGCCGGTAGGAGCTCGGCAGGCCGAGCTCACGGCGGTACTTGGCGACCGTGCGGCGCGCCAGCTGGTAGCCCCGTGCGGCCATCGCCGCGACGATCTCCTCGTCCGAGAGCGGCGTGCGCTTGTCCTCCTCGGCGACAATGCGCCCGACGAGCTCACGCACGTCGATGCGGGCGGCACCGGCGCCGGCACCAGGGCCGTGTTCCGCCCCAGGCTGCTCCCCGGCCGAGGCCTGGAAGAAGTGCTTGAGCGCGAAGACGCCCCAGGGCGTCCACACGTACTTGCCTGCGACCGCGCGGCTGACGGTGCTGCGGTGCACGCCGATCAGGTCCGCGACCTCGCCCATGCGCAGGGGCACCAGGTGCCCCGGGCCATGCTCGAGGAAGGGCCGCTGGTGGGCGAAGACCGCGCGCGCGACGCGCAGCAGGGTGGTCTTGCGCTGCTCGACCGCGTCGACGATCCAGCGCGCCTGGTCGAGCTTGCCGCGCAGGTAGCTCTTGAGGCCCGAGTCGCCGCCGCGCGCCAGGCCGCGCAGCTGCTCGTCCACACCGACCTTGGGCCACGCGGCGCCGTCGACGCGCACGCTGAAGCCGTCCGGGCCCTCTTCGACGATCACCTCGGGGTGGATCGCCGGGGCCGTCGCGGTCGATGCCGAAGCCAGGGGCGAGCCGACGCTCGCTAGGCGCCCGAGCAGGCGGCCGAGCTCGCCGAGCTCGAGGCCGAGGGCGGCGGCGACGCTGGGCAGCTTGTTCGAGGAGAGCTCCTCGAGGAAGTCGATGAGCAGGGTCTCGAGCAGGGCCAGGTCGGGGTCCGCGGGATCCAGCTGCAGGAGCAGGGCCTCGATCGCGTTGCGCGCGCCGACGCCGGCCGGCTCGAGCTTGTGCAGCACGGCGATCGCGTCGGCGAGGGCCGCGTCCTGGTCGAGCGGCTCGCCCTCCTCGGTGAGCTCCTCCTCGAGCGGGAAGCGCTGGAGGAGGCCGGCGTGGCGCATGCCCATCAGGAGGGCGTCGTCGTCCTGGGTCAGGAGGCCACGCTCGTCGAGCTCGAGGGTGAGGTGCCGGACCCACGCCTCCTGGCGCGGTCCGTCGAAGTCGAAGAAGGCCAGCTGCTCGATGAGGCGATCGGCGAGCGGCGCCTCGGGGGCCGGTTGGCTGTTCAGCCACTCGGAGTGGCGGTCGCTGGCCTCGGAGCCGCCGGGGCTGCGGCGCGGCGCGCTGAAGTCGTCGCGCTCCGCGTCCCCGTCGTAGCCCTCGCTGCGCGCCGCGTCGGAGGGCGTCTCCGCGCCCGGGGGCGCCTCTGCGCTGCCGCTCGGCTCATCCAGGGTCAGGGCCTCGTTGCTCTCGAAGGCGTCGCGCAGGTAGGCGCTCAGCTCGAAGGCGGGCAGCTCCAGGATCGTCAGCGACGGCAGGAGTCGCGCCGACAGGCGCTGCTCCTGGTGCAATCCCTGGTTGAGTCTTGGTCTGGGGCCTGCCATGGCGGAAACCATCGACAGGAACCGGGAAGAGATTGAGCATTCCAAGCCAGACCGGAAGAGCTTTCCGACATCCCTGGGGCTGCCCCGCCTCAGTAGCGCTCGAGGAGAACCCGCACGACCTCGCCAGCGGCCACGTCGATCCGAATCTTCCGCTCGGGAGCACCCAGCTCCGTCAGTCCGAGCTCGGGCTCGAGGGCAAGGTACCGCCCGTGCGGGGTCAGTTCGTAGCTACCAGGCTTCAAGAGCACCGAGAACGGGCGACCCGGTCTTCGGCGATCCTCCGAAGAGTAGGTCCAGTTGGGGTGCTAGCCCTCCATGTTGCTGCCCTCCTTGAAGTGAGTCACATCGATCCCGACGGAATCAAGATCCGGCCAGCCCTCGACATCGGGCACTTCGACGATGAGCCCCCTAGACTCGACGCGTCCGACACCACCTCGGCATCCTCGCCCCCGAGAGTGACGGCGAGCGGGCTTGCTGCTTGGCGCGGGAGGGTCCAACTGCCCGCGTGATCGTGGAAGCGGACATCCAAGGTGCCTACTGGGATGGTATGGATGCGCACCCCGCCCAAGAGCTCGTCAGCGAAGAGCAGGCGGCGTACCAGGGGCCTTCCACCGTGCTCCAAGAAGATCCGCCCGAGGTCCTTGTCCAGACCTGTCTCCGCGATTCCCTCTGGGTGATCTACGAGTCGGACTCCTAGGGCGCCAAGCTGGTCGATCGGGTGAACAGGGACGGGATGCGCGGGACTCCACCATCAAGTCGCTCCGCCCAGTGCTCACCCTCAACGGGCTCGAAACCAGGGAAGTTCGCCTCGTTGCGAGTGGCGAGACGAAGAAGGCCAAGATGCACAGGACCAGGGACAGCGACCGAGGTCACTTCCTGACTCTCTCCTTGTGTGTGAGATTGGGAGGGGGATCCCCACACCGCATTAGGAAACGCAGTTCGAGCTCAATCGCCGACGGGATTCCACCACGGCACGGCACAAACCTGGCCATCCATGAGGTTGCGCTCCACAACTGCCCCCCCACATCCGAGAGTCACCAGCTTGGCTCACGCTCGCTAGCGGCGCCGGAGCGGCCGGCGGTCTTCGATCGCGTCCTCGAGCACGCCCTTGTGCAGGTACTCGATGCCGCTGCCGGCTGGCAGGCCGCGGGCGAGGCGCGTGACGCGCACCTCGACCCCGGTCGACTCGATCGCCTCGAGCACCAGCAAGAGCGTCGCCTCGCCCTCCTTGTCCGGGTCCATGCCCAGCACGATCTCCTCGATGCGCTCACCGCCTTCGCGCGCCCCCGCGTTGAGGCGCTCGACGAGGCCGCCGATACCGAGGTGCTGCACCGCGCCGCCCTCGGCCGGGTTGTAGCTGCCCATCAGCACGTGGTAGCGGCCGGGCCAGACCTCCGCGCGCTCGACGCTCTCGACGTGGCTCGGCTCCTCGACGACCAGCACGCGCGAGGCGTCGCGGTCCTGGTCGGCGCAGACGTCACAGGGATCGTCCTCGCAGACGTTGCGACAGATCTTGCAGCGCGTCGTGTCGCGCACGGCGGTCTCGATCGCCCGCGCGAGGATGCGCGAGCCGGGATCGCGCAAGATGTGCAGCGCGAGTCGCTCGGCCGTGCGACGCCCGACGCCGGGCAGGCGCGCGAATGCGTCGACGAGCGCTTCGAGGGGCGCCGGGTAGGCCATGGCTACATCAGACCGGGGAGGTTGAGTCCGCCGGTCACCTTGGCCATCTCGTCGGTGGAGGTCTTCTCCGCCTGACCCACCGCGTCGCGCACGGCGAGCAGGGTCATCTCCTCGAGGTCGGCGCGGCCGGCCGAGGCGACGAACTCGTCGGAGAAGGTCACCGAGAGCACCTCCTTGGCGCAGGTCATCGTGACCACGACGGCGCGACCGCCGGCGGTGCCCTCGACCTTGCGGTCCTTGAGCTCCTCGCGCACGCGATCGAGCTCGCGCTGCATCTCTTGGGCTTGCTTCAAAAGGCTGCCCATGTCACCGAGGGAACCGCTCATCTTCTTAGGGGGGGTAGGAGTGGAGGGGGGTCAGTCGTGTTCGCGCTCGACCAGGCCACCGAAGGTCTCCGCGACCTTCTCGGTGAAGGGGTCGGGCTTGGGGAGGTCGGCCTTGGTCGGGACGCGGCCGAACTCGATCTGGAGCTCGATGTCGTGGCCGATGGCCTCGGCGAGGGCGCGGGCGATCGCCGTCTGCACCCGCGGGGCCTCGAGCAGCTTGCGGTCGGCATCGCCTAGTGGGCGCGTGGTCACCAGGGCCCGTCCGCCCTCGAGGCGGGTCAGCCGCGCGCCGCGGGCGAGCAGCCGCTGGACCTCGCCCTGGCGCCCGGCCAGGGAGTCGAGTGCCGCGCGCCAGTGGATCGCAGGGTCCGTGGGGCGGCCGCCCGGACCCGGGATGCCGGGGGGGTCCGGCTCCGGATGTTGGTGCTGGGTCGCCTGGGGCGGGGGCTGGTCGGGGGCCTGGCGCACGGGGGCGGCGCCGGGGCTGGTGTCCGGGCGCAGCATCGAAGGCCGGCGGGGGGCTGCGTCCTGGGCAGGGCGCTGCTGGGGCGCGGCGCCGCCGCTGGCCGGGGGGCGCGGGGCGACCTCACCCCCACCGGCGGCCAGGCGGCCCTCCATGGCAACGAGGCGTGCCTCGAGCTCGGCCAGGGGCCAGTCGCCGCCAGGCCGCGCGAGATCGAGCAGGGCGACCTCGAGCACGAGCCGCGACTGGGACGGCAGCTGGCGCATGCGCTCGCGGGCGGCGAGCAGCTCCTCGAGCCAGATCTGCAGGCGGTCGGCGCCGAGGCGCTTGGCGCGCGCGACGAGCACGACGCGCTCCTCCTCGCCGGCCTCGAGCATCGGCGCGTCGGCGCCGCAGAGTGCGACCACGAGGGTGTGCCGCAGGTGGTTCAAGAGGTGACCGAGGTACTCGCCCTCGCCACCCTCGCGCGAGGGCAGGAGGCTCATCACTGCCGAGCGGTCGTTGTCCTCGACGGCGGTGAGCAGCAGGTCGAGCTCGGCCAGGCCGCCCTCGCCGCCCAGCCGCGCCACGTCCTCGACCTTGGGGCTGGTGCCCGCGAGGGCGATCAGCTGGTCGGTCATCGACAGGGCGTCGCGCATGCCGCCGCGGGCGAGGCGAGCGACCTCGCGGCTGACGCCGGGCTCGGGCGTGAAGCCCTCGGCCTGCATCACGAAGTCGAGGCGACCCGCGATGTCGGTCTCGGAGATCGGCGACAGGCGCAGGATCTGGCAGCGCGACAGCACGGTGTCGAGCAGCTTCTGGGGCTCGGTCGTCGCGAAGAGGAACTTGACGTGGGGCGGTGGCTCCTCGAGCGTCTTCAACAGGGCGTTGAAGGCGCTCTTCGAGAGCATGTGCACCTCGTCGATCAGGTAGATCTTGTGGCGCGCGGCCATCGGCGCGTAGGCCGCCTGCTCGCGCAGCTCGCGCACGTAGTCGACGCCGGTGTGGGACGCAGCATCGATCTCGATGATGTCGACCTCGTGGCCCTCGTCGGCGGCGACGCAGCGCTCGCAGACACCGCAGGGGTTCGGCGTCGGTCCCTCGACGCAGTTCAGCGCCTTGGCGAAGATCCTGGCGGTGGTCGTCTTGCCCGTGCCGCGCGGCCCGCAGAACAGGTAGGCATGGCCCACCCGATCGTCGCGGATCGCGCCGCGCAGGACCTCGGTCAGGTCCTTCTGCCCGACGACGGAGTCGAAGTCGCGGGGCCGGTACTTGCGGGCGAGGACGAGGTAGGACATCGGTCCAGTCTAACGGTCGCCGGACGCTTCGCCAGGATCGGCAGGCTGCTCCGTGGCATCGCTGGCCGGGAGGGGCACGTGCGGGTGCCTCTGGTGGTGCCTGGCCTGGGCCTGCCAGCGCTCGGCGACGGCCAACAGGAAGCCCTCGTCGAACAGGCGCCCCGTGAAGCAGATCGACTTGGGCCCAGGGTAGCCGCCGCCCTGGCCTGGCTCGGCGAGGAAGAGCGGCGCCACCAGGGTCGGGTGACCGGTCAGGTTCGTCGCCGACAGGATCCCCGCGGCGAAGGGCGGATGCACCAGCAGGTCGACCTCCTGCAGCCGGGACTCGAGCTCGCGGATCAGGAGCGTCCGGTGGCGCTGGGCGTTGACGTACTCGACGGCGGGGATCAGCCGCGCGGCCCGGAAGAGGTTCGGCCAGTCGTTCGCGCCCTGGCTCACGAGCTCGTCGTCGGCGCCACCGAGGGTCAGGTCGTCGAAGGCCGCGGCGGCCTCGGCCATCAGGCCCAAGAGCATGCCGTCGAGGGGCGCTTCGGGCAGATCGAAGGGCACGACCTCGAGGGTCAAGCCGCGCGCCGCCTGGGCCTGGCGCAGCTCGTCGAGGGCCTGCAGCAAGGCCGGGTCCTCGGCCTCGAGGGCAGCGCGCGGGGCGCCGACCTTCAGGCCGCGCACGGTGTGCTCCCCCGCGCGGGTCGCTGGCCAGGCCGCGGGGATCTGGGCCGCGGGGTCGAGCTCGTGCTCCCCGGGTCCGGTGATCGCCTGCAGGACCAGGCCGACGTCCACGAAGGAGCGCGCCATCGGGCCGAGCTTGTCCATCGACCAGGAGAGGCTCATCGCCCCCGCCCGGCTGACCCGGCCGAAGCTAGGCCGGACCGCGGTCACGCCGCAGCGCACGCTCGGCGAGACGATCGAGCCCAGGGTCTCGGACCCGATCGCGAAGGCCACCCCGCCGGCGGCGACCGCGGCCGCCGAGCCCGCCGAGGAGCCCGAGCTGCCCATGCGCGCCTCCCACGGGTTGCGCGTCTTGCCACCGAACCACACGTCGCCCATCGCGAGCGCCCCGAGGCTCAGCTTGGCGATCAGCACCGCCCCGGCCTCGTCCAAGCGGCGCACGACGGCCGCATCGGCGTCGAAGACCTGGTCCTTGTAGGGCGCTGCACCCCAGGTGGTCGGTGCCCCGGCGACGGCCAGGAGGTCCTTGGCGCCCCACGGGATGCCATGCAGCGGACCGCGGTCCTTGCCGGCGGCCAGCTCGGCGTCGAGCTGGCGCGCCTGGGCCCGGGCGCGCTCGGGCAAGAGGGTCACGACGCAGTGCAGCGTGGTGTCGAGGGCTGCGAGGCGCGCGAGGTGCAGGTCGGTCAGCTCGAGGCAGGTCGTGCGCCCCTCGCGCAGGAGCCAGCCGAGCTCGGGGATCGAGAGGTCCCAGAAGGACTCCTCCCAGCCCTCGGCAACGCGGATGGGGGCGCTCGGCCCGCGCAAGAAGACCCCATGGGGCCGGGGCTCGACACCCGGCACCAGGGGGCTGAAGGTCAGCGCGGGCGCCACGGTGTTGTCGAGGCCCTGGGCCCGCAGGCCCCGGTAGCTCCGGAGCTGCCCGGCCAGCTCGCCGGCCAGCTGCGAGACCTCGGCGGGCGTCAGCTCGAGGCCGATCAGCTCGGCGATGGCCAGTCTGCGGGCGGCCTCGGGTGAGGGCTCGCTGGGGACCTGGACCGGTGCGGGTGCGGGATCCTGCATGGCGAAGCAGACCAAGCCGAGGGCGGCGAGCAGCATGAGTGACGGCGGGTTGGAAGAAGGAAGGGAAGAGCGGCAGAGGGCCCGGGCACCCAGCACAACGAGGCGCATCCTTAGGGCTGCTCCGTTCCCGGCCTGACCCGGTTCGAAAGGCCCCGCTTGCCGGGGACCGAGCCCACTGCCGCTCCCCCCCATCCTAAGGATGGAAGGTGGCGGAGAGGGGGGGATTTGAACCCCCGGTACCGTTGCCAGCACACGCGCTTTCCAAGCGCGCTCCTTAAGCCACTCAGACACCTCTCCGCTCGTTCTTCAGGATCCCATATTCGCCGCCCCATTGCAGTAGGGATGGCGGAGAGGGGGGGATTTGAACCCCCGGTACCCTTGCGAGTACTCTGGTTTTCGAAACCAGCCCGTTAAGCCGCTCCGGCACCTCTCCACACGGGATCCATTGCTCTGGTCGTCCTATCGGCCTAGGGGGCCTTGGGCTTGCGGCGCGCGCGGAAGAAGTCCACGAGCAGGTCGCGGCACTCGCCGTGCAGCACACCCTCGGTCGTCAGCGCCCGATGGTTCAGGCGCGGGTCGGTCAGCACCTCGCCGAGCGAGGCGCAGCCGCCGAACTTGGGGTCCCGGGCGCCCCACACCACCCGCGCGACGCGGGCATGCACCAAGGCGCCGGCGCACATGAAGCAAGGCTCGAGGGTCACATAGACCGTCGCACCCAGCAGGCGCTCGTA
>JARGPD010000001.1:77749-104492 GCA_029212845.1 Planctomycetota bacterium
TCGCGGTGACCGCCGCCTGGATGGCGAGCAGCTCAGCGTGGCCGAGCGGGGTCTTGTCCGTGCGCGTGCGGTTGTGGGCGCGCGCGAGGATGCGCGGCTCGCCACCGGGGTCGCCCCCCACTTCCGCGGGGCCGACGATGACGCAGCCGACCGGCACCTCGCCGAGCTCGGCGGCGGCGCGGGCCTCGTCGAGGGCGAGACCCATGTAGTAGGGATCATCGTGCACGGCGTTGGGACCAGAGCAGATCGTCACTCGTTTTCAAAGCTGGGCGGTCCAGCGAGGCGATCGTGTTGGGAAGCGCTTCGAAGAGCCGCGCCGAAACGCAGCGAACCCGGCCCGCGCGGGGCTTGCCCATCCGTCGGCCGGGTCCGTGAGAGGTGGTACACCCTAGAGGATTCGAACCTCTAACCTCCTCATCCGTAGTGAGGTGCTCTATCCAGTTGAGCTAAGGGTGCCCGTCAGGGGGGAGAGTTTTTATGCCAGCCAGGGCCCCAAGTCAACCTCACGCCGGGAACTCTGCTCGCATTTGTGCCCTTTCGTCCGGACTCCGCCCCCCGGAGGCGGGTTGGGCGGTTTCCCCGTGAGCTTGCCGGGCGGCTGGATTACCTTGGGCGACCCAACGGATCCCCCCGCCGGGCGCCCCATCGAGCGCTCGCCTCGAAGCCATGACGACCCAGACTTCGCCGCGCCACCTGGTGCGCCTGCACGACCTCAACGCCGAAGAGCTCAACGATCTCCTCGACCTCTCGGCACGTCTCCGCGCCCGCGCGGGACGCGGCGACCAGAGGCCCCTCGAGGGGCGCACGGTCGGGCTGCTGTTCTTCCGCGGGAGCCTGCGAACGCGCGTCTCCCTCGAGGCGGCGGTGCACGCCCTCGGCGGCTTCCCGATCAACCTGACCGCGACCAGCGACTTCTGGGAGCTCGAGCACCAGGTCGGCGCCGTGATGGACGGTCGCGCGCCCGAGCACATCCAGGACGCCGCGGCGGCGATCTCGCTCTACGTCGACGCCCTCGCGATCCGCACCTCGCTAGAAGGCAAGGCCTGGTCCTCCGAGCGCCGCGACCGCAGCATCAACGCCTGGGCCGAGCACGCCACCGTCCCGGTCATCAACATGGAGAGCGCCCTGTGGCACCCGCTGCAGGCCCTCGCCGACCTGCTCACCATGCGCGACCAATTCGGTCAGCTCGGCAGCCGCCGGATCGCGATCCAGTGGGTCCACTCGCCCGCGCCGACGACCCTCGGCCCGGTGCACTCGCTGGTGGCCAGCGCGATGCGCCTCGGCATGGACATCTCGATCGGTCACCCGCCGGGCTTCGACCTGGACGAGGAGGTGCTCGAAGAAGCCCGCGAGGCCGGCAGCGCGGCCGGCGGCCGCCTGCGCGTCTGCCACGACCCGGTCGAGAACGTCGAGGGCGCGTCGATCGTCTACGCCCGCTCTTGGCGCAGCCTGGAGACCTGGGACAACCCGACCCTGGCCGCCTCGCGCCTCGCCCGCCACGAGGACTGGTGCATCACCGAGGAGCTGCTCGAGGGCAGCAACGACGCCAAGCTGATGCACGCCATGCCCGTGCGCCGCAACGTCGAGGCGACCGACGAAGTGCTCGATGGTCCGCGCAGCCTACTCCTGGCCCAGGCCGCCAACCGCCTGCACAGCCAGAAGGCCCTGATGACCCGCATCCTGCGCCGCTGAGCCCCTCGCTCGACCCCACCGCCCACCCGCCGACCGCGCCCCCCTCCCCATGGCCCGACCCGACTTCGTCCACCTGCACGTCCACTCGGAGTACAGCCTTCTCGACGGAGCGAACCGGATCAAGAACCTGGTCAAGGCCTGCCAGAAGGACGAGCAGCCGGCCCTGGCCCTGACCGACCACGGCAACATGTTCGGGGCGGTCGAGCTGCACCAGAAGTGCACCAAGGGCGGCATCAAGCCGATCATCGGGTGCGAGGTCTACGTGGCGAAGAACTCGCGCCACCAGCCCCACAGCAAGAAGCACAACCGCTACCACCACCTGACCCTGCTCGCCCGGGACGAGCAGGGGTATCAGAACCTGATCAAGCTGGCGACCCTGGCCTACACCGAGGGGCTGCACTTCCGCCCGCGCGTCGACAAGGAGCTGCTCAGCAAGTACGCGGGCGGCATCTCGTGCCTCTCCGGCTGCCTCGGCGGCGAGGTCAGCCAGCTGATCCTGCAGGGTAAGGAGGACGAGGCCCAGGAGGTCGCCGGCACCTTCCGGGATCTGTTCGGCCCCGAACACTTCTGGCTCGAGCTCCAACGCAACGGCATCAAGGAGCAGGACCACGTCAACGAGAACATGGTGCGCATGTCGAAGCTGATCGGCGCGCCGCTCGTCGCGACGAACGACATCCACTACCTGCGCGCCGAGGACTGCAAGGCCCAGGACGTGCTGCTCTGCATCAACACCGGCGCGCGGCGCGACGACGAGAAGCGCTTCCGCTTCGACACCGACACGCTCTTCTTCAAGACCCGTGAAGAGATGGGCCACATGTTCCGGGACCTCCCGGAGGCGATCAAGGCAACGATGGACGTGGTCGACCAGGTCGAGCTCGACATGTCCGGCTACTTCGGCACCTACCACCTGCCGGTCTTCAAGCCCGAGACCAACGAGACCCCCGAGGAGCTGTTCGATCGCCTGTGCCTCGAGGGCATCCACAAGCTGTACGGGAACAAGACCGGCGAGGGCAAGGACCTCGAGGCGGCCAAGAAGCGCCTGGCCTACGAGCGCGAGGTGATCCTGGAGATGGGCTTCATCTCCTACTTCCTGATCGTCTGGGACATCATCAACTGGTCCCGCGACAACGGCATCGCGGTCGGCCCTGGGCGAGGCTCGGCCGCCGGCTCGATCATCGCCTACGCCCTGGACATCACGCGCGTCGACCCGCTCGAGTACGACCTTCTGTTCGAGCGCTTCCTCAACAAGCAGCGCGTGTCGATGCCCGACATCGACATCGACTTCTGCAAGGAGGGCCGCGAGGCGGTCATCCACTACACCCGCGAGAAGTACGGCGCCGACCACGTGGCCCAGATCGGCACCTTCGGGACGATGGCCTCGAGGACCGTGATCCGCGACGTCGGGCGAGTGCTCGACGTGCCGCTCAAGGACGTCGACACGATCGCCAAGAAGATCCCGGCCGGCCCCGGCGCGCCCTCGCTCGAGAAGGCCTTGGCCGAGGACAAGGACCTGCTCGCTCTCCAGAAGGAGCACCCCGAGTGGACCGAGCTGTTCGACCTGTCGAAGAGCCTGGAGGGCCTCGCCCGCCACGTGTCGACCCACGCCGCCGGCATCGTCATCGCCGACAAGCCGATCGACCAGTACGCCCCGCTCTGGACCCAGAAGGGCGAGGTCGCGACCCAGTGGCCCGGACCGCTGCTCGAGGAGATGGGCCTGCTCAAGATGGACTACCTGGGCCTCCGGACCCTGACCATCATCGAGCGCGCCGTCGAGTACATCGCACGCAGCGGCCAGCAGCCGCCCGACATCGTCAACCTGCCCCTCGACGACGCCGGCACCTACGAGCTCCTGATGGCCGGCGACACCGAGGGCATCTTCCAGCTCGAGTCGGACGGCATGAAGCGCCTGATCGCTGGCATCCGCCCCGACAGCTTCACCGACCTGATCGCCATCCTCGCCCTCTTCCGCCCCGGCCCGCTGGAGTCGGGCATGGCGGACATGTTCACCAACCGCAAGCACGGCCGCGAGGAGATCGAGGCCCTGCACCCCAAGGTGGACCCGCTCCTGTCCGACACCTACG
This sequence comes from Planctomycetota bacterium, assembly GCA_029212845.1. Taxonomy (GTDB): domain Bacteria; phylum Planctomycetota; class UBA1135; order UBA1135; genus JARGPD01. Next base: position 81,523 of record JARGPD010000001.1, read on the forward strand.
GGTGCATCGTGTACCAAGAGCAGGTCATGCTGATCTCCTCCGAGCTGGCGAACTTCAGCTTGAACGAGGCGGACAACCTGCGGAAGGCAATGGGCAAGAAGAAGCCCGAGATCATGGAGAAGTTCTCGGCGCAGTTCGTCGAGGGCGCCGTCTCCAACGGCTGCGACGCCGGCCTCGCGCGGGACATCTGGACCAACATCGTCAAGTTCGGTGGCTACGGCTTCAACAAGTCGCACTCGACGGCCTACGCGCTGATCAGCTACCAGACGGCCTACCTCAAGGCCCACCACCGGATCGAGTTCCTGGCGGCCAACCTCTCCTGCGAGATGCAGGACTCGGACAAGCTCAAGAAGCTGATCGACGACGGCCGCCGGGCCGGGATCGAGTTCCTGCAGGCCGATGTGATGCACTCCGAGTGGCACTTCGTGCCCGAGAACGGCAAGATCCGCTTCGGGCTCGGGGGCATCAAGGGCACCGGCTCGAAGGCCATCGAGGCCCTCGTCGCGGCCCGCAAGGAGCTCGGCGACCCGGCCCCGGGGTTCCACAAGCTGGTCGAGTCGATCGACCCCCACGACGTCAACAAGGGCACCTGGGAGGCGCTGATCAAGGCCGGCAGCTTCGACTATACGGGCCACGACCGGGGCTCGATCCTGCACGCCCTGGAGGCAGCGGTCGCGGACGCCAACCGCGCTGCGACCGACCGCAAGGCTGGCCAGGGGGCGCTGTTCGGGGCCGACCCCGAGCCTGCGGCCGCCAGCGGCGGCAGCAACGGCATCGACGAGCGCCACGCCTGGGACGAGCGCACGCGCCTCACCAACGAGCACGAGGTCCTAGGCTTCTACCTCTCAGGACACCCGCTCGAGTCCAAGGAAGGCCTCTTCCGGATGCTCTCGGACTGCAGCTCTGCGGACCTGGCCGACCGCGCCCCGGGCTCCCAGGTGGCTATCGCGGGCCTGCTGGTGAACGTCTCCGAGCGCATCACGCGCAAGGGCAAGAAGATGGCTTCCTTCCGCCTCGAAGACCTCGACGGCGGGATCGACGGAACGGTCTTCCCGCGCACCTACGAGGAGTACGCGAGCAGCCTCGTCGAAGACACGATCGTCTACTGCCGCGGCAAGCTCGAGGAGAACCAGATCGGTGACGACCGCCCCACCGAGGTGCGCATGCTGCTCGACCAGGTCATGACCATCGAGGACGCGCTCAAGAACTTCCGGGGCTCCCTGGTGATCCATCTCGACCAGACCGACGCCGTGCTCCTGCCGCAGCTCAAATCCGTCGTCGAGCAGCATGTTGGCGCCAGCCCCCTATACCTGGAGGTCGCCGGCAGCGACGGCAAGAAGCGCCGCGTGCGGGCCGGTGACGACAACAAGGTGACCATCTCGGCCGAGCTGGCCCAGGACATCGACAAGGTGCTCGGCAAGGGCCGCGCAGCCCTCGCGCGCCAAGGTGGCGGCCGTCCTGGCGGCGGCGGCCGCAGGCGCTACTAGCCTCCGGTGTGAACGCAAGCAGGCCCGCTCCTCGGTGAGGAGCGGGCCTGCTTGCGTTCGGACAGGTCAGCCTACTCGGCGGACACGGCCTCTTCGGTCTCGATCGGCTCACCGGCGTCGGCGCTACGCTCGACGAACTCGATCAGAGCGCGCTGGCCGTTGTCACCGAGGCGCGGCTTGGCGAGCTTCAGGATGCGGCAGTAGCCGCCCGGACGCTCCGCGAAGCGCGGCCCGATCACAGTGAAGAGCTTGTTGACGGCCTCGATGTCGCGCAGGTGCGCGAAGGCCTGACGGCGATGGTGAGTCGTGTCCACCTTCGACAGGGTCACGAGCTTCTCCACCCACGGCTTCAGGTGCTTGGCCTTCTGCACGGTGGTGATGATGCGCTCGTGCTCGATCAGCGAGACGGACATGTTGCGCGTCATCGCCTTGCGGTGGCTGTGGGTGCGGCCGAGCTTACGGCCGGAGATACGGTGTCGCATGGTTCAGGCTCCTTAGGAAGTCAGCTTCATTCCCAGGGACAAACCCTGCTCAGCCAACTTGGTCTTGATCTCGGTAAGGCTGGTCTTGCCCAGGTTCTTGAGGTTCATGACCTCGTTCTCCGACAGGGAGACGAGGTCCCCCAGGGCCTGCAGGTTCGCGCTGTCCAGGCAGTTGCGGGCACGCACGCTCAGGTCGAGGTCAGCGATCGGACGCGAGAGCTGGCTCTCGAGTCGCTGCAGCTCGCGGTTGCGGGCATTGAACTCGGACTGGGACGGGTCCCCCACGACCGGGGCGTCCGACTTGTCAGCGTCGAACAGCACGAAGGGGTTGAGGTGCTTGCGGTAGATCTTCGCGGCCTCGATCAGAGCCATCTGGGGATGGATCGTCCCGTCGGTCCAGATCTCGAGGACGAGTCGGTCGTAGTTCGTGAACTTGCCGACTCGGGTGGCCTCGACCGCATAGCGGACACGGTGCACCGGCGAGTAGATCGCATCAACAGCGATCATGCCGATGTCCTGGTCGCTCGAGGTGTTCTCCTCGGCGGGGACGTAACCGCGGCCTGTGTTGAGCTTGAGCTCACAGGCAAAGGTCTCGTCCAGGGTCAGGTTCGCGATGACCAGGTCCTTGTTCGTGACCTCGGCGTCGCCCTCGCAGATGACGTCAGCACCGGTGATCGGGCCCTTGCCCGACTTCTCGATGCGGCAGGTCAGCTCGCCGCGGCCGGGGTGGTTGACCCGCAGCTGCTTGAGGTTGAGGATGATGTCTGCCACGTCTTCGTACACGCCCTCGAGCGAGTCGAATTCGTGGCTCGCGCCCTCGATCCTGACGGAGGTCACTGCGGCACCCTCGATGGAGGAGAGCAGCACACGACGCAGGCCGTTGCCGATCGTGTGACCAAAGCCACGCTCGAACGGCTCGACGACGAAGCGACCGTAGTTGCTCGTGAGCGTGCCCTCGTCGACCTCGACGGTGCTGGGCAGCTCGAAATTGCGCCAACGGATTCTCATGGGGATTCCCTAGGTCTAGGCCTACTTGGAGCAGATCTCGACGACGAGCTGCTCTTGGATCGGGTGCGGGATGTTCTCGCGCTTCGGAAGCGCGACGACCTTCGAAACCAGGGTCTCCTTGGAGACCTCGAGCCACTCAGGAACGGACTGAGACTTGTTGATCTCAGCGGCGTCCGTGACCAGCTTCTTGGTGTTCTCCTTCGGGCCGAGCGTGAGCTCGTCACCGGGACGGACACGGAACGACGCGATGTCGACCCGGCGGCCGTTCACACGGAAGTGTCCATGGTTGACCAGCTGGCGGGCGTGGTTGCGGGAGTAGGCAAAGCCACTCGCGAGGACCACGTTGTCCAGACGGCGCTCGAGCAGGGCCAACAGGTTCGCACCCGTGTTGCCCTTCATGCGCTCGGCCTCTTTGAAGTAGAGGCGGAACTGACGCTCGAGGACGCCGTAGATGCGCTTGAGCTTCTGCTTCTCACGCAGGTGCAGGCCGTAGTCGGTGATCTTGGACCGACGGTGGGCGTGGACTCCTGGCGGGTAGTCCCGACGGGAGAGGGCGCACTTCTCGATGAAGCAGCGCTGGCCCTTCAGGAAGAGCTTCATGCCCTCCCGACGGCAGAGCTTGCACTTGTTTCCGGTGTAACGTGCCATGGTTCGGTGTCCTGGACTCTTAGACGCGGCGGCGCTTCTTCGCGCGGCAGCCGTTGTGCGGGAGGGGCGTGACGTCCTCGATCTGAACGATCTTGAGGCCGCCGTTGGACAGGGCTCGGATGGCCGACTCGCGGCCGGATCCGGTCCCCTTCACTCGCACCTCGATCTCCTTCATGCCGTGACGCGTGGCCTCGGCGGCCGCGCGGTCGGCGGCACGCTGGGCGGCGAAGGGCGTGCTCTTGCGAGTGCCCTTGAAGCCCATGGCGCCAGAGGAGCCCCAGGAGACACAGTCTCCCGAGGGATCGGTGATCGTGACGATCGTGTTGTTGAAGGTGGCGCGGATGTGCGCGACGCCCTTCGCGATGTTCTTGCGCGCTTTGCGCTTGGCAGACTTGGCCATGGCTTACTTCATTCCCTTGACGGACTTCTTGCCGGCGACGGTACGCTTCGGACCCTTGCGGGTGCGGGCGTTGGTGCGGGTACGTTGACCGCGAACAGGCAGGCCGCGACGGTGACGGAGGCCGCGGTAGCAGCCAATGTCACGCAGACGGCCAATGGCGCTGGCGATCTCGCGACGGAGGGCACCCTCCACCACGAACTCCTTCTGGAGCGTCGTAGCGAGCTTCTGCACCTGCTCTTCGTTGAGGTCACCGGCATGCATGCCGGGGTCGAGGCCGAGCTGGCCACAGATCTTGCTCGCGACACTACGGCCAACGCCGTAGATGTAGGTCAGCGAGATGTCCAGACGCTTACGCGGCGGGATGTCGACACCAATTACACGTGGCATAGTCGAGGTTCTCCTGGGGACAGGGCTACTTGCCCTGACGTTGCTTGTGGGTGGGATCCGCCTTGCAAATCACGCGAAGCACACCTCGGCGCTTGACGATCTTGCAGTGGATGCACATGCGGCGGACGCTGCTGCGGACTTTCATCTTCTGTGTCTCCGTTTCCTTTCGCCCCGATAAACGATGCGACCCTTGGTGAGGTCGTACGGGGACATCTCGACGGTGATCGTGTCACCAGGCAGGATCCGGATGTAGTGCATCCGCATCTTGCCGCTGACGTGGGCCAAGATCTCGTGGTCCTCGGCATCGACGAGCCGGGCACGGAACCTTGCGTTCGGGAGAGCTTCGGTAACGACCGCCTCGACGGTGATGGGTTCTTCTTTTGCCATCAGTTTGTCTCAACAGGTCCTGCCGCCAGAGCGGCCACCAAGCTCTCGTTCACTTCGGACGGCGAACGCTCGCCGTCCACGCCGACGAGCAAACCCCTCGCGGAGTAGAACTCCACCAGGGGCGCCGTCTGCGCATGATACACGTTCAGACGCTCTTGCACGACCTCTTCCTGGTCGTCTTCGCGCTGATACAGCTCCCCGCCGCAAGTGTCGCAGACACCGGCCTTCGAAGGAGCGTTGAAAGTGGCGTGCCAGATGGCGCTGCAGCCTCGACAGAGGCGGCGGCCAGAGGCGCGCTGGACGATGACCTCGTCGGCCACCTCGAGGTTCAGGACCCGGGGCTTGAGGTCGCCGAGGGCGGCCTCGAGGGCCAAGGCCTGGGGTTCGGTGCGCGGGAAGCCGTCGAGCACGTACCCATTGGCACAGTCCGGTGCGGCGACACGGTCGAAGAGCATCTCGATGACGAGCGAGTCCGGGACCAAGCGGCCGGAGTCCATGAACTCGCGTGCCTGGCGGCCGAGGGGCGTGTCGTTCTTCAGGTTCTCGCGGAACAGGTCGCCGGTCGAGATGTGGGCCAGGCCCAGCTTCTCACCAAGGCGCACCGCCTGGGTGCCCTTTCCGGCGCCCGGTCCACCGAGCAGAATCACGACGGTCGCCATGGCTACTTCTGACCTCGCTTGGTCCAAGCCGCGCCGCCGCCGGTCTTCATGAAGCCTTCGTAGTTGTGCATCACGAGCTGGGCGTTGAGGCGATCGACCATGTCCATCGCCACGCCCACCACGATCAGCACCGAAGTGCCACCCAGGAAGTAGGCGAGTGAACCCCGGAGCTCGGGGATGCCGGCCGTCACGAAGTTGGGCACCACGGCGATCAGCGCAAGGAAGGCCGCGCCCGCGAGGGTGATGCGCTGCAGGGAGGACTTGATGTACTCCGCCGTGCGTGCACCAGGCCGGATGCCCGGGATGAAGGAGCCGTGCTCGCGCAGGTTGTTCGCGATGTCGCTCGGCTGGAACATCAGGTTGTTCCAGAAGAAGCAGAACCAGAAGACCAGCAGCAAGTACATCGTGACGTACATGAAGCCGTCGGTGGTCTGGAAGACGTTCCGCAGGTAGGTCCAGCCCAAGAGCTCGAACATCACGCCCGGGATCATGAACAGGGCCGAGGCGAAGATGATCGGCATGACGCCGGCCATGTTGACCTTGAGCGGCAGGAAGTGCTTCTGTCCCCCATAGACGCGGCGGCCACGGGTCAGCCGAGCGTACTGAATCGGGATCCGACGCTCGCCCTTCTGCATGAAGACGACGACCACGACGATCGTCACCCAGATGGCCGAGAGGGTCAGCATCGTGCCGTAGAAGTCGCTGTCGGTGGCAAAGATCGCCTGCAGCGCTCCAGGCATCGACGCGATGATGCCGCCCATGATGATCAGCGAGGCACCATTGCCGATGCCGTGCTCGGTGATCAGCTCACCGATCCACATGACGAAGATCGCGCCGGCGGTCAGCGACAGGATGACGACCAGGGCCATGCCAAGGTTCGCATCACCGGCGAGGATGCCGGGGGTCTTGGTGAACACACCGAACCAGACGAACAGCGCTTGGATCAGGCAGATCGGCACCGTCGAGAGCCTGGTCCACTGGTTGATCTTCTTCTGACCAGCGGCGCCTTCCTTCTGGATGGCCTCGATGGCTGGAGAGACCTTGCCAAGGACCGAGAAGATGATCGACGCCGAGATGTAGGGCATGATGCCCAGGGAGAAGATCGCCGTCTGGCCGATGGCTCCACCCGAGAAGGCGTTCATCACACCGAAGACCGTACTCGCCGCGGAGCTGGATGCCTCACGCAGGAAGTCAGGGCTGGTTCCCGGGATCGGGATGTGGAACCCAACGCGGTACGCGAGCAGCAACGCCAAGGTCGTGATGACCTTGTCGCGCGTCTCGGGCACGCTCAGGAGCTGTCGGATCTTTGTGAACACCCTCGGTACCGCCGGGCCTACTCGGCCTGAAGTTCGCGGCCTTTGTTGTCCAGGAGAACGACGCTGCCACCGGCAGCCTCGATCTTCTCCTTCGCGCTCTTGCTGAACTTCTGGGCGCGGACGGTGAGCTTGCGCCCACACTCTCCGTTACCGAGAACCTTCAGCAGGGGCGTGTTCAGGGACACGAGGCCATGGTTGATGACCGCCTCGAGATCGACGGTTGCACCGTCCTCGAAGGCGTCGAAATCGTTCACGTTGATCACCGTGTAGTCCGTCCGGAAACGGGCGTTGGTGAATCCACGCTTGGGCATGCGGCGGTAGATGGGCATCTGCCCACCTTCGAAACCCGGCGCGCGGGAGTAACCCGAGCGCGAGCCCTGACCCTTGTGGCCACGGCCACTGGTCTTGCCACTGCCACTACCGATGCCGCGACCAATACGCTTCCGCGTCTTGTAGGCGACACCCTTGCTGCAGACGATCGAGAGATCCATGGATTAGAGCTCCACGCCGCGGAGAGCGGCGACTTCCTCCGCCGTGCGGAGCTGGCCGAGGGCGAGCAGAGTCGCCTTGACCAGGTTCAGGGGGTTGGAGGACCCGAAGGACTTGCTGAGGATGTTGCGGATGCCGCACATCTCACAGACAGCGCGCACGGACTGACCAGCGGTCAGGCCGGTACCGTCCGAGGCCGGGATCAGGCGCACATGCGCGCCGCGGAAGTAGCCGGTCACCTCGTGAGGGATCGAGCCACCGTTGACGACGGGCACGCGCATCAGGTGCTTGCGACCATCCTTGGCGGCCTTCTCGATGGCGGAAGGCACCTGGCTGGCCTTGCCGAAACCGTAGCCGACGATGCCGCTACGGTTGCCGACGATGCTGAGGGCGGAGAAGGAGAAGCGACGGCCACCCTTGGTGACGGCTGCACACCGGTTGACGGTGATCAGCATCTCGTCGAGATTCTCGGTCTCGGACGCCTCGACGTGGTCGAGGTACTGGATTTCGACTTTCATGGGCAGTGCGGGGCTAGAAGCTCAGGCCGCCCTCACGAGCGGCATCGGCGAGGGCCTTGACACGCCCGTGATAGAGGTAAGGACCACGGTCGAAGACGACCGTCTTGACGCCGGCCTCGGTCGCGCGGCGCGCGATCTCCTGGCCGATGAATGCGGCGCATTCGGTCTTGGTCTTGCCCTCGAGGTCGGAGGAGAAGCCACCGGCGGTGGAACCACAGCCAGCCAGGGTACGGCCGGTCATGTCGTCGATCACCTGAGCGTAGATGTGCTTGCTGGTGCGGTGCACCGACAGGCGCGGACGCTCGGAGGTCGAATTCAGGGCACTCCGGTTGGAGCGCTTGCGGCGCAGGGCCTGCTTGTTCTTGAGACGGATAGGTTTCATGATCAGCTACCGAAGCTCTTACCGGCCTTGCGACGAACGACCTCGCCCTTGTAGCGAATGCCTTTGCCCTTGTAGGGCTCCGGCGGACGGACCTTGCGGACGCGGGCGCACAGTTGCCCCACAGCCTGCTTGTCAGCACCGGTCACGGTGATGGTGGTCGGGGACGGGCACTCGACGGCAAGGCCTTCGGGGACTTCGAACTCGACGGGGTGGCAGAAGCCGATGTTGAGCACCAGCTGCTTGCCTTGGACCTTGGCGTTCCAACCGACGCCGATGATTTCGAGGTGCTTCGAGAAGCCCTCGCTCACGCCGACGACCATGTTGCTCAAGAGAGCGCGGGTCAGACCGTGGAAGGCGCGCGCTTGGCGTGCACTGCCGTGGCCGTTGGGCGTCACGTTGACGGTGCCGTCCTCGACGGTGACGTCGATCTCAGGACGCAGGGTCAGCGCCAGGTCGCCCTTGGGGCCCTTGACGGCGACATCGCGACCCTTGAGGTCGAAGGTGACGCCACCCGGGAGTGAGATGGGCTGGTTTCCAATGCGGGACATGGCTTAGTACACCTTGCAGAGGATCTCGCCACCGACGTTGAGCTCACGAGCCTTGCGGTCGGAGAGCACACCTCGGGGGGTGGACAGGACGTAGATGCCCAGGCCGCGAAGGACCTTCGGCAGGTCCTTCACGCCGGCGTAGACACGGCAGCCGGGCTTCGACACGCGGTCGATGGCACGGATCACGCGCTCGCCGTCAGGACCGTACTTCAGCTTCAGCTTCAGCACGCTCTGGGGCTCTTGTTCTTCGACTTGAAGGCTCTCGATGAAGCCCTCGTCGGCGAGGACGCCCGCGATGGCTACGCGGAGCTTGGAGGCGGGCATGTTGACGTTGCGCATTCGGATCGCGTTGGCGTTCCGGATGCGGGTCAAGAGGTCCGCTACGGGGTCGGTCATCATGGCAGTTTCTCTCCTTTTGGGGACTTACCAGGAGGCTTTGCGCAAACCGGGGATCTCCCCAATGTGAGCGCGTTCACGGACACAGATACGGCACAGGCCGAACTTCTTGTACACGGCGCGTGCGCGCCCGCAGAAGTTGCAGCGAGTGTAAGCGCGAGTCGAGAACTTCGGCTTGCGCTTGGCTTTGTTGATGAGGCAGGTCTTGGCCATAGCAGAACTCCTAGTTCTTCTTCTCTTTGAACGGCATACCGAGGGCCTTGAGAAGGGCGTAGCCCTGCTCGTCGTTGTCGGCGGACGTGACGAAGGTGATGTCCATGCCCTGGCTGAACTCGACGCGGTCGAATTCGATCTCGGGGAAGACCAGCTGATCGGCGAGACCGAGGCTGAAGTTGCCGCGACCGTCGAGCTTGGTCTTCACCCCGCCGAAGTCACGAATACGAGGCAGGACGATCGAGATCAGGCGGTCGGCGAAGTCCCACATCGTCTCCCGGCGCAGCGTGACGGCGACGCCGATCGGCATGCCCTCGCGCAGCTTGAAGCCGGAGATGGAGCGACGGGCCTTGCGGACCGTCGGCTTCTGGCCTGTGATCGCCGCGAGATCGCGGGCAGCCGCATCGACGCGGTTCTTGTTCTCGACCGCACCCTTGCAGCCCATGTTGATCACGATCTTCTCGAGCTTCGGGATCGCCATCGGGTTGTCGATGCCAAAGCTCTCTTTGAGCGAGGAGATGACCTCGCTCTTGTACTTCTCTTGAAGGCGGGGGCTCATTTCAGCTCTCCTGGGCCGGGCGCTTCCGCACGGCGGTCTTCTGTGCTGCGTCCCACAGCATCACGTTGCTGGCGTGGATCGGGCACTCTTCCTGAACACGCTCGCCCTGGGGCTGCTGCTGGGTCGGACGGTTGTGCTTCCATCGCAGGTTGACACCTTCGACGAGGACACGGCCGTTGTCACGGTCCACGCTGAGCACCGTGCGGGGCTCGGTGCGGTTCTTGGAGTTGCCGGCAATGACGACAACCTGATCACCTTTTTTGATCTTCATCAGACGACCTCTTGGGCGAGGGAGACGATCTTCATGAACTTGCGCTCGCGGAGCTCTCGGGCGACGGCGCCGAAGATGCGCGTGCCGCGCGGATTGCCGTCGTCGTCCACGATCACCAGGGCGTTCTTGTCGAAGCGCACGTAGGAGCCATCACGGCGACGGGTGTTCTTCCGCACCCGGACGATCACGCCGCGGATGATGGTGCCCGGCTTCACATCCGAGCCAGGCATGGACTTCTGAACAGAGGCCACGATCAGGTCACCAAGGCTGGCGTAGCGACGGTGGGTACCGCCGAGGACCTTGATGCATCGGACTTGCTTGGCGCCGGTGTTGTCGGCGACGTCCAGAACGGTTTGCATCTGAATCATGCCTCGCCTCCTTCAGCTTCCGCGCTGTCCGCGAGGGGCTTCGAGGTCAGGTCGGCATTGCCGACGATGCTCTCGAGGCGCCAGCGCTTGCGCTTGCTCATCGGGCGGCAGGCAACGATCGAGACGGTGTCACCGACCTCGGCGACATCGGCCTCGTCGTGGGCCATGTACTTCTTGTGGCTCCGCACGAACTTGCCGTACAGCGGGTGACGGAAGCGACGCTCGACTCGGACGGTGATCGTCTGGGTCGCCTTGTCGCTCACGACGACGCCCTGGAGGCTTCGGCGGGCATTGCGGGTCTGAGACATTTCTAGCGGGACTCCTGACCACGGACGCCGGTAGCGCGCTCGTGGAGAACGGTGTTGATTCGGGCGACGGAGCGCTTGACGATGTTCACCCGGGAGGGATCGGTGGAAGTCTCGGTCGCCGTGCGGAATCGCAGGTCGAAGAGTTCTTTCTTCAAGTTGCCAAGATCGAACCGGAGCTCGGTGTCGGTCTTGCTGCGCACTTCTTCAATGTTCATATCTGCTACTCCTGATCTGCTCAGGTGGTCGGCATGCGCCGGACCATGCGGACCTTGATGGGCAACTTGTGAGCGACGCGCTTGAAGGCCAGCTTGGCCTTGTCCTCGGGCACACCACCGAGCTCGAAGAGCACGGTGCCGGGCTTGACGGCGGCCGCCCAGTAGTCCACGTCGCCCTTACCCTTACCCATTCGGGTTTCGAGAGGCTTGGCGGAGATGGGCTTGTGCGGGAAGACCCGGATCCAGATCTTGGCGGCGCCACCGCATGCGCGGTTGGCGGCCACTCGGCAGGCTTCGATCTGCCGGCCGGTGATCCAGCCGTAGTCCTGGGACTGCAGGCCGAACTCGCCGAAGGAGACCTTGTTTCCGCGGGATGCGTTCCCGCGAAGTCGACCACGCATCACCTTGCGGTGCTTGGTCCGTTTGGGCATCAGTGCCATGGTTTTCTCCTAGTGCGTCCTGCTACTTGCGGCGCGGACCGCGGCCGCGACCTTGGTGACGGGGCATCGGATTGCCCTGCATTGGCTTCTTGTAATCGACCATCTTGCCGGGCTCGATGTCGCCCTTGTAGATCCACACCTTCACGCCGATGATGCCGTAGGTGGTGTGGGCCAGGGCGGTTCCGTAGTCGACGTGGGAGCGCAGGGTCGAGAGCGGCACGCGGCCCTCACGTTCCTTCGCGGTACGCGACATGTCGCCACCGTTGAGACGGCCATTGACCTCGATCTTGATGCCCTTGGCACCAGCCTGGATCGTCGTCTGGATGGCCTTCTTGATCGCGCGGCGGAAGGCCATGCGCTTCTCGAGGGCCTCGGCGATGACCTCGGCGACCAGGCTCGACTCGAGCTCGGCGCGCTTGATCTCGCGGACGGTCAGGTGAACCACGGCGCCGGTGCGACCTTGGAGGTCCTTCTTGAGCTGCTCCACGCGGACGCCCTTGCGGCCGACCAGCACGCCGGGGCGCGCGGTGTGGATGATCACGTTGATCGACTCGCCCGAGCGCTCGATCTCGATGCGCGGGATGCCGGCGCCCTTGAACTCCTTGCGAACGTGCTCACGGATCTGCTTGTCCTGGACGAGCAGCTCAGCAAAGTTGTTCTTGCCGGCGTACCAGCGAGACTTCCACGGCTCGATGACCGCGATGCGGTAGCCGGTGGGGTGGATCTTCTGTCCCATGGTGTATTCCTAGGCCTCCGCGGGAGACTCGCTGACGACGACGGTGAGATGAGAGGTGCGCTTGCGGAAGGGCATCGCGCGACCCTGCGGGCCCGGACGCCAGCGCATGCGGTTGTTGAGCAGCGGACCATCGTCGGCGCGGATGTCGCTGATGCACAGACGGTTCAGGTTGACCTGCTCCGACTGGGCGGCGTTGGCGACCGCGCTCTTGAGGACCTTGAGGTAGAAGGCTGCGGCGCGCTGGGGAGCGAACTGCAGGACCTCGAGGGCCTCGTTGACATCCATGCCGCGGATCGCGTCGGCCACGAGACGGGCCTTGCGTGCGGTGATGCGGGCATAGCGGTGCTTGGCCCGGAACTGGACAGCTTCCATTAGCGTCGCGCCTCTTTCTTGTTGGTGTGGCCGCGGAACTGGCGGGACGGGGCGAACTCGCCCAGCTTGTGTCCAACCATGTCCTCGGTCACGTAGACCTTGATGTGCCGACGACCGTCGTGAACCATGAACGTGTGCCCGATCATGTCGGGGGAGATCATGGAAGCACGAGCCCAAGTCGTAATCGGGTTCTTGCTGCCGGCGGAGTTCGCCTGCTCGACCTTCTTGGCCAGCTTGGGGTCGATGTACGGCCCCTTCTTAATGCTACGTCCCACTGGTGGATCTCCTACTTACGCTTCTTCCTGCGACGCAGGATGAACTTGTTGGTCGGGTTCTTCGAGCGGCGGGTACGTCCGCCCTTGGACAGCACGCCTTTCGGCGAGCAGGGGTGACGACCGCCCGCGGTGCGACCTTCACCACCACCCATCGGGTGATCGTGCGGGTTCATCGCGGTACCACGGACCTTCGGGCGACGGCCGAGGTGGCGGCGTCGACCGGCCTTGCCGAGCTTCACGTTCTGGAAGTCGGTGTTGCCGACGCGACCGATCGTCGCACGGCAGCGGACATGGATGCGGCGGACCTCGCCCGACGGCATCTCGACGACAGCGTAGCTGCCCTCGCGCGCCGTGAGCTGGGCCGAGCTGCCGGCGCTGCGGCAGATCTGGCCACCCTTGCCGGCGTGCATCTCGATGTTGTGGATCGTCATGCCGACCGGCACGTTGGCCAGGGGCATCGCGTTGCCGATCAACGGCTCGGCGTCAGGACCCGCCATCAGCGTCATCCCGACCTCGAGGCCGAGCGGCGCGATGATGTAGCGCTTCTCGCCGTCCGCATAGAACAGGAGGGCGATGTTGGCCGAACGGTTGGGATCGTACTCGATCGTCTTGACCGTAGCCGGGACCCCATCCTTGCAGCGCTTGAAGTCGATCAGGCGGTAGCGGCGCTTGTGGCCACCACCGCGACGGCGCGAGGTGATGCGCCCGGTGTTGTTGCGACCGCCGGTCTTCTTGATCGGACGCAGCAGGCTCTTTTCAGGCCCGACGTGCGTGATCTCGGCGAAGTCCAGGACGCTACCGGAGCGGCGTCCAGGCGAGGTCGGCTTGTATTTACGAATACCCATGGTGTGCTCCTTGCCCTAGAGGACGTCGATGGTCTGGCCGTCGGCGAGTTGGACCATCGCCTTCTTCCACGTGGGAGTCTCGCCTTGGGTGTAGCCGCGACGGCGAGCCTTCGATCGCACCCGGAGGGTGTTGACCGAGGTCACCTTGACGTCGAACAGCTGCTCGACGGCGTTGCGGATCTCCACCTTGTTGGCGTCCACCGGGACACGGAAGTGGTAGGCGTTGCGACGGCCGGTGTCGTCCGAGGCTTTCTCGGTGATCACCGGCTTCTTGATGATCTGGTAAGCGCGGTCGAGGCTACTCACGACTTAGCTCCTTCGGTCTTGAGGCCGACACGGGCCGCGATGGCGTCGAGGGCGGGACCCTCGGCGAAGATCACTCCGCCTGCGACGATGTCGAAGGCGCAGACGTCCGAGGCCACGCGGACCTGGACACCGGGGAAGTTGCGGAACGAGCGCCAGACGTTGTCGTCAGCCTTGGCCAGCACCACCAGCACGCGGCGGGGGGTGCCGAGGTCGGCGAGGATCTTGCGCGCGGCCTTGGCCGAGGGCGCCGGGAAGTCGCCGAGCTCGCCGATCACGACCTCGTCGTCTCGCAGCTTGCCGAGCAGTGCCGTGCGGAGCGCAACGCGGCGCGCCTTCTTCGGCATGTGGTAGCTGTAGTCACGGGGCAGGGGTCCGAAGACCGTGCCGCCGCCGCGCCAGATGGGCGACTTGACCGAGCCTGCGCGGGCGCGGCCGGTGTGCTTCTGCTTGTACGGCTTCTTGCCGGTACCTGCGACGTCGGAACGCCCCTTGGTCTTGACGGTGCCCTGGCGCTGGTTGGCCTGGTGCATCACGACCGCGTCCTTCAAGGTGCGGAAGAGGACCTTCTCACCGAAGGGGGTCGCGTCGAAGTCGACCTGGCCGATGCTGCCGGCCTTGTAGCTCTTGACTTGCATGATCTCGAGCCCCCCCTACTTCTTGATGCCCGTGCGGGCATCTTGGACCTGGATGAAGCCACCGTTCGGACCCGGGACGGCGCCGGCGATGAAGAGCAGGTTGCGCTCGGCATCGACCTTGACGACCGTGAGGTTCTTGGTGGTGTGACGCTTGTTGCCGTAGTGGCCGGGCATGCGCTTACCCTTGAACACGCGGCCCGGGTAGGCGCAGGCACCGATGGCACCCGGCTGACGGACGTTGTGGCTACCGTGGGTCTCGTTGCCGCGGGAGAAGCCGTGGCGCTTGATGCCGCCGGCGAAGCCGCGACCCTTGGTCGTCCCGATCACGTCGACGAGGTCACCCTCACCGAACGCCTCGACGCGGACCTCGTCGCCCACGGAGAGATCCGTGGCGGGGACGCGCATCTCGCGCAGGAAGCGCTTGGGCGTCACACCGACTTGCTTGAAGTGGCCCCGACGTGGCTTGTCGATGACCTTCTCGCGCACGTCCTCATAACCGAGCTGCACGGCACTGTAGCCGTGCTTGTCCTCGGTGCGCACCTCGGTGACAACACAGGGCCCCGCCTCGACGATGGTGACGCCAATGGCGTCCCCTGCGTCGGTGAAGACCTGGGTCATTCCCCGCTTGCGTCCTAGAATCAGCGTCATGATTGCTTGAACTGGAAAGTGACAGACCGGTTCGACCCCTTCGAGGCGGATGCCTCGACGCGTGGCCACGCGGTTGACTGTCGGATACTGGTTTTGAGTTGCCGGCCCTGCCGGCGCACCCACCGCATCGGCGATGGGAGGTTGTTCGCTTCGCTCGAGGCCTAGGCCTTGATGCGGATGTCGACGCCAGCAGGCATGTTGAGGCTGCTGAGCGAGTCGACGGTCTGCCCGGTCGGCTCCGAGATGTAGATGAGGCGCTTGTGAGTCCGGATCTCGAACTGCTCGCGCGACTTCTTGTTCACGTGGGGGGAGCGCAGCACGGTGAATCGCTCGATCCGCGTCGGCAGCGGGATCGGCCCGCGCACGACTGCTCCGGTCCGCTTCGCCGTATCGATGATGTCGGCGGCAGACTGGTCCAGGGCCTCGTGGTCGTAGGCCTCCATGCGGATTTGGATCTTCTGGCTCATGTGCTGGCTCTCGGCTGTCCGCGACAGGCGGACGAGCTCCCAAAGGGGGGTGTACGGGCAGAATCCATCGCCTTCCGCGACCTTGATACCGGGTCGGGCTGCGACAGAGGGGCGAAGAACTTACCAGTCGCCCCCTGGCGGGTCAATGGAGCCCCTACTGTTTTCCAACGATTCCCCTTCAGGGCCCCAGATCCTTCGCCGATCGGGCCTCAATTCGGCGAACCTAGCTCCAGACCAGGCCCCTGGCCACCAGCTCCGCCTCGGGGACCGACTGGAAGCCGCCCAGCTCCATCGACATGGCGGCGCGGCCCTGGGAGAGGGAGCGCAGGGCCGTCGTGTAGCCAAACATGCGGATCAACGGCACCCGGCCCCGAAGGATGCGCGCCTCGCCCTCGCTGAGCACCTCCTCGATCGTCGCGCCCTGGGCGTTCAGGTCCGCAAGGATGCCGCCGGCGAACTCCTCGGGCGACGCCACCTCGAAGTCCATCACGGGCTCGAGCAGCTGCACCTGCCCACGGCTCGCGGCAGCGCTGATCGCCTCATGGAAGGCCAGCGAGGCCGCCTGCGCGTAGCCCGAGTCCGTGTCCAGCCCCGGCTTGGACGCCCCCCCCACGATGCGCACACACACACCCTCGAGGGGGAACCCGAAGCGCGGCCCAGCCTCGAGGCATGCGGTGAGGTTCTCGAGCACGGGGCTGCGGAAGGTGGCCGGGATCGCCTCCCCCGCCGCGTACTCCACCCGGCAGCCGACCAGGCCTGGCTCGGGCAGCAGCTCGAGCTCGACGTCGCCATGTGCGGGCTTGCCGCCGGGCGAGCCCTCGGTCCGGTCCACGAGGCCGCGGCCGTGGCTGGACGCACCGAGGGCCTCGCGGTAGGCCACGCGTGGACTGCCGACCCGCACCGCGAGGTGGAACTCACGCTCCAGCCGGTGCTGGACCACCTCGAGGTGCAGCTCGCCCATGCCCGAGATCAGCCACTGACCCGTCTCCGTGTCCTCGCGCACATGGAAGGTCGGATCCTCGAAGGCCAGGCGCTCGAGCGCGGAGGTCAAGCGCTCCCGGTCGGCTGAAGAGTCTGGCTCGACCGTGCGCTGGATGACGGCCTCCGGGAAGACCAGCCCCTCGAGGGCCACGGGAGCAGCGCGCGTGCACAGGGTGTCTCCGGTGCGCGTCAGCTTCATGCCCGTCAGCGCGACGATCTCCCCCGGACCGGCCGCTTCGATCGCATCGCGCCGATCGGCGTGCATGCGTAGGATGCGCGCAACGCGCTCCATTCGGCGAACGCGTGGGTTCCACAGCTTCATGCCGCGCTCCACCGTGCCGGAGTAGACGCGCACGAAGCACAGGTCCTCGTTCGGATCCGCGGTCAGCTTGAAGGCCAGCACCACGGGCGGCGCGTCGGGGTCCGGCGGGCACGGGACCACCACGTCAGGGTCCTCGGGCGAGGCCCCCACCACCGCACCTCGATCCAGCGGCGAGGGCAAGAGCTCGACCACCGCATCGAGCAGCGGCTGCATGCCGATGTTGCGCAGGGCCGACCCGAGCAGCACCGGCACCACCGCGCGAGCCAAGGTGGCACGGCGCAGGGCGGCGCGCAGCTCGGCCGCGCTCGGGTCGACGCCCTCGATGACCAGGTCGGCCAGCCCCTCGTCCACCTCGGCGACCGCGTCCACCAGCTCGGAGCGCAGCACGCCGGCCTCGAGCTCCTGGTCCTCGTCCAGCACGACGGGCTCGGGCTCCGGCTCGTGGCCCTGGCGCTGGAAGCGCCAGCCGCGCAGCTCGACAAGGTCGATGACCCCCTCGAGGTCTTGGTCCATCCCGATGGCCAGCTGCACCGCCACCGCGTTCAGCCCCAGGCGCGCGCGCAGCTGGGCCACCACGGCGGCGACGTCGGTGCCCGGTCGATCGCACTGGTTGATGAAGGCCACGCACGGCACCCCGTGGCGGCGCATCTGGCGCACGACGGTCTCGGACTGGGCCTGGACTCC
The DNA here is from genome assembly GCA_029212845.1 of Planctomycetota bacterium. Taxonomy (GTDB): domain Bacteria; phylum Planctomycetota; class UBA1135; order UBA1135; genus JARGPD01. The sequence goes on from JARGPD010000001.1 coordinate 99,275, forward strand.
GGCGGGCCCCTGCAGCACGAGGATCGCACCATCGAGCACGCGCATGCTCCGCTCGACCTCGACCGTGAAGTCCACGTGGCCGGGCGTGTCGATCAGGTTGATCTGGTGACCCCTCCAAGGCGCGCTCGTGACCGCCGAGGTGATCGTGATCCCGCGCTCGCGCTCCTCGTCCATCCAGTCCATGACGGTCGTGCCGTCGTGGACCTCCCCCATCCGGCGCTCGACCCCCGTGAAGAAGAGGAAGCGCTCGGAGATCGTCGTCTTGCCGGCATCGATGTGCGCGGCAATCCCGATGTTGCGCAAGGACTCGAGACCCATGGCCTGATCCTAAGCGCGCCCCCCCCAAGGTTCAGCACCGCTCGGCGCACTAATCGACCAGCAGGGGCCGCGCGCGTCGCCCGGCTCGCTAGCGGTGCTGGGCCAGCAGCTCGGCGTTCTTCGCCAGGAACTCGTCGCGCCAGCGGTACTCCGCGAGCAGGTCCGGGTCCGGGTGCCCCACCAGGTAGCTGGCGGCATAGAGGGCCTCGATCGAGGCCAGCCCGCGCACGGGGTCCTCGAAGTAGCGGCTGACCCGCGGGTAGGCCGTCTGGAGGTTCGGCAGGCGCCGGCGTACGAGCTCGCCGTCGACGGTGCGCATCAGGCTCGGGACGCGCCGCCAGGCGCAGTCGACGAGGAACAGCGGGCTGCCGAGGTCGGCCTCGGTGAAGGGCTCGCCGTCGGGGTCCAAGAGGATGCGCCCGCTCGCATCGAGGCGGCGGTCCGGGTGGTAGGTCACGAAGCGCACGCCGGGGCGCCCCTCGAGGGGCGTCAGCGAGCACTTCTTCTTCGACTCGCGCGGGTCGCGCAGGATCAGGATGTCGAGGGGCATGGCAGGTGCGGAACGAGGACCCGTCCCGGCAGCGCCGAGACGGGCCCTCGTGTGGGTCCGTGGGTCCAGCTGACTTCGCCTAGCGGGCGAAGTGGGCGTAGGCCTTGTTGGCCTCGGCCATCTTGTGGACGTTCTCCTTCCAGGTCACCGAGGTGCCGGTGCCGTTGTAGGCGTCGACGAGCTCCTCGGAGAGGCGCAGGTGCATGGGCTTGCCCTTCTTCTTGCGCGAGTTGTCCACCAGCCAGCGAATCGCGAGGCTCTGCTGGCGGTTGCGCTTGACCTCACGCGGCACCTGGAAGTTGGCACCACCGACACGCTTGGAGCGCACCTCGACGGCGGGACGGATGTTCTCCAGCGCCTGGTTGAAGATGATCTCCTGACGCTCGAGCTCGGTCTCGGCCTCGATGTCGGGGATCTTCTTCGAGGCCACTTCGAGGGCCTTGTAGAAGATCTGCTGAGCGGTGGTCTTCTTGCCGCCCTGCATGATCTTGTTGATGATCTTGGTGGCCAACAGCGAGCCGAACTTGGGGTCCGGCTTGGTGAAGACAGTGGTCGTTTTGTAGTTACGCGGCATGACGATTCCTCGTTGTGTTGCTCCAGCCTAGGCTGCTGCTTACTTGGGGCGCTTGGTGCCGTACTTGGAACGACCCTGGGAGCGGCCGTCGACGTCAGAGGCGTCGAGGGTACCGCGCACCACGTGGTAGCGCACGCCGGGCAGGTCACGGACGCGGCCGCCACGGACCAGCACGACCGAGTGCTCCTGCAGGTTGTGCCCCTCACCGCCGATGTACGCGGTGATCTCCTTACCGTTCGACAGGCGCACGCGCGCGACCTTCCGCAGAGCCGAGTTCGGCTTCTTGGGGGTCTGGGTCTTCACCTGGAGGCAGACGCCGCGCTTTTGGGGGCAGCTGTCGAGGACGGGCGACTTCGAGCGCTTGACTTTGCTCTTGCGGCCCTTACGGACAAGTTGATTGATGGTCGGCATGTCGGTTCGTCGGGGGAACCAGGAGATACGGGATGGCTGGACTCGGCCTCGCGTGCCGAGAATGGGGCGACCATTGTAGGACCTTGGTCGCGTGAGTCAATAGGGCTTGGGCCCTCCCCCAGCGACCCGTGAAGGATCGCCGGGAGAGGCCGGCCTGGATCAGGCTTCCTCGCCGGCGTCCTTGGTGTCGACGGCGGGGATGTCGGCGGGGGCGTCGGTGCCCGTGGACGTGAGCATGGCCGCGCCGAGCTCCTCGACGGGGTCGCCCGCGAAGAGCGCCTCCATCTCGGGATCGATGCTGCCGCTGGAGCCCATCATGCCCTTGCCGATCTCGCCGAAGTCGATGTTCTTCTTCACGCGGGTTCGGTAGTGGTCCCGGAAGCCGGTACCGGTCGGCACCATGTGACCCAGGATCACGTTCTCCTTCAGGCCGACCAGGAAGTCCGACTTGGAAGCCATGGCGGCCTCGGTCAGGACCTTGGTGGTCTCCTGGAAGGAGGCGGCGGAGATGAAGGACTCGGAGGAGAGGCTGGCCTTGGTGATGCCGAGCAGCAGCGTGTGGCCGGTGGCCGGCTTGCGACGCTCCTTGCGCAGGCGCTCGTTCTCGAGGCGGAAGGCTGCGCGGTCGACCACGGCGCCCGGCAGGAACACCGAGTCACCCGGATCCTTGATCTCGATCTTGCGCATCATCTGCCCGAGGATGATCTCGATGTGCTTGTCATCGATGGTCACGCCCTGGCTGCGGTAGACCGACTGGATCTCGCCGAGCAGGTAGCTCTGGACGGCCTCGTCACCGGAGATCTCGAGGATGTCGTGCGGGACGAGCGCGCCATCGACCAGCGGTGCGCCGGCCTGGACCTCGTCGCCCTTGTTGACCTGCAGGTGCTTGCCCTGGGGCACGAGGTGCTCCTGCTCCTGGATGACCTCGCCGTCGGGACCGACAGCGCGAACGATGATGTTGCGCTTGCCGCGCTTCTTGTCACCGATCTCGACGACACCGTCGATCTGGGCCATGACGGACGGGTCCTTCGGGCGGCGTGCCTCGAAGAGCTCGGTCAGCCGCGGCAGACCACCGGTGATGTCCTGGGTACCAGAGATCTCACGTGAGGTCTTGGCGAGCAGCTCACCGGCCTGGACCTTCTTGCCGTCGGTGACCTCGATGTAGGCGCGCTCCGGGATCGGGTACAGGGAGACGGGGTCGCCAGCCTTGTCGAGCAGTGCCAGCTGCGGATGCAGGTCGCCCTTGTGCTCGATGACCTGGGAGCGCGTGGTGCCCAAGCGGGCGTCACGCTCGACGGACATCGTCTTGCCCTCGATCAGGTCCTCGAAGCGGATCGTACCAGCGGCCTCGGCCAGGATCGGCACGTGGTGTGGGTCCCAGGTGAGCAGCGGCTCGCCCGCTTCGATCTTGGCGCCGTCCTTGACCTTCAACACGGCGCCCATGGGCACCTCGTAGCGATCGATCTCGCGGCCCTGGTCGTCCTGCAGGATGACCTCGCCATTGCGGTCGAGGGAGACCATGTCGCCATCGGCGTTCTTGACGATGCGCAGCTTGCCGCCGTACTGGATCTGGCCATCACGGCGCGCGCGGGTCTCGGTCTCCTCGACCGAGCGACTCGCGGTACCACCGATGTGGAACGTCCGCATGGTCAGCTGGGTGCCGGGCTCACCGATCGACTGGGCAGCGATGATGCCGACGGCCAGGCCGCGCTCGGCGGCGATGCCGCGCGAGAGGTCCATGCCGTAGCACTTGCCGCACAGGCCGAGCTGGGCCTCGCAGGTCAGCGAGGAACGCAGCGGGATCTTCTCGACCCCGAGCTCCTCGATGCGCTTGGCGATGTCCTCGGTGATCAGCTCGTTCTCGCGAACGACGACCTCGTCCAGGATCGGGTCGACGATCGTCTGGCGCGCGGTGCGGCCACGGATCGCCTGCCCGAGGGACAGGACCAGCTTCTCGCCCTTGTAGATCGGCGTCTTGATGACCGAGCCCATGGTCCCGCAGTCGTCGATCGTGATGACCACGTTCTGGGCGACGTCGGTGAGCTTGCGGGTCAGGTAGCCGGCGTCGGCGGTCTTCAGAGCCGTGTCGGCCAGACCCTTACGCGCACCGTGGGTCGAGGAGAAGTACTCCAGGACCTTCAGGCCTTCGCGGAAGTTGGCCTTGATGGGCGTCTCGATGATCGCGCCCGAGGGCTTGGCCATCAGACCACGCATGCCCGCCAGCTGGCGGATCTGGTCGATCGAGCCACGCGCGCCGGACTGCACCATGCAGTAGATCGGGTTGACGTAGGGGTGCCCCTCGCGGACGTCGTCCTTGAGGACCTTGATCAGCTCGTTGCCGACCTTCTCACGGCAGCTGGTCCAGAGGTCGATGATCTTCAGGTAGCGCTCACCATCGGTGATGAGGCCCTTGTCGAAGGCCACGGCGACCTGGTCGATCTCGGCCTGGGTGTCCTCGAGCAGCTTGGTCTTCGCCTCGGGGATGCGCATGTCGTCCTTGGCGAAGGACATGCCGGCGCGGGTGGCCGCCTTGAAGCCGAGGTCCTTGAGGTCGTCGAGCAGCGACAGGGTGGCGTCGCGACCGAGCAGACGGTGGCAGTCGTTGATCAACCCCGAGATGCCCTTCTTGGTCAGCTCGTAGTTGTAGAACGGCATGCCCGGGGCAAGGATGTCGTTGAAGATCGCGCGGCCGATCGTGGTGTTCAGGTACCCACGCTTGCCGTCGATCGTGACCTTGCCCTCGTCGTCGACCTCGATCGTCTCGTCGCCCATGTCGAGCTTGACGAGCGTGCCCGGCTCCATGCGGACCAGCGCGGGCTGGTGCGTCATGAGGCCACCGTGGCCGTACGCGAGGTACAGCTCACCGAGGCTCGAGTAGCGGCGCGGCTTCATCATCGCCGTACCAAGGTGCTCCTTGGTCAGGTAGAAGATGCCCAGGACCATGTCCTGGGAGGGCGCGATGATCGGCGCCCCGTTGGCCGGCGAGAAGACGTTGTTCAAGGACAGCATCAGCGTCGAGGCCTCGATCTGAGCCTCGTAGCTGAGCGGCAGGTGGACCGCCATCTGGTCGCCGTCGAAGTCGGCGTTGTAGCCGCCACAGACCAGCGGGTGCAGGCGGATCGCGTTGCCCTCGATCAGCACCGGCTCGAAGGCCTGGATGCCCATGCGGTGCAGGGTAGGCGCGCGGTTGAGCATCACCGGGTGGTCGCGGATGACCTCGTCGAGGATGTCCCAGACCTGCTCGTCGCGCCGCTCGAGCATGCGCTTGGCCGACTTGATCGTGTCGGCGAGGCCCAGCTCCTTGAGGCGGCGGATGATGAACGGCTGGAACAGCTCGAGGGCGATCTTCTTCGGCAAGCCGCACT
>JARGPD010000110.1:0-4495 GCA_029212845.1 Planctomycetota bacterium
ACGTGTGCTCGTCCCACCACCCCGCCAGCGCTCTCAACCGCAAGTCGCTTAGGACGAGCCGCCCGACGGGTCGCCGCACCCCCTGGCGCTTCCACGAGCAGGCGGTTGGGAGACGAGCCGCGGACTCCGAGCGAGGAGCCCGCCGCAGGCGCAATCAGGCCACTCGCGAATGAGAGCCCCTTGATCAGAGACATCAACAGCCGGCCGCAGGCGATTGCCCAGCGGCAACAGAGCGCCCCCTAGCCGCAGGCGATTGCCCAGCGGCAACAGAGCGTCAACCAATTGCCAATTCGGAAGCTACGGCCCACACTCTCGGCATGTCCCAAATCGGCTATGCGCTGCTTGGCGCCCTGGCCTTGGTCAACTTGGTTGGCTTCGGTGCGTTCGGGCTCGACAAGTGGCGCGCTAGGAGAGGCGCTTGGCGGACTCCCGAGAAGACGCTGGTGCTGTTCGCTGTGGCCGGCGGCTGGATCGGGACTTGGGCCGGGTTGAAGCTCTTTCGTCACAAGAGCTCCAAGCGCAGCTTCCAGATCAAGCTCGCCCTCGGCACGGCCGCGAACCTCGGCCTGTGGATCGCCGCATGGCGCCTCGGCTGGCTCGAAGGCTTGGTCTAGCGCAGCTCGACTCACTCGGCGCCCCGGTCCAGCGCGGATTGGCGGGTGGCCGCTGGGGGGCTGCGCCTGGGGCGTGCTAGCGTGGGACCGGAGCCTCGCACCCCCCCACCGCCTTTGAATCCGCAGGAAGCCCAAGCCATGGATCGCCTCATGGGCGCCGCCTTCGCCGACGCGTCGGGCGGCTCCTTGGGGCGTTGCCCGATCGTGAGCGAGCGCTTCGAGCTGATCCGAGAGCTCGGCCAAGGCGGCATGGGCGCGGTGTACGAGGCCCGCGACGTCGTGCTGGATCGGCTCGTCGCGCTCAAGGCGATCCACACGGACCTGCCGCGCATGGGCGAGCTGCGCGCGCGGTTCCTGCGCGAGGCGCGCATCCTGTCGGGGCTCGAGCACCCCAACGTCTGCCGGCTGTACGACTTCGTCCAGGAGGAGGGCGGCGACTTCCTCGTCATGGAGCTGATCGATGGGCAGACCCTTGCCGAGGCGCTGGAGGGCGAGCTGCCCCGGGTCGCGAGGCTGCGACTGGCCATGCAGATCGCCGAAGGACTCGGGGCCGCCCACGAGTCGGGCGTCGTGCACCGCGACCTCAAGCCGAGCAACGTGATGATCGACCGCAGCGGCGTGGCCAAGGTGCTCGACTTCGGCGTCGCGTTCCAGCCGACCGAGGAGCAGCTCGCCGAGCTCGGCGGCGTGCGGCCGGAGCCGCGACGGAGGACCGAGCCGCTGGACGCCTCCTCGCGCTTGACGACCAGCGGGCGAGCCCTCGGCACCCCGCGCTACATGAGCCCCGAGCAGCTGCATGGCAAGGAGCCGCTCGCAGCCAGCGACATGTACAGCTTCGGACGCATGCTGGTCGAGCTGCTGCCCGGGCTCGCCGAGGCCAAGCCGTGGCGCCTGCACGTGCCCGGCATGGGCCGGGTCCGGCAGCTGGTCCGGGCGCTGCTCTCCGCCTCGCCGGCTGCCCGGCCGACGGCCCGGCTCGCGGCCGAGGAGCTGGCCGAGGCGCTCGCCACCCCAGGCCGCTGGGCGACCCGCAGCGTGCTCGGCCTAGGTGGGGCGGCGATCCTCGGCCTCGGCATCAAGTACACGGTCGACCTCGGGCACGAGAAGGACCAGGTGCTCGCGCGGCAGCGCCAGGCCGAGCGGATGATCGACTTCCTCGTGGGCGACGCGGCCGAGCGCATCGAGGTGGTCGGCCCCCCCGAGCTGATCCTCGAGCTCGACCGCCAGGCGCTGCTGTACTTCGACGAGGTCGCCTCCGAGTCCCTCTCCGACTTCGAGCAGCGCAAGCGCATCACGACCCTGACCGGCTTCGCCATGCGCGCCCTCGGGCACGAGCGCCTGGACACGGCCCACGCGATCCTGGAGCGCTGCGAAGCCTTCGCCCAGGCGAGGCTCGTCGACGACCCAGAGCAGGTCGAGTGGCTCTTCGAGCTGAGCCAGATCCAGTTCTACCTCGGGCAGGTCCACCGCGACCTGGGCGACGAGCTGGCGACGGCCGCGGCCTGGACGAGCTACCTCCAGTCTGCCGAGCGACTGACCGCCCTCGAGCCCGGCCGGGCCGCGTACCAGGACGAGCTGGCCTGGGCGCGCACGAACCTCGGGGTGCTGCACCTCGAGGCCGGTCGGCCCGAGGACTCGCTCGGCCCCTTCACCCTGGCCCTCGAGCACTGGGAAGCGGTCTCCAACCCTGAAGAGATCCTCGACGCGATCTCTTGGCGCGCCCAGGCGCACCACTTCCTGGGCCACCTGGCCGCCGCCGAGGGCCTCTACCGGCGCGAGCTGGACGAGCGCCAGGCGCTGCTCGATGCCGACCCCGAGAACGACCACTTCGCCCACGGGATCGCCCTCGCCCGGCACCACCTCGCGCGGGTCCTCCAGGACCAGGGGCGCGCGGCCGAGGCGCTCGAGCACGCCGAGCAGGGGCTCGCCAGCGTGAACGCCCTCGCCACGAAGTCCGGCGGCCATGCGGCGATCCTGCGCACCGAGGCGCTGCTGCACTCCCTGGTCGGCGGCCTCTTCGAACAGCTCGAGCGCTACCCGCAGGCCCAGCTGCACCACGCTGCGGCGATCGAGCTCGTGGTCGCGCTCCGCCAGCGCGACCCGGGCAATCAGGACCTGCTCCAGCTGCATGCGGCGCTGCTGCTCGGCGCGGCGGGCAACGACCTGGCCATGGGGCTGACCGAGTCTGCCGCCGAGCGCGCGGGGACCATCCTGGGTGCGCCTTGGGACGCGCTGCAAGCGACCGACCGCTGGCAGCTGCAGCGCATCGAGGCCAGCGCCATCCTCGCGCGGGCCGGCGCCAAGGGCGCGCAGCCCGCCGACGAGACCCTCGCGCTGTGCGAAGCGATCCGCTCGCGCACCGCGGTGCCGCTCCTGGCCCACCGCGCCTGGGTGCTGGAGCTCCGGGTGCGCCTTACCGTCGGCGACCGGCCCGGGGCCCAGGAGCTCGCCCCCGCTCCCGGCACCGAGTTCCAGCTGCCACCCGACCTGACCGCCGCCCTCGAGGAGCAGCCCCATGAGTGACGTGCTGACCTGCTGGGACCTCCTGCGCGGCGCGGCCGACGGCGTTGCCGCCGAGCGCGAGCGCTTCTGCCTGACCTATGGTCCGGTCATCCGCGACTTCCTCGGCCGGCGCTGGAACCGGCGCGCCCTGGCCCAAGAGATCGAGGACGCCGAGCAGGAGACCCTGATCGAGTGCCTGCGCGAGAAGGGGGCCCTCGAGCGCGCCGTCGATGCCGACCTGGGCAGCTTCCGTGGATTCTTGTTCGGCGTCACCATGAACGTCGCGCGGCGCTTCGAGGAACGGCGCGCCAGGATCGCCGGACGGGAGGCTGCGCCGAGGACCGGCGACCCTCCACCGGTCGAGCCGGACGCCGATCCCGAGAAGGACTTCGACCGGGCCTGGGCGACCGGCGTGGTGAGGCGCGCGCGCCAGCAGCTCGAAGCCCGGGCGGCCGAGCAGGGCGAGGCCTCCCTGCGGCGCTGCGAGATCCTGCGCCTGCGCTTCTTCGAAGACCTGCCGATCCGCAAGATCGCCTCCAAGCTCGGCCAGGACCCCGCCCGCGTCCACCACGAGTACGCCAGGGTGCGCTCGGACTTCCGTGATGCGCTACACAGCGTGGTCCGCTTCGAGGCGCCGGGGGGCGAGGTCGATCTCGACACCGAAGTCCGCTTCCTGCTCGCCAACCTCGAGTAGCCAAAGAAAGTCGGGAACAGCGGCGCGAAAACCACGCGCTTTGCGGACTGCCCTGTAGAGGCGAGTCGTTGGTGGCACGCCCCCCGTTTCCCCATCCCCACAAGGAGCGTCCCCATGGCGATCGAAACCTCGCAACCCCAGACCGCGTGCACCTCACTGACCAACATGGTCCTGGTCCACGCCAGCGTGATCTACAACACCGTCAACGCGGCCTACGACCTCAATCTCGAGACCCAGGGCGAGCCCGGCTCCGGCGAGGACCCCGGCGACCTCGTCGTCTACCCGGGGAGCTGGAACGTCACCTTCAAGCTCGTCAACAGCCCCGACTGTCGCTTCGCCCTCGGCCCGGTCCTCACGGGTCCCTCGGCGCCGACCGAGAGCGGCGAGAACGAGGTCGAGTTCCGCATCACCCAGATCCGCACCGATGAGGTCAACATGACCTTCACGCTCGACGCCCAGAGCCGCAACTGCGAGTACGCGATCCGCGTCCTCGCTCCCGACGGGACGACGATCGTCAAGGACCCGAAGGTCATCAACCGCGGCTACCCGCCGCTGCCCCAGACGCCGCCGCTGGTCCCCTAGCCTCGACGGCATCCACGAGTCAGCGCGCCCACCCGGGGCGGGAGCGACCCCCACACGGGCCCCCGGGGGGTACTGACGTCTTTCGTCCTCGCCCACCACGACC
>JARGPD010000110.1:4505-11844 GCA_029212845.1 Planctomycetota bacterium
CCCCGCCGCGGTGGCCCCCCCCCCCCGCCGCCACCCCCCCCCCGCGGCCCCCCGCGGGGCTCCGCCCCCCCCCGCTGGCCCCCCCGCCGGAGGGCGCGCTGCGTTCTGGACACTCGCGAGGTCGACGGCTCGTGAAGATTTTGGACTTGGGGAAGGCGAAACCGAAGGCCTGCCGGGACCCCCTTCCAGACCGGCAAGGCCCGTAGTCCCTGCCCCCTCCATCCCAGCACTAGCCCTTCGAGATCCAGCCATGCAAGACCTCCTCAAGCTCTCCTCCCGATCCAGCGTCACGGGTTCCTCGCCCTCCCAACTGGTCTTCGCCCAGTACATGTCCAACATCATCCAGCAGGCACCCCATGCCAGCGGGCTGGCGGTGCTCGACGGCGCCTCCAACGCCCAGGTCAGCTTCTTCTTCAAGGACCCCAACACCGACGAGGTCAATGCGGGCCTGTACAACGCCATGATCGCGCCGCGCATCCAGGGCATGGGAGCGGTGCACGGGACCAAGCAGGTCCAGGCCCTCCCGTCGACCTTCCTGAACGCCTACAACCAGCTGTACCTCTCCCTGCGCTACCAGCTCTCGCCCAAGGACGAAGCAACGCTCCAGGCCATGGTCGCCAAGGTCTCCGGCGAGGTGAAGAAGCTCGTCCCTGCCTGGAACGCCTGGGTCAAGGCCTTCGGGAAGAACGCGACGCCCCCGATCCCGGAGCTCGACACCAAGGACATGCGCGTGGCCCTCGTCCAGATGACCGGCACCATGCAGGTCAACTGGCTCAACCCGGAGTTCGAGGATCAGCTGAAGGAGGACGCCTCCTACCCCTACAACCACCTCAACGACTTCGACAAGATCTTCAACCAGATCCCGCTGACCGTCCCCGCCACAACGCGCGACATGATCAAGAACGTCTACAGCATGCAGGGGCAAGCGGGCGGGATCTCGGCCAAGGTGGCCGACGCGACCCAGACCATCACGGGCATCCGCAAGAACGTGCAGTCGCCCTCGGAAGAGTCCGGTGGCATGCTCCTCTCGGGCACCTCGCAGCTCGTCCCCGGTGTGATCTTCGAGCCGGACGATCCGCTCACGCTGGTCAGCCTGCTCAGTGCGGACCCCCTGGATACGCTCACCTACTCGGCCCACATCACCAAGTCCGAGTCCACGAAGATGAACTTCGAGGTCGAGGGGGAGAGCAGCATCTCGATCCCCGTCTTCAGCTTCTTCTCGGTGGAGGCCAGCGGCGGTGCGAAGTCGAGCATCTTCGAGAGCAACTTCGCCGGCTCGAAGTTCAGTGTGGAGGTCGTGGTCAACAACCCGACCACCCAGCCGGCCCTCGTGATGCGGCCGCTCCTGTACAACACCTCGACCAACCAGGGCTGGCTCAACGCCGACCCGATCACCCAGGCCCTCCAGAACGGCTCCAACACCGAAGTCAGCGGGTACGTCTTCGACGGTGGCGTGCCCCAGTTCAACTTCGCCGAGGGCGGTGACCTAGGCTACATCGAGACCCTCGTCCTGAGTCAGTTCCTGGAGCTGCGCATGACCTTCGAGGAGTGCGAGTCGAATTCGGTGAGGAAGTACTTCGAGCAGCACGCGGAGGCTGCGGTCAGCTTCCTCGGCATCAAGCTCGGGAGCGCCTCCGAGAGCTCCTCGCACCAGTACGACTACGACGAGTCCTCGTCCTCCAAGATCACGGTCACCATGCGCCCCGCAAAGCCTGGGTACGTCCCCGGCGGCACCGACATCAACCAGTCGCTCTGCAACGTGGTCGCGGTCGGCGTGAAGTACCCCTTCGCGATCTAGGCCCGGGGCCAATCGTGCAGTCCCGTCGAGCTTCTGCTCGGCGGGGCTGCTTGCGTCCGGGCCGAGCCCTTGGACTCGATCCGTGGGGGCCGGCAGGGCAGGCCTAGCTTGGAACGAGGTGGCAGGGCTTGGCCGCCAGGCCCTCGCGCCGTGCCCGCCGGGCCCTCCAGCCAGCTGGGCCTGCTAGAGCTGCTCGAGCAGGAAGCTCGTGCCGTCGTAGCGCAGTCGAGCCAGGTCGATCACCGCGCCGGGCCCGGTGGCCTCGACCACCACCTCGAGCAGGCTGGGGCCGGCGGCCAGGGAGAGGGTCGCGTGGTCCCCCGCTGCGCCGGCGTGCTGCTCGAGCCAGAGCAGGTACTCGCCCACGACCAGGTCCTCGCTCGCTCCGACGAAGTAGTGCTCCGGGCCCAAGCCGTCTGTGCCGTCGAGGTCCAAGAGGCCGACGTCACCGATCGGCTGTGCGAACCAGACGTGCTTGCCGGTGGCCTCGCGGATGTGCAGGTCGAGGTCCGCGGTGCCGTCCCAGGTCAGCATCGCCTGGAAGCTGCCCTGGCCAAGCGCGGGCTCGACGGGGATCAGGTCGGCCCACGCAGCATCGATGGCGTCGAGGATCGCGGTGCGGCTCTCGGGGAACAGCAGGTAGCTGCCTGGCAAGGCGTGCACCTTCGTGCGGTTGGAGTAGTCGCCTTGCCCCTCGACGCCGAGCGAGGCCAGGGTGGTCACGTTCTCGGCGGGGGGCTCGGCCTCGGGGAACAGCTCGACGGCCGTCGACAGGTCGCCGAAGGCGGTCACGTGCTGGTACGAGCCGAAGCTGTGCGGGAGCGAGCCGTAGCCGTGGGGCGCCGCAACGGCCACGACACCAACCGCGGCCAGGTCCTCGGCCGGCAGCGCCTCGAGCGCCAGCCGCGCCAGGCGGTTACCCTGGGAGTAGGCGACGACCAGGACGCGGTCACCGCTCTCGGTCGCGAGCCGGATCGAGGCGCGCAGGTCGGCCACCTCGGCGTCGCTGGGCCGCGCCCCCATGAGCAGCCCGAGCTCCTTGGCCTTGTCCTCTTCCATGCCGACCTCGAGCGCCTGCAGCCACCCGAGCCCCGCACCGGTGGACGCCGGCGTGATGTGATCGAAGAGGGCCTGCTCGAGGGCCTCGGCCGCCAGGCTCTGGAAGCCCCAGGGCTTGGTCAGCTGCAGCGAGCTCGCGAGGAAGCTGCCAGCCAGGCAGCCGCTCTCGGGGCGCAGGTCGTGGTCCCGGGCGCAGGCGGGGTTGTAGTGCAGGCTCCAGGTCGCTGGCATCGGGGCCGAGGTGCGCGCGTAGGCATCCGCGAGGGCCACGGCCGAGATGGCCTGGTCGATGGGCGACTGGGCGGCGCCGGGCACGAAGATCACGCGCTGGCCCGTGGCGCTGCTCGGGTGCGTCAGGTCGAAGCGGCTCTCGAGCTGCTCGGCGACCGCCTGCAGGGCTTCGAAGTCGGCCTCGACCGACAGGGCTTCGACCAGCTGCTGCTGCAGGAGCAGCGCGTCGGTGGGGTCGCCGGTCCCGGCCTCGAGGCTGGCCGCTAGGGTCAGGATCAGGTCGCCGAAGGCCGCACTGGGGTCTCCGGGGGTCGCGAGCAGCGCCGCGAAGGCGGAGCTGGCAGGGGTTGCTGCAGGTGCTGCGCCGCCGGAGCTCGACGGCGAGCAGCCAAGGGCGAGGAGCAGCGGGAGCAGGAACGCGAGACGCGAGGCGGCCTGATTCATGACTTGGACCAGAAGAGAGCGAGTGCACCGGCGGGGGGCCGACTCCAGGACTGGGCGCCCCCCCACTTCCTGAAACGCGATCCGGACGACGTCCGCCATGGGAAAGTCCAAGTCCGCGCCAGGGTCCCGAACCCGGCCCCCTGGCGGCCCCAGGAGCGGGACTCTCGCCCACCCCCTGGCCCAGCAAAAGCCCGCCGCGCCCTGGGCCCCCCCACCGGGCTTGGGTACCCTCCCGCCATGCCGACCTTCCAGTGCAGCGTTTGCTCGACCGACTTCGACGTGCCCCAGTCCGCCCTCGACAAGTACCCGGGGTGGCAGCCGAAGTTCTGCCGGGACCACTCGCCCAAGAAGAAGGGCACCCCGAAGAAGAAGGGTGGAGGCCTGCGGCGCGGCGGCGCCGGCCGAGGCGCCTCCCTGCGCGAGGAGAACCTGACCCTGGCCCAGGTGCTCGCCAAGTACACCGAGGGCCCCAGCATGGGCGTGTTCACCGACGGCAGCTCGATCCCGAACCCCGGACCCGGGGGCTGGGGCGCGGTGTGGGTCGAGGACGGCGAGGTCCGCCAGGCGCTCCACGGCAGCGCCGAGCACACGACCAACAACCGCATGGAGCTGCAGGCCCTGATCGAGGCCTTCAAGATGCTGCCCGAGGACGCCGCCGTGACCGTGTTCACCGACAGCCGCCTGTGCGTCGACACGATCACCAAGTGGGCGCCGGCCTGGGAGAAGCGCGGCTGGACGAAGAAGAGCGGCGAGATCAAGAACCTCGAGCTGGTGCAGGAGCTGCTCGCGCTCTACCGCGCGCACCCCGACTGCGCGCTCGAGTGGATCGCCGCCCACAGCGGCAACCGCTGGAACGAGTACGCCGACAGCCTCGCCACCGCCTGGAACCGCAGCGAGCTCTAGCCCACCCGGCTCGGCCGGCCGCACGGGAACCTAGACCAAGACTCCACCGCGCCTAGCGTAGGCAGCCCCACCCATGCGCTCGATCTTCTTCGCCGCCGTCGCGGCCCTCTTCGCCCTCGTCGCCCTGCGCTACCTCGGCTTTGCCCCGGGAAAGACGCCCGTCGCCCCGCCGGCGGCCAGCGCCAACGAGGCCTTCGCTCGCACCGCCCGCGGCCTGGCCCAGCTGAACCTCGAGCCGGTCTGGGACGAGCTTCCGCCCGCCTGGCAGGCCGACGCCGAGGAGCTGGTCACGCTGATGCGCGCGAGCGCTCGGCCCGAGGTCTGGGAGCGCGGCTTCGGTGCGCTGACCCGCGCGCGCGACGTGCTCGTGGAGAAGGCGCCGCTGGTGCGCGAGAGCCAGCGCCTGTTGGCCATCGCCGAGGTGCGCGAGGACCTCGACGACGCCGGCAAGCGCCAGGCCCTCGAGGACTCGCGCGCGGTCGCCGTGGCGACCCTGACCACGGTGCTCGAGAGCGGGCTCGAGGACTCCGACAACCTCAAGTACCTGGACCTGCGCGAGCTCAGCAGTGGCTTCCTGCCCGAGGTCGCCGAGCGCCTGCGCGAGCTCGAGGGGCACGCCGACCACGCGCTGATGCCCGCCGACTGGGCCGAGTCCTTCCTGCGGCTCGCCGCGCTCCACGAGGAGGGCGCAGCCCCAAGGGGCACGCCGCTCGTGGTCACCATGGAGCTCCCGAGCTCGACCGCGCCGGTCAAGGAGCTGCGCTTCCAGATGGTCCGGGTCGAGGGGCGCTGGCTGGACTCGCGGGTCGCCGAGCAGCTGCCCGCGGCCCTGGACACCGTGCGCGCCGAGATCGAGCTCTGGACGACGCCGCCCGAGGGGGCCGCGGACCCGGCGCTCGAGCTGCTCGGGGCGTTCGAAGCGGGGCTCGACGCCCTGGAGGCGGCCGAGGACGCGGCCGCCCTCGATGCCGCCCTCGACGAGCTGGTCGGCCAGGTCACCGCCCAGCTGCTGCGCCGCAAGCTCGGCAAGCTCTTCGGCTGAGTCCCGGGGGCGCGCAAGGCCTCCGGAATCCGAGGTCGAGTGGCGCAAATCGACCAGCTGGATTACCCTCGTGCGAGCCACTCCCTGCACCCCACGCACCAGGCAACGATCCATGAAACTCCTCCCTCTGCTCCCTCTCTCACTGCTCGTCGCACCCGCCGCCGCCCAAGGCTGGGACTTCCAGACCCTCGCCGCAGAGGGTGATGTCGTGCCCGGCGTCGGCACGATCACCTCGATCCAGAACATCGCCGTCAACAACGGGCTCGACTGGCGCGTCGAAGCGGACACCGACAACCCGCTCACCGACGACGACTACGTGCTGCTCGGGCCGAGCGGACTGCTGCTGCAGGAGAACCAGTCCCTGCCCCTGCCGGTCGGCGCCCTGCTCGACAGCTTCGACGCCCTGACCCTCGACATCAACAGCAACAGCGCGGTCAACTTCTTCCTCGACGGGACGACCGGCTCGAGCGACGACAGCGGCATCTACTACAACCTCAACCTGCTCGTGCAGGAGGGTCAGTTCACGACCGCGACGGGCGTCTCCGCAGGCACCAAGTACACCGGCTTCTTCGAGACCAAGCTGGCCGACAACGGCGACATCCTGGTCATGGCCAGCATGGACGACCCGCTGATCACCTCGACCACCGACCGTGTGCTGATGCGCCTGACCGTCGACCTCGCTGGCAACCTCGCCAGCGAGACGGTGGTGTGGAAGGAGAGCGACGTGCTGCCCGGCACCACCGGCATGGTCACCGACTTCGGCACCGGCCCGCACCAGTTCGACATGAACGACTCGGGGTCGATCCTGTTCTACGCGGACACCGACCTGCCCACGGGGACCGACGGCTTCATCTACGCCGACTCCACGCAGCTCGCGGCCGAGGGTGGCCCCTCGCCGGTCGTCGGCCGCCTGTGGTCGAGCCTGGCAAGCCCCGAGGTCGCGCTCAACAACAGCGGCGACTACGCCTTCAGCGGCTCGCTCCAGGGCGACAGCGCTTCGAACCTGCTGCTCGTCAAGAACGGCTCCAAGTTCCGCCAGGAAGGCGACCCGGTGCCGAGCATCCCGGCCTTCACCTTCACCAGCTTCGGCTCGGGTCCGCTGGACCTGGCCGACAACGGCGACCTGCTCTGGTACGGCGACTGGAACGACCCGGCGACCGACTTCGACACGGGGCTCTTCCTCAACGACGAGCTGATCGTGCAAGAGGGCGTGACCACCATCGGCGGCGTCGTCGTCGACTCCCTCTCGGGCGTCCAAGAGGGCTACTTCATCAGCGATGACGGTCGCTTCATCATCTTCGAGGCGACCCTCGACGACGGCACCAACGGCGCCTTCCTCGCGACCCGCTCGGGCTCGATCGTGAGCGTCCCCGGCTGCTTCCCCGACGGCTCGACGATGGCCTGGTCGGCTGGCGAGCCCAAGGTCGGCAGCGTGCTGAACCTGGACTACAACGCACCCGTCGCCGCCTTCGGCGTGCGCTACCTGGGCGTCTCCACCACGTCCCTCGCGGACGGCTCCGGCTGCGGCGTCTTCGCCCCGGGCATCGGCGAGATCCTGATCGGCATCACGCCCCCGGATCCCTTCCTGCTGCCCATGGGGGCCCACGTCGGCACCGGCACGACCGTGCCCCTGGCGATCCCGAACGACGTCTCCTTCGTCGGCCTGACCTTCCACCTGCAGTCGTTCAACGTGTACCTGAGTGGTCCGACGCCGATCACCATCACCAACGCGCTCGAGCTGACCCTCGGGGTCTAGCCCAAAGCCCAGCTCCCCGGCGCGGCCCGCGCCCCCCCCCCCGGCGGGCCCGCCCCGGCCCGACCCACCCCCCCCCCCCCCCGGGCCGCGCCGGGCGGGCCCCGGG
>JARGPD010000110.1:11854-16352 GCA_029212845.1 Planctomycetota bacterium
CCGCCCCCGATCACCCACACCCCCGCGCGCGAGCGCCCCCGCGGGGTCTCCCCCAACCCCCCGCGCCCCGGCGCCCCGCGCCCCCCCCCCCGGGGAGCGCGGCGCGCTGCTTTCCCAAGCCACGCCCCGGGCGTGCCGCGCCGTTTCGCGCCCGGGTCCGACCCGAGCGTGTATCTTGGGGTCAGCCCCCTCAAAGACCCCCGCTCCACTCGCCTGCCATGAAGCTCCCGCTCACCCTGCTGCCGCTCTCCCTGCTCGCCTCCCCGGCCCTCGCCCAGACCTGGGAGATCCAGCCCTTGGTGCTCGTCGGTGACGTCGTGACCGGCGTCGGCTCCGTCACCCAGATCCGCGACATCGCGATCAACAACGGCCAGGACTGGCGGGTCGAGGTCGACACCAACGCCCCCTCGGCGTCGGACCTCGTCGTGCTCGGGCCTGCTGGTGCGACGCTTCAGAAGGGCCAGACCTTGCCGCTGCCCGGCGGCGCCACCATCCGGCGCTTCGACTCGCTGAACCTGGACGTGCACGGCAACACCGCCTCGGTGATCAGCCTGGACGGGACCATCGGTACGGGCGACGACACGGGGGTCTACCGCAACACGGCGCTGCTGGCGCAGGAAGGCAGCCCGACCACGGCGGGCGCCTTCAGCCCCGGCACGCCGTACCGCATCCTCTACAACGTCAAGCTGGCCGACAACGGCGACGTGCTCGTGATGGCGTCGGTCGACGACCCCGCGCTGTCGTCCACGACCGACCAGGTGCTGATGCGGCTCGCGACCACCCCCGGCGGCGCCCTCGCCTCGGAGACGGCCCTGTGGAAGGAGGGCGACTTGATCCCCGGGACCACCGCTCAGATCACGTCCTTCGCGACCGGCGCGCACAGGTTCGACGTGAACGACTCGGGCGCTGCAATCTTCTTCGCGGACACGACCCTGCCCAGCGGGAACGACGGCTTCATCCTGCTCGATGGCCTGGTCCTGGCCCAGGAAGGGCAGCCCGCTCCCGTCGCAGGCCGAAGCTGGCAGGGCCTCGGGGATCCGGAGACGACCCTGAACAACCTCGGCGGCTACGCCTACTCCGGGGTCCTGGACGGGGACTTCACCACCAACACACTGATCGTCAAGAGCGGCGCTACCTTCCGCCAGGAGGGCGACCCCGTGCCCGGCCTGCCCGCCTTCAGCCTGACCGGTTTCGGCACCGGTCCCCTGGACCTGGCGGACACGGGCGAGCTGCTCTGGTTCGGCAACTGGGACGACCCCGACCAGGCCATCGACGAGGGCCTGTTCGTCGAGGATCTGCTCGTCGTCCAGGAGGGCGTCACCCTGGTCGGCGGCCAGGTGATCCAGACCCTGCGTGGGGACGAGGACCAGTACGCCATCAGCGACGACGGGCACTACGTGATCTTCGAGGCCGAGCTCGCCGACGGCACCAGCGGCGCCTTCCTCGCCACCCGCCCGGCGGGCGTGGCCGTGATCCCGGGCTGCTTCGCCGAGGAGGGCAGCCTGACCGTGGTCAGTGGCCTGCCGACCCAGGGCACGACGATGCAGCTGCGCTACTCCAACCCCTCGCCGACCACCGGCGTGCGCAAGCTGGGCCTGTCCGGCGTCTCGTGGGCCGGTCCGACCGGCTGCGGCGTCTTCGTGCCGGGCATCGGCGAGCTCTTGATCGGCATCCTGCCCCAGGACCTCTTGCTGCTGCCGGCTGGCGTGCACACCGGCGCCGACGCCGTGCTGCCCCTGCCGATCTCCAGCGACCCAGCCTTCCTCGGCATCACCCTGTACCTGCAGGGCGTGTACCTCTTCCCGTCCGACCCGCTCGACCAGGTCGACCTGACCAACGCCGTCGCGATCACGATCAGCGCTTGAGCTAGAGACTCCCGCGCTCCCGAACTCGCACCCACGAACAGCATGACCTACCGCACCGCCGTCGCCGTCTGCCTGCTCAGCCTTCCCGCTGCGACCCAAGGCTGGGAGATCACGCCGATCCTCGTCGATGGGGACTCCGTGCCCGGCGTCGGACTCGTGACCTCGGTCAGCTGGATCGCCTTGAACGACAGCCTCGAGTGGCGCGCCATGGCGGACACCGACCACCCCGACACGACCCAGGACAGCGTCGTGCTCGGCCCTGCCGGAGTCGTGGCCCGCGAGGGCCAGTTCCTGCTGCTGCCGATCGGTGCGTCGATCGGCGACTTCAACTCGCTGGCCCTGTCCCCCTCGGGCGACATGGCCTCCACCCTCTTCCTGGACGGGACCGGGGGCTCCGCCACGAACAACGGCCTGTTCTGGAACCTCGACCTCCTGGCCCAGAAGGGCGACGTCTCGGGAGCGGTCGGCTTCTCACCGGGCACGACCTTCGGAGCCTTCGAGCACGTCTACCTGTCCGACGACAACGAGCTCCTGGTGGCCTGCAGCGTGGACGACCCCGCGATCCCGGGCCTGTCGGACGCCGCTCTGATGCGGATGATCACGGGCGGCAGCGGCGTCCTCTTGGCCGAGCTCATCGTCGCCAAGGAGGGCGACACGCTGCCTGGTACGACCGCCCAGATCGAGGGCATCAGCTCGGGTTCGCACTCCGCCGATCTGAACGATGCGGGCTCGGTGATCTATGGCGTGCGCACGAACCTACCCGCCGACGAGGACCACTTCCTCCTGCTCGACGATCAGATCCTGGCCCAGGAGGGCCAGCCCTCCCCCGTGGCCGGTCGCGACTGGAAGAGCCTCCTGGGTGTGGGCGTGGCGCTCAACAACGCCGGGGACCATGCCTACCTGGGCATCCTCGACGGGGACAACCTCAGCGACAGCGCGATCATCCGGAACGGGGTGAAGTTCCTCCAAGAGGGCGATCCGGTGCCCGGATTCCCCGGCGAGGTGATCAACCCCACCATCGGATCCTCGGTCCAGCTCACCGAAGCGGGCCAGCTGCTCTGGCACGGCCGCTGGGGACCCCAGCTGCAGCCCAATGCAGAGGGTGCGCTCTTCATTGACCAGGAGTTGGTCGTGCAGGAGGGGGTCAGCATGGTCGGCGGCCTGGCGATCACCGAGATCTTCACGGTGGGCACCGCGGGCTTCAAGCTGGAGTCGAACGGCAGGGCCGTCCTCTTTCGGGCAGAGCTCGCCGACGGCCGACGCGGCGCCTTCCTCGCCACCCGACCCGGCCAGGTCGTGCAGGTCGACGGCTGCTCCACCGATGGCTCGTCCCTCAAGCACGCCGGCGGCAAGCCCCTGCTCGGCGGCAGCCTCGACCTGAGCTACTTCAGCCCCTCGACCAAGACCGGCGCTCGCTTCCTGGGCATGTCGAGCAGCTCGATCGTGGATCCACTTGGCTGCGGCTTGTTCCTGCCCGACATCGGCGAGATCCTGATCGACTACCTGCCTCCCGACCCCTTCCTGATCCCCCAAGGCGTGCACACCGGCGGCTCCGACATCCTGCCCCTGCCCGTGCTCAACGACCAGGCGCTCGTCGGCGTCACCCTGCACTTCCAGGCGGTCTACCTGTTCGCCGGCGACCCGGCCAACCCGGTCGATCTGACCAACGCCCTCGCCGTGACCTTCGGGCTGTAGCGCAAGCAGCCGCGCGAGGCGTTACCCTCTGCCCATGCCCGTCTCCATCACCACGGCCCTGGCGAAGCTCTCCCAGGACCTCGCGGACGAGGTCGACGCGCTCGACTTCCACGAGCCCGTCACCCACGTCTACGACCCGCTCGTGCACGCGCGGCGACCCCATGAGGCCTTCCTGCGACTGGCGGGCGGCGCCTTCGCCGCCGGGCCCGCGGACGGCAAGCCGCGCGCCCTGATGGTGGTTATGAACCCCGGGCCCTGGGGCATGGCCCAGACCGGCGTGCCATTCGGCGACGTTACCGTGGTGCGCGACTGGATGGGAATCGACGAGCCCGTGGAGCGGCCCGACCACGAGCACCCCAAGCGGCCGATCGATGGGCTCGCGTGCACGCGCAACGAGGTCTCCGGCACGCGGCTGTACGGCTGGGCGGCCGAGGACTTCGGCACGCCCGAGGCCTTCTTCGCGCGCTACTTCCCGGTCAACTACTGCCCGCTCTCGTTCATGGAGGAGGGCGGCCGCAACCGCACCCCGGACAAGCTACCGGCCGACGAGCGCGCGCCCCTGTTCGCGGTCTGCGACGACTACCTGCGCAGGACCGTCGACCTGCTCGAGCCCGACTGGGTCGTCGGCATCGGCGCCTTCGCCGAGGCCTGCGCCCGGCGCGTGCTCGGCGGAGAGCTGGTGCGCCGGGGCCTCTCGATCGGACGCATGCTGCACCCCTCGCCGGCCTCCCCCATCGCCAACCGCGGCTGGGCCGAGGCCGCGCGCAAGGACCTGGCCAAGCTCGGTCTCCTCTAGCAGCCCGTTGAAGAAGTGCTTCGGATGCCTGGGTGGTAGCATCCGCTCCGGTGTCGTGCCTGGAAACGCAGGCGAATCGGTGGATTCGGCGAGGCTTTCAGGTGCCGTACCGGAGCGGAGGATGTCGTCATGGCGCCGGATG
>JARGPD010000111.1 GCA_029212845.1 Planctomycetota bacterium
CCCGGGGGGGCGGGTGCCGGTGCCGACCCGGTCCGCGCCCGCGACCGGGTGGGCGGCCAGGTCGCTGTGGTCGTAGCCGCCGAGCAGACACACCGCGGCGGGGCATGCCGCGGCGAGCTGCTCGACGCGGGCGGCGAAGGCCGGGAAGGGTGCGCCGCCCGCCAGGAGCAGGCGCACGCGGCCGGGCTCGGGCAGGAGGCCCAGGGCCTCGATCAGGAGGTCGGTGCCCTTGAGCTCGCTCCACTGGCCGAAGCTGGCCAGCACGAGGGGCTCGTCCGTGGTGAAGCGCGCGGGCACGGCCTTCGGCGCGCGGCCGGTGGCGGCCGGCTCGCGGGCCGGGGGCAGCACCACGACGCGCTCCTCGAGGTGCGCGCCCTCCAGGCCTAGCCAGCCGAGGGCGGCCAGGGCGTGCACGCTGCTGGGCGCGATCAGCGCGCGCGCGGCGCCCAGCTCGGCGGCAGCGCTAGCGCGGTGGGCCTCGACCTCAGCGGCCTGTTCGTCGAGGTCGAGCCAGGGCGTGCGCGGGGGCACGTAAGCGGCGCAATCGAGGCAGTTCTCGGGCGCCAGCCGGCGCTCGCAGAAGGCGCGCTCGGAGGGGTGCACCCGGAAGGCCACCAGGCAGGTGGACCAGAGGTCGTTGAGGGTCACGACGCTGGGGATGCCCAGGCGCGCCGCGCGTACGACCAGGTCGCGGCTCAGGCGGATCCAGTGCTGGACGTGGACGATGTCGGGCCGCTCGGCGGCGAGCAGCTCCTCGAACATGCGCCCGGCGACGGGCGAGTGGCCCTTCTGCCAGTGGTCGAAGTACGCATCGCTGCGGTGGATGCGGTGCACCGTGTACTGCCTACCGCTAGCGGGGTCGGTGTCGGTGGCGGTGCTGGTGCGCGCGCCTCCCTCCCACTGCATCGAGCCGGCGATCACGACGACCTCGTGGCCGATGGCCACGAACGCGCGGGCCAGGGCCTGCACGCTGTTCTCGGTCCCACCGACCAGCTCGGGCGGGAAGCCGTGCAGCACGAGGGCGATCTTCAAGCCGCGCCTAGGCCTCGGTCTCGGCTTGCACGCGACGGCGCACGAACTCGCGGTAGGTCTCCTCGAGGGCTTCCGCATCGTCGGCGGCCTCGCGCACCTCGACGTCCTCGCCATAGAGGCGGGTCAGCTCGGACGCATCGCCGAGCACCCGCTGCAAGAGCACCGCGAGGTCCGCGTCGTCGCCCATCTTGAAGTGGAAGCCCGTGGCGCCCGGCTCGACCAGCTCGGCCATGCCACCGAGGTCGCTGACCGCCAGGGGCGTGCGCGTGGCGAGCGCCTCGAGGATGATCAGCGGGGAGTTCTCGTACCAGATGCTGGGCACCACGAGCAGGTCGAGCTCCGCGAGGGCGTCGGAGACCTCGGCGCGCAGGAGCTCGCCCTCGACCGAGGCGCCGACCTCCAGGGCCAGCTCCTCGAGCCGCGCCACGTAGGTCGGGTTGTGGGCCGGCGGCCCCCAGATCCTCAGGCTCGCGTCCGCCTTGGACTCCGCGTCCAGGGCGCCCCAGGCCTTGAGCAGCACGTGGGCGCCCTTGTGCGGTGCGAGGGTCCCGATGAAGCCGATGCGCTTGCCGTTGCCCGGCTTGCGCTGGAAGTCCTGGAAGCCACGCAGGCTGATGCCGGTGCGCATGTGGTGGATCTGATCCTCGGGGATGCCCCACTCGAGGAAGCGCTCGCGCAGGAAATTGCTGGGCGCGATGAAGCGGTCGACCGCCGGCAGGATGCGCTCCCGCAGGGCCTTGTCGCGCTTGGCGACCTCGGCCGCCATGGCCGCCGCGGCCGACTGGTCCGAGGACGCGTCGCTGGTGCCGGCGATGTGGTGCGAGCCACGCTGGACGCGCCGCTGCAGCCCGCGCTGCAGCCCGCGCGCCATGCCGCCGAGGTCCAGCCCCGTCGTGCTGCGGACCGCGGCGATGGCCTTGCCCGCGGCGCGCTCGACGCGGGTCTGGCGGAACTTGAAGTCGGCCAGGCAGGTGCCGCAGCGGTCGAAGTCGATCTCGTGGCAGATCGAGCCGTCGATGAACCGACGCTGGCCGAAGCGAGCGCACTGCAGCCAGTAGTCGTGCAGGGTGTAGAGCACGGGGATGCCGCGCCTCTTGACCTCTTCCACGCAGGCCACCGACAGGTAGAGCAGGTGCATGAAATGCACCACGTCGGGCCTGAGGTCGTCGAGCAGCACGCCGAAGGAGCGCGCCGCCGCCGGGTAGTCCCAGGTCTCCTCGAAGTCGTTGTAGTAGAGGTTGTTGAACAGCTCGTGGACCGGCAGGCCCTCGTAGTCGCGCACCTCGACCGAGAGGTTCTTGCGCGCGATGTCCTTCTCCGTCGTGAAGACGTGCACCTCGTGCCCGCGCTCCTGGAGCGCGATCCCGACCTGGTAGGTGTAGATCTCCGTCCCCGCGGGGTGCGCGGTCAGGAAGTCGTGGCTGACGAGGAGCACCTTCATCGACACAAGATACACGCCCTAGGGCGCGATCCAGCCCGTCATCCGCCAGAGGGTCTTCAGGCACGAGTCGAGGCAGCTGGCCAGCCGCGCGCTGGTCGGCTTGGCGACCAGCTGGGGCGAGAAGGTCACCGGCCCGCCGACGAGCAGCGCGCGATCCCCGAGGCGCCGCTGGGCCTGGACCCGCCGGCGCTTGGGCCGCATGCGGCCGAGGCAGCGCAGGAAGTCGAGCTTGCCGGCGAGGTGCGCGACAAGGTGCCCCGAGCGCAGGGTGAACAGGCCCCAGACGAGCTCGTAGAGCATGATGCCGGGCAGGGCCGCGAGCAGCGCACGTCCGGAGTAGTTCTTGTACAGGAGGATCCAGCGGTTGCGCGAGTGGTAGTAGGCGCGGAACTTGGGGTACTCGTCGCCGCGGAAGCTGATCCCGGGCGTGCCGCCGCTGTGCAGCACGAGCGCGTCCTCCACCGAGACGAGCGAGTGCCCGGCGATGCGCAGGCGCATCGACAGGTCGAAGTCCTCGAACAGGATGAAGAAGTCCTCGTCGTAGCCGCCGACCTTCTCGAAGGCGTCGCGGTCGAACAGGATGCAGATCGCGATCAAGCCGTCGACCTCGAGCACGCCCTCCCCCACGGCCTCGGTGAGCGGCACGGCGAAGTTGCGCAGGGAGTAGAGCCCGACGAAGTGGAAGGCCCCGCCGTCGTAGTGGATGCGCGTGGTCTCGTCGGCGTAGACGCTGCGCGGCTGCACCGCCACGACCTCCTCGCGCGCCTCCGCGGCGGCGACGAGCTTGCCCAGCATGTCGGGCTGGATCATGGCGTCGTTGTCGACCGCCAGCACCCAGCGGTTGCGCGCCGCCCGCATGCCGGCGTTGCGCGCCACACACGGCCCGCCGTTGCTCGGCAGGATCAAGAGCCGCGCCCCTGGGAACTCGGCCCGCACGAGGGCCACGCTGGCGTCGGTGGACCCGTTGTCGACGACGATGATCTCGTCGAGCTCGAGCTCGCTGGCGAGCAGCGCGCTCAAGCAGGCGCGCAGGTAGTGCTCGCCGTTGTAGTTGCAGACGACGGCCGAGATCGGCCCCAGACCAGCTGCGCGGGCCCCCATCAGGACAGCGGCAGGTCGAAGTCCTTGGAGCTGACCGGCGCCCGGTTGCGGCGCACGTGGCCGAGTGCGGCCAGGACGCCGAAGCTGGCCTTGACCAGGATCCAGAGGGCGCCCGGCGTCTCGCGCACGGCCGAGCCGATGCCGATCGTGCCGGTCGCGTCGGTGACCTCGCCACCGGCCTCGGCCTCCTTGCCGCGCAGCAGCACCCGGGTCAGCACCAGCCACGGCATGCGCACCAGGTCCCCGAGCGGCGCGTACTTGAGCATCGTGATCCACGCGTTGCGGGCGTGGAAGTAGAGACTGCGCTTGCCCATCTGCACGCCGAAGGGCTGGCGGTGGAAGGTCACGGCGCCGGGGAACTGCAGCACCCGGTAGCCCGCGTTCAACAGGCGGCAGGTCAGGTCGCGCTCGTTGCCGTAGATGAACAGGTACTCGTCGTACCAGCCGACCTCGCGCAGGGCCGCGGTGCGCGCCAGGCTGCCGCAGCCGCGGAAGGTGCTCATGTAGCGCTCGGAGTTGACCGACTCCGAGTTCTTGTAGCTCTCGGGCATCTCGGGCTCGACGACCTTGGTCGAGATCACGGCGGTCGAGTCGGGCTCAGCGGCCAGGCGCTCGACGCACTTCTGCAGCCAGTCCGGCGGCAGCACCACGTCGTCGTCCAGGATCGCGAGCAGCGGCGTCGTCACGCTCGCAAAACCGATGTTGAAGGTCTCGCAGGCGCCGTAGTCCGAGTTGGGCATGCGGATCAGGCGCACCTCGGGGTACTCGTCAGCGACCATCTCGGGCGTGCCGTCGGAGCTCGCGTTGTCGACCACGACCACCTCGGCGAAGGGCAGCAGCTGGGCCCGGAGGCCGTCGAGGTTCGCCCGCAGCTCCTCGATGCGGTTCCACACCGAGATCACCGCCGTCGCCGCGAAGGCGTCCTCGGCGTCGGCCACCGCCGCGCTCGGGAAGACCTCGCCCATCAGCAGCGACATGGCCGCGCGGTAGTCCTCGGTGCGACTGGGACGCAGCTCGAGGAAGCCCTCGACCTGGTAGATGCTGGAGTCCTCGATGTTGACCGTGCGCGCGCGATCCGTGGCCTCGGTCTTGGCCACCAGGTCGTGGTAGGCCAGCTGGCTCTCGAAGCACTCGACCGCGCGGCGCTTCTTGGCGAAGGTGGCGCTGGTGTCGAACAGGAGGTTGGCCTGGACGTGCGCGTTGATGCCGAACAGCAAGAGGCGCAGCACGCCGCCGCGCGCGTGGAAGGAGGCCACCGCTGCCAGGGTCGCGTGGGCCAGGGCGCGGTGGTCCGCGTGCATCTCCTGGAGGCTCGGCGCGTAGCAGAGCAGCTCGCCCTCGCCGGGGGCCTCGTCCAGCTGCTGGAGCAGGGCCTCGACCAGGCCGTGGGCCGATGCGAGGCCGCCGTCGGGGAAGTCCAGGAAGCGGTAGTCGGTCACGCCGAGGGCGGCCCCCGCGCGGCGGCTCTCGTCCTGGCGGGTGCGAGCGATGTCGGCCTCGAGACCGGCCGGGTCGCCGCCGGCGCCGTCGGTCACGATCACGACGCGCACGGTGTCCCCGCGCTCGGCGTGGAAGGCCTGCATGCCGCCGCAGCCAAAGACCTCGTCGTCGGCGTGGGGTGCGAAGACCAGGACGCGCTTGGGCAGCCCGTTCGGGTCGGCCAGGGCGGGATAGAGTGAGCTCAATGGACGAGGGGGGCGTAGTGCTCGGCGAGTCGCCGGGCCAGGACGTCGGGGCCAGGGATCCTATCCGGAATCGCGGCGCGCCACTCCTCCAGGCGCGAGGGTTGTTCGCACAGGGCGACCAGCTCGGCGACCCAGCGCGGGTCGGCGGCGGCGCCGGGGGCCGGTGCGGGCAGGGCCTGGCCCGCGCCCGGGGGCAGGCGCTCGGCGAGGGCGCCGCTGGCCGCGCACAGGACCGGCAGGCCGAGGGCCAGGGCCTCGTCGACGACCAGGCCGTAGCTCTCGGGCGCGCGGCTCGGGAACACGGCCAAGTGGGCACCGGCCACCAGCCTCGGCAGGTCCCTGCGCTCGTAGCTCGAGCCCAGCTCGAGGGCCACGTCGAGGCCCTCCACCCGGGCGGCCTCGAAGGTCGCGGTCAGCACGGCGTCGAGCTCGGGCTCGAGGCCCGAACCCAGGCAGGTCAGGCGCAGGCCACGCGCACCCAAGCGCGCCGTCTCGACGATCGCCACGGCCAGCTCGGCCAGGCCCTTCACCCGGGCGCGGTGTCCGAAGTAGACCAGCACCAGGGGCTCGCCCGGACCGAGCGGGGCCGGCGGGGCGAGGCGCGGCAGGGGTGCGACCAGGCCGCTCTCGACCACCGCGATGCTGCCGGGCTCGCGCTCGAGCTCGGCCTCGAGGCGCCGCGCGTGGCTCTGGCTCGGGGCCAGCAGCAGGTCGGCGGCGTCGAGCTCGCGCGCGAAGCGGTAGCGGCGCTCGCGGAAGGCCTCCTCGAGCACGGCCAGGGGCACGCCGACGGACTCGCCCTCGATGCACGCCGAGCAGCCCTCGAGCGAGCCCGGCGGCGGACAGGCGGGCACGACCGGCGACACCCGGAAGAAGCGCGGGCAGGTGCTGAACAGGTCGTGCAGCGAGACGACCACGGGGATGCCCGCGGCCGCGAGGGCCGGGACCAGTCCCAGGGACAGGGTCGCGAAGTGGTGCACGTGGACGAGGTCAGGGGCGAAGGCGCGCACCTCGGCGACGAGCGCGTCCAAGAGGGCCGGGCGCTCGAGCATCAGCCGGTCGTTGAGCGGCTGGGCGCCGTCGGCGGCGCGCGGCGGGACGTGGATCACGCGCAGGCCGCCGTCCGCGCGGGCGTCGCGCTCCTCACGCCCGGCGCCTCCAGCGAGGGCGGCCTCGTCCAGACCCGGGATGTCGCGGCCGGCCAGCACGGCGACCTCGTGCCCCGCCGCCTGCAGCGCCAGGGCGGCGGCGCGCACGACGGTCTCCGTGCCACCCTCGAAGTGGGGCGCGAAGTGCTGGGTGACGAGGAGCAGGCGCACGGCGGGCTAGTGGTCGTGGCCGCAGCTCTCGGTGTCGGGATCGATCAGCGAGCAGAAGGCCTCACCGTGGCGCGACCCCTTGGGCAGGTACAGGCTGCGCTGGGCCGAGAGGCCGAGCGCCATGTGCAGGAAGTCCGAGTACTCGAGCTGGCTCTTGTGCTCCGAGAGGGCCGCGGTCTTGTCCTCGATCACCGGGCTGATGTCGACGATCCAGCGCGCGATCAGGGGCGTCCAGACCTCGTAGCCGAGGGCCCGTCCGTCCCAGCCGAGCTCGCCGATCGCGGCGCGCGTGACGCGGCTCGCGATGTGGTGGTCCAGGTGGTACTCCCCCACCCAGGGCGCGTAGATCACGCCCGGTTGGTAGCTCTGGATCGTCGCCTTGACGCGGTCGACCGCCGCCTGGAACTCGCCCGGCCCGGGCATGTGCCCCTCGGGGTAGCCCCAGAACTCGTAGTCGTCGAGCCCCAGGTGCGCGCCGCCGCGCCGGGCCTCTTCCTGGCGCAGGGCGACCAGCTCGTCGCGGCCGTAGCGCCCCTCGGGATCGCCCGCAGCGCCGTCATAGAGCACGACCACCTTGACCTCGTCGCCGGCCTGGCGGTGCAGCCGGATCGTGCCGCCGGGACCGAGCACGTCGTCGTCGGCATGGGGCGCGAGCAAGAGCACGCGGCCAGCCGGCGGCTGGGCCAGGGCCTCGGGGAAGGGAGCGCGGGGATTACGCATGGTCGAACTCGGCGGGGTCCATGGGGTTGTCGCGGCCGGGGACGCTCTTCTCGAAGGTCCAAGCGCCCAGCAGCTCGCCGGAGTCGACGTCCAGGATGCGCATGAAGTAGCGCGCCTGGAAGAACCAGGCCCAGGTCTCGGGCGGGCAGGTCCAGGCCGTGCCGGTGCCGAAGATGCCGGCCGAGAGCAGCCAGTTGGGCGCCATGCCCATCTCGACCAGGAAGCGGCTGTCGCGCGGCAGGTCCACGTGGATCGGCTCGACGAAGCTGCCGAGCTCGACCAGCGCGTGCATCGGCCGGTTGTAGAGCTTGCGCGGCCAGCGCTCGACCGCCTTGTTCACGAGCCGCACCCAGGCGGCACCGAGACCGCCGTAGAACTTCCGGTAGTAGGCCTCCTGGGCCACCGCGTAGCGGCGCCCGGCCTCGGTCTCGGCGGCGCCACCCACCAGGCCGGTCGAGCGCGACCAGTGGTGCAGGACGCGCGCGCCGCCGTGGTGCACCAGCTTGTAGCCACGGGCGACGAGCTCGCGGAACAGGTCGGTGTCCTCGTAGTACAGCGGGTAGCGCGGGTCCATCAGGTGCGGCAGCTCGTCGACCACGCCGCGACGCAGGAACAGGCAGCAGCCCGACAGCATCTCGGCCTCGAGCGGCTCCTCGGCGCGCCACCAGGGCAGGGCCTTCTTCAGGCGCCGGCGGCTGTAGGCGCGGCACACTGCCGGGCTCATCTGGGCCAGGGCCATCCAGGTGTGGTCGACCAGGGTCGGCAGCAGGTTGCGCGGCAGGTTCAGGCCGCAGGCCGGGTCGATGAAGGCGCGCGGGTCGACGGCGCCGACGTCCGGGTGGGTCGAGATGTAGTCGACCAGGACCCCGAGGCTGCCAGGCAGGAAGTAGAGGTCGGGGTTGAGGATCGCGACCAGGTCGTCGGGGCGCGCGTCCTCGGCCGAGCTCGCCAGGCCGAGGTTCATGCCGCCGGCGTAGCCTAGGTTCTCCCGGCTGCGGACGACCTTCACGCCGCGCTCCTCGAGGTGCGCGAGCTGCTCTGACTGGTCGCTGGGCGAGGCGTTGTCGACCACGATCAGCTCGAGGTCGGCGCGGTCGCGGCCGAGGGCCTGCCACTCGAGCTCGAGCGACACGGCGCAGGCCCAGGTGTAGCTGCCCGAGTTGTAGTTGACGATCAGGGCCGTGAGGCGCTGGCCTCGGCTCACGCCGGAGCCTCCTCGGACTTGCTGGTCGGGACCGGCAGGTCGGAGCGATCGGCCCACTCGTGCTCGAAGCGGAACAGCCCGACCTCCTTGGTCTCGTTGCGCACGACCAGGTTCTCGGGCAGCAGGAACTCCTGGTACTTGTGCACGCCCTCGCCGTCCATCAAGAGGATCGGGACCAGGAACTGGCCGGCCAACAGGCGCAGGTTCGGCATGCGCAGAACAGTGCAGCCCGACGTGCCCTCGAGCTTGACGCCGTCGAGGTGCGTGCCGTGGCCGCCGCAGGTCGTCATGTCCTGGCGCAGGAGCCCCATGCCAAGGTTGATCGGCGTCTCCGCGGGGTCGGGGTTCTGCCACCAGATGCGCAGCTCGATCGAGTCGCCGGAGTTGACCTCGTAGGCCTCGTCGTCGGTGCCGACCCGGTACATGCGCGCGTCGAGCACCTTGGGCAGCTTGCGACCCGCGAGCATCTCCGGGGAGATGTCCGGGTACTCGCCCGACAGCGGGTTCTCACCATCCTCATGGATGTGGTCGCGCTGGAAGGAGGTGTACTCGTTGGTGGTGTAGACCGAGTTGCCGATCGCCGCCACGTTGCCGTTCTTCAGCCAGATCGCGTCGTCGCACATCTGGCGCACGTCGTAGAGGCTGTGGCTGCAGAACAGGATCGTCTTGCCCTTGCGCTTGAAGTCGTAGATGCGGTCGACGCACTTCTTCTGGAAGTACATGTCCCCCACCGCGAAGACCTCATCGATGATCAGGATGTCAGGGTCGACCGCGACCGCCACGCTGAAGCCGAGCCGCAGGCCCATGCCCGACGAGTAGGTCCGCACCGGCTCGTCGATGTAGTCGCCGAGCTCGGCGAACTCGATGATCTCGTCGACCTTGGCGGCCATCTCGCGCCGGCTGAACCCCATCATGATGCCGTTCATGAAGATGTTCGCGCGGCCGGTGAAGTCCATGTGGAAGCCGGCACCGAGCTCGAGCAGGCTGGCCACGCGGCCGTTCATGCGGTAGCGACCCTCGCTCGGCGAGGTCGTGCCGGCGAGCACCTTGAGCAGGGTCGACTTGCCCGCGCCGTTGGCACCGCAAAGGCCGAGCGACGTACCCGGGCGCATCTTGAAGTTGATGTCCTTCAGGGCCCAGAACTCATGGTGGCCCTTCACGCGGCCGCCGGTGCCGGCCTCGAGGATGCGCCGGAACGGACTCTGGTACATCCGGTAGGACTTGCCGAGGCCTTCGACCTCGAGGGAGAATTCGCGGCTCATCTAGACCTCGTCGGCGAAGCGGCGCTGGGCCACGATGAAGAAGGTGTAGCCGGCGATGAAGGTGCCGACGCTCCAGGCCGCGAAGGCCTTGATCGAGCCCAGGAACGAGTGCGCGTAGACCAGCGGGTCGAGCTTGCCGACCTCGGGCACGAGGCCCGCGGCGAGGGCCTCGTCGACCTTCGCGTTCTGGTACGGGATCGCGACGTCGTTGGTGTAGTTGAGCACCTCGGCCAGCACGCCGTCGACCCCCATCAGGACCTCGCGCCAGGCGAAGACCAGGTGGTTCATCGGGTTGCCCTCGATGAAAGGCAGGTAGCCGCCGATCTGCGGGATCGCCTCGGGCACCCAGAAGAGCGGCGTCAGGAACATCCACACGGTGACCACGATCGCGACGACCTGGGCGGTGTCGCGCAGGAACACCTGCAGGGTCGCGAGGAACATCGCCAGGCCGTAGGTGAACAGGATCTGCAGCACGAGCAGCACCGGAATCCAGAGCAGCTCGATGCCCGGAGCCTCCCAGACCGACGTGAAGATCGTCGCGACCAGGTACATCGCCACGCCGAACAGCATCGTCACGATGTTCGCCATGACGATGTTGAGCGGCAGCACCTCGCTGGGGAAGGCCAGCTTCTTGATCAGGTTGCCGTTCTCGACGATCACGTTGCAGCCGCGCCCGAGGCTCTCGCCGAAGGCGGCCCAGACGAGCACGCCGATGAACATGTACACGCCCATGGCCGACTCCTGGCCGGGCTGCAGGTTGGGCATCTTGAAGCTCAGCAGCTTGGTGAAGATGAAGTAGTACACCGCGAAGATGAACAGCGGGTGCACCAGCGGCCAGAGGAAGCCGAGCAGGGTGCCCTGGAAGCGGCTGGCGAGCTCGCGCTTGACGCTGCTGACGATCAGGTCCCGGTGGCGGACCAGGATGCGCGGGAAGAGGAACACGCGCAGGAAGGCCTCGACCAGCTTGGGAGGCCTGGACGTGACCCAGCCGTCGTCCACCTCGCCGACGATCGACGAGGCGTGCGCTCCGCCGGCGTGGCCGGGGATCTCTGTTTCCCGTGGGGACATGGGGGGATCAGTTCGGGTTGACGGAGGCGGGAACGTAGCCCTCGGTCTCCTTGTCCTCGCGCAGGAGGATGTCCGGCGGGAGGAAGTCGGTCTGGATGTGTCGCAGGATGATCGAGGCCTCGAGGACGTCGTCGTCGCGCCACTCCCACTCGGCGTAGGAGGGATCGAGGGGCCGCACCAGGGACATGTTGGCCTGGACCATGACGCGCAGGGTCACGTCCCAGACCGGCTGGCCGCTTTCGTCGAGCTCGTCCTGGCGGACCAGGCTCATGTCGACCTTCTGGCGGAAGCCCTTGCCGCGGAAGGGTGCCAGCTGGTTCTTCCAGCCGCTCACGATGGTCATCGCCGCGCGGTTCGCCTGGGAGCCCACCGGGTAGCCGAGGCGCCCGAGATTGGTCAGGGTCGAGGTCCACAGCACGCCCTCGGAGGGCGCCACGATCTCCCCGGTGATCCAGCTCGGATCGGGCTCCTTCGGGGTCGTGGAGCAGGACGCGAAGAAGGTCATGGCCAGGAAGGCCAGGAGGGCGGGGAGTCTGCACATGGGCGGCATTGTGCAGCATATCGGCACCGGGAACCGCCCCTCTCGATACAAAAGCCCCGCCGAGGCCCAGACTCCGCCGGGCCCGGCGAGCGCGGGCTGGCTAGATCGGCGACTCGGTCCGACGCTCGCGGTTGCGGACCAGGATCTGGATCGGGATCTCGTCGAACTCGAAGGCTTCCTTCAGGCGGTGCTCGAGGTAGCGCAGCCAGTCCTTGCCGATCAGGCGCCGGTCGTTGACGAACAGCACGAAGGTCGGCGGGTTGGTGTCCACCTGGGTGGCGTAGTAGACCTTCACGCGGTAGCCCTTCGAGCTGGGCACGCGGGCCTTGAGGGCGTCCTCGAGCACCCGGTTCAGCTCGCCCGTCTTGACCCGTGTCGAGCCCTGGCGGAACAAGTCGCGGGCTAGGTCGAGGGTGTCCCAGACGCCGTCGCCGTTCTTCGCGGAGAGGAACGAGACCGGGGCGAAGCGCACGCCCGGCAGCTCGTCGTCCAGGTACTTGCGGAAGTCCGTCGGCGAGACGTCCCCATCGACGAGGTCCCACTTGTTGGCGCCCAGGACCAGGGGCTTGTGGTTGTCGACGATGAAGCGCGCGAGGCGCTTCTCGAGGGCCGAGAGGGGCCGCTCGGCCTCGAAGAGCAGCACCACCACGTCGGCCCGCCGGATCGCCTTGTGCACGCGCGCGTCCGAGTAGAACGCGACCGCGTCGTCGATCTTCTTCTTCTTCAGCACGCCGGCGGTGTCGATCACCATGACCGTCTCGCCGTCACGCTCGAGCAGCACGTCGACCGCGTCCCGGGTCGTGCCCGGGATCTCGCTCACGATCACGCGCTCGTCCCCGGCGAAGGCGTTGACCAGGGTCGACTTGCCCGCGTTGCGGCGCCCGACGATGGCCAGCTTGAGGGTCGGCTCGACGCGGACCTCGTCGTCCGTGGCCTCGGGCAAGAGCTCGCAGATGGCCTGGATCAGGTCATCGAGGCCGTTGCCGTTCTGAGCGCTGATCGGCATCGGATCGCGCTCCATGCCGAGCTTGTAGAAGGCGTCGACCTCCCAGCCGATCTTCTCGGACTCGGCCTTGTTGGCCAGGAGCAGCACCGGCGTCTTGATGCCGCGCAAGAGCCGCGCGACCTCCTGGTCCAGGGGCGTCACGCCGTCGCGCGCGTCGACCATGAACAGCACCAGGTCGGCGATCTTGACCGCCGCCGCGACCTGCCCCTCCACGTGGGGTCCGAGGTCGTCGCGGTCGACGATGCCGATGCCGCCGGTGTCGACCAGCTCGACGTAGCGGCTGCCGCTGTCGCCGCGGATCGTCGCGCCGACCGAGATGCGGTCACGGGTCACCCCGGCGGTCGGTTCGGTGATCGAGACCCGCCGACCGGCGAGCCGGTTGGTCAGGGTGGACTTGCCCACGTTGGGGCGACCGACGATTGCGATGCGGGGGTTCATGACCGAAGGGAGGGTGCGGAGCGCACGGCGCTAGCGGATGCCAAGGGCGCGGTGCAGCTGGGGCAGGACCCGGGGGAGGAGGTCGAGGTCGAGGGCGCGCTCGAGCACGCCGTCGACGGGCACGAGATCAAAGGGACTGCCCTCGCGGGGCGGGGTGGCCGGAGCCAGGAAGAGCGGCAGGTCGGGGGCCAGGCGGGCCAGGTCGGCCAGGATCGGATCGAAGGCGGCCGGATCGGTCCCGGCGGTCGCCACCAGCTTGAGGGCGACGGTGCCGCCGCGCTCGATGTGCTCGCGGCACAGGGCCAGCTGGCGCGTGCGGTGGGAGTCCCAGTCGGTGGCGGTGCTCGGCGGCGCGGTCACCGCCAGGCCCTTCGCTTCGAAGTCAGTGAGCACCGGCGGCGCCAGGTCATCCGGCAGCTTCAGATCCAGGCTCAGGTGATCGAAGCGCGGGAGCACCGCGGCCAGGGCATCCAGGTCGTGGCCCGAGGTCTCGAGCCGCAGGGGTCGGTCGCCGGCCACGTCGCCCAGCCCCAGGAGGAACTCGGGCCAGGCCAGGGGCTCCCCACCGGTGACGGCGATCGGCAGGCGCGGGTCGCGCTCGGCCGCCGCCACCTTCAGCATCGCCCCGAAGGGCGTCAGCCACTCCTCCGAGTCGGCGGGCACGGCCCAGGACCAAGCCGTGTCGCAGTAGCGGCACCGCAGGGGGCAGCCCCCCAGGCGGAGGAAGGTCTCGGGCTCACCAACGAAGAGGCCCTCGCCCTGATAGGAAGCGAAGACCTCGAGGACTGGCGCGGAGGCGGGTCTCAGCCCTTGCTCTCCAGCTGCCCGATGGCTTCATCACGGGCGTCAGCGAGGGCGCGGGCCTTCTTGCCGACCGAGATGTTGAACTTGGTGCGCACCTTGGGCAGGCCCAGGGGCGAGTCGCTCTCGAGGTCGAACTTGCCCTCTTTGGCCAGCCGCTCGATGCGCTCGACGCGGGTCAGGACGCTGCGCTCACCGACCAGGGTGTTGACGCCGCGGAGGCTACGGTGGATGGACATGGTGCTTTCCTCTTGAGTCGTGGTGGTGAGCTTGGGGATCAGTTGCGATCCACGTGGGAGTCGATGCGGACCAGCAGCGCCGACTTGAAGTCGAAGCTCCCTCCGTTCGGTCCGCGCGTGCCCTGGAGTTTCGTCAGGACGCCTTGGAGCTCGCTCTTGGTGGGCTTCGCTCCGACGAGGATCTCGATCTTGTCCCCCCGCTTGACGGGGTCGAAGGCCGGCAGGTCCTGGTCCCTGAGATACTGTGCAGTGCTCCGCGCGCGAGTCTCGAGTGAAGGGAGATCCGCGTACGTGATCGCCAAGACGGTATAGCGATTGTCCGCGTTGTAAAGGCCTGAGGCCCTGGAAAGCTCCGAAACGGAGGATTTCTCGGTGCCTGCGCCCGGGGCTGGGTCGCCCGTCCCGGCGCTGGTCTCGGGCTCCCAGGAGCTGGTGCTCGGCTGCAGGTCGAGCCCGGCGGCTGGCTCGGGTCCGGACGCCTGGACCTGGTCGCCGGGACCACGGACCGCGTAGCCGGCGAAGAACGAGAGCCCGATGAGCACCGCGAGCAGCACGATCAGCCGCGGCTGCAGCTCGACGCCGAGTCCCCCACCCGCGGGGCTGCTCCGCGGCTTGGCCGCGGGGGCCATGGGGCCGCCCGCGCTCTCCTCACGCTTGCCCCGCTTGGCCACGTCCGTGAAGGCCTCGAACAGGTTGGGGTCGTTCTTCATGGTCGGTTCTTGGCCTTCGAGCGGGGAATCGGGCGGAGGCGTCCGCCCGCAGAGGAGGCGCACGGGGCGTCAACTCATTATGGGCCCCAAAGCCGCCGGGTCCAGCACCAGCCGTGGGCCTCGGTCCAGGTCAGGGCAGCCGACCCAGCATCTCTTCGGTCTCGGGCGCGAAGGCGCCGTCGGGCCAGGCGTCCAGATAGGCCTCTAGGGCCTCGCGGGCGCGGTCGGGGAGGCCGCGGTTCTTGAGGGCGCGGGCCAGGTTCAGGTGGCTGGCGCCGTCCCCGCTGAGCGCGAGCTCCTCCTCGAACAGCCCCCGCCACAGGAGCGCCGCCCCGGCGTAGTCCGCGATCTCGAAGCGCATGCTGGCCAGCTCGTGGCGCGCGCCGACGTGGCCCGGGTTCAGCTGCAGGGCGCGCGCCTGCTCGGCCGCGGCGACGTCCGCTTGGCCGCGGATGCGGGCGGCGACCCCGGCGTGGTGGGCCTCGTTGGCCCGCTCGGCCAGGTAGTCGGCACCGGAGCTCAGCTGCTCCCGGGACAGCCCCAAAGCGAGGGCGTCCAGGTAGTGCTTCTCGGCGGCCAGGTGATCGCCGGCGGTGCGCGAGAACATGGCCGCGCGCGTGTGCACGTCCGCGAGGGAGAGGCGCACGTCGATGCCCAGCTCGGCCGCGCGCTCGTAGGCCACGATCGCACCGATCAGGTCGCCGCCCGAGGACATCGCGTCGCCGGTCAGCTCGTGGGCCTCGGCCAGGTCCGGCGCCAGCTCGATGGCCCGGGCGGCGTGCTCGAGGGCGCCCGGGATGTCGCCCTGGCCGAGGACCAGGCGCCCGGTTAGGAGCTCGGCCTGGGAGCGCGGCCAGGTGCAGTAGGGCAGGCGCGGATCCGCCTCGATGGCTTGATTCAGGAGGGCTAGGGCCAGCGCGCCCTGGCCGGGGCGCGTCAAGGCCAGGATCGCGCGGGCGCGGGCCAGGTCCGGGCTCGGGCCGGCCAGCTCGGTGCCGCGGGTGAGCTCGTCCTCGGCGTCCGCGCCGCGCCGACCGAGGGCCAGGAACTCGGCGCCGGTGGCGAAGACGCGGCTGTCGGTGGGAGCCAGGCTGCGCGCCTCGGCCACCGCCGCGAGGGCTCCGACGGGGTCGCGGCCCAGGAACAGGGCGCGGGCGCGCAGCAGCGGGCCCTCGACACCGGACGAGCTGCCGAGCTGCTCGGCCAGGGTCAAGGCCGTGTCCAGCTGCCCGGCCTCGAGGGCCTCGCGACCACGGGCTAGGCGCGGGTCGTCGGAGCGCGGCTCGTCCTCCCGCGGGCCGACGAGGGGCGTCGCCGCGGGGTCGGCGGAGTCCGTCGGCTCGCCCCCGCAGGCGAAGCCGAAGAGCAGGATGACGAGCAGGGGAAGCAGTTGGCGGTTGGTGTGCGCTGGCATGGCGAGGGATCCTACACACCTCCCGGGCCAGGGGTACCCAGCAGCTTGCGCGGACCCGCTCGAGTGCCAAGTTCCCGGCCAAGATCGAGTATCCTGTAGGTCCATGGCGAGCTCCCCCATCACCTCGGTCCGCGCGGCCGAGCCTCCTGCCCGCGCGCGCCTGGCCCCCTGCGCGTTCGGGCCGCTGCTGCCCGGTATCCAGGGCACGACCTGGCAACCGGGTCGCGCCGCTAGTCCCGAGGGACCAGGAGACCGTCCATGAGCGCCGCCGAGCTCGCGGCCGCCGCACGGTCCCTGGCCGCCGAGCTGCGCCGCCGCCAGCGCTGGGGCGCCACGCGAAC
>JARGPD010000259.1 GCA_029212845.1 Planctomycetota bacterium
GTGATTGACGAGCAGCACGCCGACTTGCTTGGCGCCGCCAGGTGAGGCCCCGGCGACGTCTTGGCATGCGCCGAGCAGGGCAGCTGCTACGCCGGCGAGCAGCAGGGCCAGGACTGTGGTGGATCGTAGTTGCATGGGGAGCTCCGGTCAGGCGGCAGTGCGTGGGCCGCTTCGGGCGGCGTGGGCTTGATCCTCGACGAGCCGGCGTTGGCCCAGCCAGCTAGCGGCCACGGCCAGCTGCTGTCCGGCGCGGACCACGCCTGGGCGCGGGTCGGTGCACAGGGCCCAGACGAGTCCGGGCAGGGCTTGGCCACAGGGGGAGGCGCTCCACAGCTCGACGATGCGGCTCGCACCATGCTCGTCGAGGTCGCGCACCAGCAGGACCGTGCCCGCGTACTCGAGGTCTAGGAGGTCCGACACGTTGCGGGCGACGGCTAGTTGCTTGTGACAGGCCTGGCGCAGGTAGCTGAGCGCGCGCAAGCGCACGGCCGCCCCGCGCGGGGAGGCCGGGCCCAGCAGGCCCAGGCGCTCGAGCTCCGGGTCTCCGATGCAGAAGCCGAAGACCATGGAGAGGGTCTGGCAGCAGAGTTGGTTGATGGGGGTGGACATGGCTCGGGACTAGGGCAGCAGGGTCAGCGAGGTGGTGTCGCTCGCGTACTCGACCGCGAGGGTGATGGGATCGAGCGTGAGGAAGGCCGCGTTCAGCGTGAGCCCGGCGAAGGACGGGGAGAGGCCGGGGGGGACGCTCAGGCTGGCGCTGCCCTGGCCGAAGGCGTCCAGCGGCGCGAAGGTGTTCTGGAACAGCGGGCCATCCGCACCGAGGAGGCTCGCGGTCGTGAAGGCGTCAAAGTTCAGGGGCAGGGTGACGTCTCCGAGGGGCAGTCCCGGGGTCGTGCCGCTGGCCGAGGTGAGCACCCAGTAGATGTCGCCGGCGCGGCTCGAGCCAGCGTCCAAGGTCAAGTGCTGGACTCCGCCGGCGGCCAAGGAGGCGACCGTCGTGTCGGCCTGGAGGGAAGGCGAGCCAAGGAGCGCGTCGACGAGCACGACGTCGAGTGACATGTGCGCGCCGAGGGCGCCGAAGCGAACGCTCGCGTCGCTCACGCCGAGCCCCGCGAGCGCACTCCAGGTGTACTGGGTCTCGCCGGGGTCGGCGAGGTTCAGGTCGACGACCGCCGAGGGCGCCAGGCTCTGGCTCGCCCCAAGGGCGTCCACATACTCCAGCAGCACCGAGGCCGGGTCGATGCCCGTTCCCGTGAGCTGAAATTGGAGGCTGAGCTGCTCGAGCTCGGCTGTGTTGTGGAGCGCGAGAGTGAAGTCCGAGGGGCCCGCAAAGTCGTAGATGTTGCCGGTGCTGGTGAGGATCGCGGCGGGATCTGCTTGGGTCAGGCTCGAGCCCAGGTGGCTACCCCCTAGGTCGGCGGTGTTGGGCGTCAGGGCAGCCGAGGTGAAGACGTCGTAGGCGTCGTAGCGAGCGCCGGGTTCGCCGCGGAAGGCGGGCGCGACCTGGCCGTCGAAGGTGGTGACGTCGGCGGCCGCGAAGCCGGCGAGCAAGGGAAGCAAGAAGAGCGTGCGCATGGTGGGGTTCGGTGGGGTGGTTAGGAGGCGATCGCTAGAGCGCGGTCTGCCCCAGGAAGAGATGCAGGTCGCTGCCAGCGGGGTCTCCGCTGAGCGAGCCGGTGGATGGCAAGAGGAGGTCGAGGTCGCCGTCGCGATCGAGGTCGGTCACGCAGGCGTCTTCTACGATCAAGTCGCCGGGGTCGAACCAGCTGGCCAGGGCGAAGCTGCCGATGCTGCCGCCCTGGGCCCCGCCCTGGTTCAGGTACAGCGGCTGGAGCGACCCGGGCGGCAGGTCGTGGGTCGTGAAGAGCAGGTCGCTGTCGCCATCGTTGTCCGCGTCGAAGGCGACGACACCCAGACGGATGACCTGGGACGCGACCGCCTCCAGGCCGGGATCGGCAACATCGAGGAAGGAGCCAGGGGCTCCACCCTGGTCACCGCCCTGGTTGATGAGCAGGTCGCCGCTGGCGTTGGCGGGCACGGAGCTGCGCGTGTTCGCGGCGACCAGGTCGAGGTCGCCATCGAGGTCGACGTCGACCAGCGTCAGGTCGTTGGTGTTGTCCTCGATCGCCGGCATGCTCAAACTCGTCAGGTCGAAGAAGGAGCCCGGGCCGAAGATGTAGACCAGACGATTCTGCTCACCCGGTACTCCTTGTTGCCCGATCGGATCGCTCTTGCCGAGGAAGAGCTCGGGTGCTCCATCCTGGTTGATGTCGCCAACAGCGAGCGAGGTCGTGCCCAGGATCGGGTCGTTGAAGGCGGCGTTGGTGAAGGCTAGGTCTTCGACGAAGCCTCCTGCGCCATCGTTCCAGAGGAGGCGATCGGGAGAGCCGCCGACCCCGGTGTGGGCGTCGGCCGACATGGCGACGACCAGGTCCAGGTCCCCGTCGAGATCGAAGTCAGCTAGGACCAGCTGACCGGCCGTGGCCGCACCCGCCCCGCCCCGGGAGCGGGGGGGGGAGTGGCCCCCGCCAACGCCCCGCCGCACCCGCCCGGGGGCGGGGGCTCCGCCCCCCGCGCTGCCCGGGCCAACGACCAGGTCGGGGGAGCCGTCCCGGTCGACGTCACCAACGGCGAGCCCGGAGCCGAGCGCCGGCACTCCCAGGAATGCTGGGGCGGCGAGGGAGAGCAGGGGGCCCTGGGGACCAGGGGCGTTGTCCCAAT
>JARGPD010000112.1 GCA_029212845.1 Planctomycetota bacterium
GAACCGGATGGCTGTGGATCCGGAACCGGGCCCCGGGCTCGAGCGGGTAGAAGGCCTGGCCGTCGACGACCAGGGTCGTGATGCCCGTCGCCGAGGTGACCTCGACCTCGAGCTCGGCGTCCGGGTGCAGCACGATCGGGCGGTTGGACAAGCCCTGGCTGCACAGGGGCGTCGCGACGATGCCGAGCATCGACGGGGCCAGCACCGGCCCGCCGGCCGCGAGCGAGTAGGCCGTCGAGCCGCTCGGGGTCGCCAGGATCAGGCCATCGCCGCGGTAGGTCGTGACCCAGTCGCCATCGACCCACAGGCCGGCGGTCA
The DNA here is from genome assembly GCA_029212845.1 of Planctomycetota bacterium. Classification (GTDB taxonomy): domain Bacteria; phylum Planctomycetota; class UBA1135; order UBA1135; genus JARGPD01. The sequence goes on from JARGPD010000112.1 coordinate 319, forward strand.
GGAGTCCCTGGTGGGAGCCGCGCTGCAGCACCACGTCGTTCAGGGCGACCGCACGGCGCTCGCCCACCTCGGCGATCAGGCGCATGCGCGGCTCGGGTGTCGAGCTCCCGTCGAGGATGCCGGCGAGCACCTCGAGGCTGCGCTGGTGCGGGGTGCCGGACAGGAACCCGAGGTAGCCGAAGTTGACCCCGAGGATGGGCACCGGGTCGGCCGCGAAGGCGCGCGCTGCGCCGAGCATCGCGCCGTCACCGCCGAGCACCAGGACCAGGTCCGGGCGCACGGGAGGCCTGCGCTCGAGGCCGCGGACCTCGCGAATGACCTCGGTGGAGAGCCCGCGCTCGGCGAGCCAGGCCTCGAGCTCGGGCAGGAAGGTCAGCACCTGAGGCTTGCGCTGGTCGGCCAGGACCAGGACGCGCTCGAAGGCCTCCATCCTTAGACCTTGACGCCGACCAGGCCCTGCTCGACGGCGCGAACGAGGTCCGAGGTCGCGAGGCCTACTGACGCGAGCTGTTCGTCGCGCGAGGACATGTGCACGACGTAGCGGTCGGGGATCGCGAGGCAGCGCACGCGCGCCTTGGCGCCGGGCTCCCGGGCGAGGGTCTCGAGCACCGCCGAGCCGAAGCCGCCGGCGCGCTGGTGCTCCTCGATCGTGACGATCAGGGGGTAGCGCTTGGCGTGCTCGAGCAGCAGCTCGTGGTCGAGGGGCTTGGCGAAGCGGGCGTCGACGACGGCGACCCGAATGCCCCGGACCGCGAGCTGGGCTGCGGCCTCGAGGGCGGTCTCGGTGATGGCCCCGAGGGCCCAGATGACCGCGTGGTCGCCTTCCTGTTCGCGCAGCACCTCGGCCTTGCCAGGCTGCATGCTGCGGCGCTCGCCGGCGGGGATGCGCTCCTCGGCGGGGCAGTTGCCGCGCGGGTAGCGCAGGCCGACGGGACCGTCGCCGCGTAGGTACATGTCGATCATGCGGCGCATGTCGGTGGCGTCGCGCGGCGAGCCGAGCACCATGCCCGGCAGGCAGCGCAGGTAGGCCAGGTCGAAGACGCCGTTGTGGGTCGGGCCATCGGAGCCGACCAGCCCCGCGCGGTCCATGCAGAACAAGACCGGTAGCCCCTGGAGCGCGACCTCCTGGAAGACCTGGTCGTAGCCGCGCTGCAGGAAGGTCGAGTAGATCGCCGCCACGGGGCGCAGGCCGGCCTTGGCCATGCCGCCCGCCATCGCGACGGCGTGCTGCTCGGCGATGCCGGTGTCGTGGAAGCGTGAAGGGAAGCGCTCGGCGTAGCCGACGAGGCCTGTGCCCGAGGGCATGCCCGCGGTGATCGCGTGGACGCGCAGGTCGCGCTCGGCGGCGTCCTCGAGGGCGGCCGCGAAGGCCTGGGTGAAGGTCTGGCCCGAGGGCTTCTTGGCGGCCTCGGCCTCCTCGGCGGAGGGCACGCGGTAGACCGGCGGCTTGGCCGCGTGGTGGCGCTCGGGGTGCGTCGGCGCGGTCGGGTGCCCCTTGCCCTTCTCGGTCAGGACATGCAGCAGGGTCACGCCGTCGAGCTGGGAGACGCGCTCGAGGGTCTCGACGAGGTCCTCGACATCGTGACCCTTGATGGGCCCGACGTAGGACACGCCGAGCTCCTCGAAGACGTGGCCGGGCACGAGCGCGTGGCGCAGCACCTCGCCGAGCTGATCCATCTTCTTGCCGATCAGCGGGATCGACTGGACCAGGCCCTGGATCTCCTGCTGGGCGCGCTGGAGGGTGCGGTTGGAGCGCAGGCGCGTCAGGTAGGTCGCGAGGGCGCCGACCGAGCGCGAGATCGACCACTCGTTGTCGTTGAGCACGACGATCATGCGCTCGCCGCTGGCACCCGCGGCGCTGAGCGCCTCGAAGGCGACGCCCGAGGCCAGGCTCGCGTCACCGATCAGGCTCACGACGTGGGGCCGCGGCGTGTCGCCGGCGGTGCCCATCGCGAGGCCCAGCCCGGTGGCGATCGAGGTGCCGGCGTGGCCGAAGTGGAACAGGTCGTAGTCGCTCTCGTCCGGGTGCGTGAAGCCGCACATGCCGCCGGTCTTGCGCAGGTTGGCGAAGCCGTCGCGGCGCCCGGTCAGGATCTTGTGCGGGTAGCACTGGTGGCTGACGTCGAGCACGAGGCGGTCGCGGCGGAAGTCGAAGACCTTGTGCAGGGCGACGCTCAGCTCGACCACGCCGAGGTTGCTGCCCAGGTGGCCGCCGGTCTGCTGGACCGACTCGAGCAGGAAGTGCCGGATCTCGCCGCACAGCTGCACGAGCTCGGGGCCGTCGAGGCCGTCGAGGTCACCGGGTGCGGTGATGCCCTCGAGCAGCGGGCCGACCGCCGGGTTCGGGACGGAGGGGGCCTCGGGGCCGGCGGGGATGCTGTGCTTGGTGCTGCTCATGGGTATCGGGGCGCTGGCCGGGACCACCCGGTCCAGGTCTGTGCCTTCGGCACACTCTAACGATTGTCCGGCGATCGCGCGAAGCCCAGCCGGAAAGCGGGCTCAGGACCCGGGGTCAGTGGAGTCGCTCGAGGGTGTAGGTGATCAGCTGGTCGGCGAGGCCTCCGGCGGGCCAGCCGAGGTCCCGCGCGGCGGCCCGAGCCTGGTCGGCGAGGGCTTCGGCATGGGCCTTGGCACCGTCGAATCCGCGCACCTCGACGGCGGTCCCGCGCTGCAAGGCCGCGTCCTTGCCCGGCGTCTTGCCGAGCTCCTCGGCCGTGGCGGTCACGTCGAGCAGGTCGTCGACCACCTGGAAGCACAGGCCGACGGCATCCCCGAAGCGCCCGGCGGTGGCGGTCTCGGACGGGCTCGCGCCGGCGCTCAGGGCGCCGAGCTCGGCCGAGGCGCGCACCATCGCCGCGGTCTTCATGGCCTGCAGCCGGTGCACGGACTCGGCCGTCGAGCTCGTCTCCGAGGACTCGATGTCCAGCACCTGGCCCCCCACCATGCCCAGGCTGCCCGCCGCCCGGGACAGGCTGGCGACCATGGCGAGGCGCGCCTCGGCGGGGGCGTCGCCGCCGGCGAGCAGCTCGAAGGCCAGCGGCTGTAGGGCGTCGCCCACGAGCGTGGCGAGGGCCTCACCAAAGACGACGTGGCAGGTCGGCCGACCCCGCCGCAGGTCGTCGTCATCCATGCACGGCAGGTCGTCGTGCACCAGGCTGTAGGTGTGCACGAGCTCGATCGCGGCGGCCGCACGGGCCGCGGTCCGATGGGCCCGCTCGTCCCCGCCGAAGGCCTCGCAGACCAGGCGCACCACCGCGGGTCGGAAGCGCTTGCCTCCGCCGAAGACGGCGTAGCGCATGGCCTCGTGGAGCCGGCCGGGAACCTGGTCCGCCCTGGGCAGCAGCTCTTCGAGGGCGTGGTCGACCCAGGCGCGGGTGGAGCTCATCCACCCGGCCAGCTGGACTCCGGAGCTGGTCTCGGATCCCCCCATCACCGGGTCTCAGGCCTCGCCGTCGAGGTCGGGGTCCTGCAGGGCCGCTAGGGTCACGCCGGCCTCGGCCGACAGCTCCTCGATGCGCGAGCGGTACTCGCCCAGGGTCTTGTGGCAGTCCTTGAGCAGGCCGATGCCAGCCTGGTAGCGCTCGATGGCGGCCTCGAGGTCGAGGTCGCCCTCCTCGAGCTGGGTCACCAGGCCCTCGAGCTCGGCCAGACGTTCGTCGAATCCGGGGCCGTCGGGCTTGCCCTTCTGGTTCTTGGCACTCATCGCGTGCATTCTACGGGCTAGCCCCGGGGCGAGCCATGGACACCAGCGGAACCCAAGTCGGAGAGAGGAGCGGACCGCCGGCCTGGCTGCCGTGGCTGCTGGCGGTCTGGGCCCTGGTCGCCTGGGGCGGGGCCCTGTCGCCGGGCGGCCCGGCGTTCGACGACCTCGAGGGCGTGCTCGAGAACCCGCTGGTGAACGGAGAGCGCCCCGCGAGCGCAGCGCTGGTCAGCGACTACTGGCACCACCGGGGCGACGCCGGCCACTACCGCCCCACCGCGCTGCTCAGCCTGGCCCTGGACCACCGGCTGTACGGCGACGACCTGCGCGGGTACCACGCGACGAGCCTCTTGCTGCACGCAGGGGTGGTGCTGCTGGCGGCCAAGCTGCTGCTCGCGATCGGCCGGGCGCGCGGCGTGGTCCCTGGCGTGCTCTGGGGCTGGTGCCTGGGGCTGGCGGTGTTCGCCACGCACCCGGCCTTGGCCGACGCGGTGGCCTGGGTCTCGGCGCGCTCCTCGACCCTCGCGATCCCGCCGGGACTCCTGGCGGGCGTCATCCTGTTGAAGAGGGCCGAGCGGGCGGGCACGGCCGAGGTCGCCACCGTCGCGGGCCTTGGGATGTTCGCGTGCCTGCTCGGGAAGGAGGACGGCTACGTCGGGCTGGTCCCGATCGCAGCCGCGCTCGTCGTTCGCGGGCGCCCCTGGGCAGGCCTGGGCGGTGCCGTGGTCGCGCTGCTGGCCTGGCTCGCGATCCGACACGGGCTCTACGGCACGCCCCTGCCCCAGGCCCCCTACTCGCCCCTGGCCGAGCTCGGCCTCGGCCAGCGGCTGGTGGTCGGCGGTCGCGTGATGCTGGCGGGCTTCGGCAGCCTGGTGGGACTGTTCCCCCGGTCGCCGAACCATGGCGGCGGTGACTGGCAGCCGGACGGGGCCCTGGGGCTCCTGGGCTGGGCGCTCTGGTCGGGGCTGCTGGTCTTCGCCTGGCGAGGCCGGGCCAGCGCGCCGGCCCGCCTGGGCCTCGCCGCGGGGCTCTTCGCCTGGCTGCCGTTCCAGGGCTGGGTGCCCGCGGGCGAGGTCTTCGCCGAGCGCTTCCTCTACCTGCCAGCCCTGCTGGCGGCTCCGCTCGTCGGCGAGCTCTTCGCCCGGTTGGTCGCACGCCTGTTCGCGGGCCCGCGCACCGGGGTCGGCCGCAGCTCGGCCGCCCACGGGCTCGGCGTGGCCCTGGCGCTTGCGGCCGGCGCCTACTTGCTGCTCGTGCCCATCTCGACCTGGCAAGCCGCGCGCCCCTACGGCTCGCTGCTCGGCTACCACGCGGCCGTGCTCGAGGCCTACCCCGGGGACGCGACCTCCTGGAACGGGCTCGCCCTGGCCCGCGAGGCGGCCGGGGACGTGGACGCGGCCCGCGCCGCCTGGGAGCGTGCGATCGCCCTCGATCGCGGCTACGGGCGGCCGCACTCGAACCTCGGTCGGCTGGCCCTCGACGCCGGCGACCGCGCCGCCGCCCTCGAGCACTTCGAGGCCGCCGTGGCCAAGGGCGCGGGCAACCCCATCGCCTGGGCCAACCTCGGCAGCCTGCGGCTGGCCATGGACGGTGCGGCTGGCTCGGCCGACGCGTACCTGCGGGCGACGCAGCTGGCTCCGGGCATGGTCGTCGCCTGGCGCGGCCTGGCGAGGGCCTACCTCAGCCTGGGCGAGCTGGACGCGGCCGAGCGAGCGATCGAGCAGGCCCTCGCCCTCTCGCCGGAAGCCGACCAGAGTCTCGCCGTAAAGGCCAACATCGCCCTAGCGCGCGGGCACCAAGGCGACTAGGCGGGGCTCGCTCGGGGAGGCCTCAGCCGTCCCAGCGGAACTCGATGACGACCTCGGTGTCGGGGTGGATCGTGTGCTCCACCGGACAGCCCGAACCCGCGGCTTCGAGGGTCTCGCGCTGGCGCTGGTCGAAGCTCGCGGGCAGGCCGGAGAGGACCACCTCCAGCTTGGAGATGCGGCGGTGCGGGTCGGCGACCATGGTCTTGTCGACCTTGGCCGTCGGCTGGCCCAGGTCCCACCCGCGCTGCTTGCAGACGATGCCCAGGATCGTCATCACGCAGGTGCCGAGGGAGACCCCGAGCAGGTCCGTCGGCGAGAAGGAACGGGCCAGGCCTTGGTTGTCTGCCGGGGCGTCGGTGCTCATGCGCGTGCCCGAGGGCCCGTGCTCCACTTCGCAGGCGAGCTCGCCCACGTACTGCATCTTGATCTCGACCATGCCGAGAAGGTACGCGGTGAGAAGGGCGGGGCCAAGGGGGGGCCCGGGATGCTGGAGCTAGCTGGTCGGTGCGGCCAGGAGCAGGAGCTCCCCGGGACCGTACTCCTCGATGTCGAGCCCGACCCCCAGGGACCAGCAGGGGCGCTCGAGGATCGCGGTCAGCTTCTCGTCCTCGAGCTCGCGCACCCGCGCGAGGCCCAGGGTCTCGCCCAGGGAGATGTGCGGCGAGCCGGCCTCGTGGAACAGCGCCGACATGATGTTGAGCACCTCGGTGGCGTTCTCGAGGGGCTCGCCGGCCAGCTCGGCGCGGCCGCTTGCGTCGTGGGTGCAGGCCTCGGGCGGCAGCATGGTCAAGGCGCCACCGATGCGAGCCGTGGCTGGCTTGTCGAGCACGATGGCGAAGCGCGGCTCGCCCGCGTCGTCGCGGTAGATGGCGACCACGCTGAGGTCCGGGATCTCGCGTGCGATCTTGGGCTCGGCGATGGCCTTGACGTCCCGGCCGAGGAGGTCCGAGAGCATCCCCGTGATGTCGAGACCCTGGAGCTTGATCCCGCGCGGGTCGAAGCCGTCGGGAGCTCCCCCGCTCGTGTCCTCGAGCTCGCTGTCCTCGGTCACGTCGACGGCCATGGCCGGGTCCTGGATCAGGGCCAGACCGAGCAGCTCGAGGCACACCCCGGGCGGCATTCCCCCGCCACCTTGGGGGAGCGCGAGGGTGACCTCGCCGGCTGCGCGCCAGCGGCCCGGGCGACCGGGCAGGATGAACTCGATGCAGGCGTGCGAGCCTGTCTCCAGCTCGGCCTGGGCGGCGGCCTCCAGGGTCAGGAACAGGGGGTAGCGCACCCCTTCGCAGCCGCCGGGGGCGGTCGCGACGGCGCTGGCCTCGGCCGCGTCGACGACGGCAACCGCGAGCAGGGCATCCTCGGTCAGTCGCTTGAAGTTGCGGGTGGTCATGGTTCAGGTGGGCTCGGCGGGTGTTCCTATCCGATCACGGACGAGAGCACCTTCTTGAAGCTGTCCGAGGTGAAGGGCTTGGTGATGAGGAAGAGGGCTCCGGCGGAGGAGGCCTCGGCGTGCATCTCGCCAGACATCTCGGACGTGACGAAGCCGAAGTGGATCTCGTTGCCGGCAGCGCGCAAGGCGCGCAGGAACTCGATCCCGGACATGTTGGGCATGTTCCAGTCGGAGAGCACGATGTCGGGCGACTCGGCACGAACCAGCTCGAGGGCTAGGGCGCCGTCTTCGGCCTCGACGACCTCGTGCTCACCGAACCCAGCCTGGCGCAGGGTTCGCTTGACGATCATGCGCATGGCCTTGCTGTCGTCGACGATGAGGATCTTCATGGGGTTTCGTCCCTGGGAAGGAAGCGCGTGCAGCTCGCTGCGGCGAGCAGGCCAACTCGGACGTGCTGGCCGGCGAACTCGAACGCGAGGTTGCAAGCGCGGCTGCTCCCGGGCACGACCACGGTGTAGTCGAAGCCCGTGGTCACGGCCGGAAGGGTGAGCTGTGCCCCGCCGTCGAGCAGGGCCTTGATGTTGCCGCCGACCACGTTGACCAGCTCGCCGAGGGCATCGATGACCTCGGACTCAACGGCTTGTCCAGACTGCATGCCGAACATGGCCTCGGCCATGTCCCGGGCTAGCTTGGCGGTGCACTCGATCGTCACCACGCCCTCCCAGCCCCCGGTGATCTGGATGCTGGCCAGCATGGAGCGGTCGCCCCTGGGCCACCAGTTCGGAGAGTCCTCGACCCGGTCGATGTCCTGGCCCAGCAAGGCCTGCCAGGTTGCGTGGATCATCTGATCGAGTTGATCTGCGAGGTTGTCCATGGGGGGGGGCTGGCTGGCGGTGCTAGGTGGTGACTTGGTAGGCAGAGGCCGAGCCGAGGAGGACGCGAGTGAAGTCCTGGTCGAGGTCGAGACCCAGGAGGGTCTCGGACCCGCCCAGGAACAGGTAGCCGTCGGGTGCCAAATGCCGCTTGGCCCTCTCGAGGATCTTGCGCCTCACGTCGGTATCGAAGTAGATCAGCACGTTGCGCAGGAAGATCACGTCGAAGGTCGGGAGTCCCGACCAGCTCCCGACAAGGTTCATTCGACGGAACTCGCACATGGTCTTGAGGTCATCTCGGACGACCCAGTCGAGCCCCTCGCGTTGGAACTCGGTGACCAGGCTCTCGGCGGGCACTCCACGGCTGACCTCGTGCTGGCTGTAGACCCCGGACTCGGCCCGGGTCAGGACTTCGGGCGAGATGTCCGTTCCCAGGATGCGGATGTCCCAGTCGGGCGTCCCCTGGAGGCACTGGCGGACCAGCATGGCCAAGCTGTAGGACTCCTGGCCGGTGGAGGCTGCTGCGCACCAGATCTTGAGCGAGCGCTGCTCCGCGCGCGCCTGCAGCAGCTCGGGCAGGATGCTCTCGCGCATGGCGTCGAAGGGCAGCCCGTCGCGGAAGAACGAGGTCTCGTTGGTGGTCATCGCCTCGACCATCAGGTCGGCGAGCGGCCGATTGCCGTTGTCGCGAACATCGCGGATCAGCTCGGTCACTCCCGGCAGGCCCTGCATGCTGGCCAGGTTGGAGAGGCGCAGCTCGACCAAGTACTCCTTGCTGTCGTCCAAGACGATCGCAGCCTTGTCGCGGACGACCCCGCGCACGTAGTCGAAGTCTTGCTTGGAGAGGCTCATCGCGCTCCCCCACCGGTCAGGCGGCCCGAGGAATCGCAGACCCTCTGGGCGATCTCCGAGGCGAGCTCGTCCAGGGGCAGCACGGCGTCGGCGGTCCCAGCCAAGGCGACGGCGCCTGGCATGCCCCAGATGACGCTGGAGGCCTCGTCCTGGGCGAGGACCTGGCCCCCGGCCTCGACGATGCGCGCAGCTTCCTTGGCCCCGTCCTGCCCCATGCCGGTCAGCACTACGGCCAACAGTCCGGGGCCCCAGACCTCGCGGGCTGAGGCGAACATGGGGTCCACGGCCGGGCGGCAGGAGTGGACCGGCTCGTCCTGCTCGAGGGCGACTAGGATCGACGTGCCCGCGCGCTTGAAGCGCATGTGGAAGTCGCCGGGAGCGAGGAGTGCCTGGCCGGGCAGCACGAGGTCGCCGTCGCTGGCCTCACGGACGTGCAGGTCGGAGAGCTTGTCGAGGCGCTCGGCCAGCATCGTCGTGAACATCGGCGGCATGTGCTGGGTGATCAGGATCGGAACACCGAGGTCCGCGGGCAGGACGGAGAACAGCTCGTTGAGCGCGTTCGGACCTCCGGTCGACGCGCCGATCACGATGGCCGTCACCGCTCGATTGCCGACACGCGGCCTGGTCGGCGTGGGGAGCGCGGCGCGCACCGCTCCTTGTGGCGCGGTGGACCGGCTCTGGACCTTGGCATCCCGCGGACGGTGGAACGCGACGATGCGCTGGATCAGGGCGTCGCTGACCTGGTTGACCGAGGCCGCGTAGCCGTCGGTGTGCCAGGGCTTGGTGACGAAGTCGTTGGCCCCGGCTTCGAGCGCCTCCAGGGTCACCGCGGCGCCCTCCTCCGTCAGCGAGCTGAACATGATGACGGGCAGGTCCTTCCAGCGCTTGCGGATCTCACGCATGCACTCGATGCCATCCATGACCGGCATCATCACGTCGAGGGTCACCACCTCGGGCTCGAGCTGCTCGATCTTGCGCAAGGCCAGCTTGCCGTTGGTCGAATACCCGACGACTTCGATCCGAGGGTCGGCGTCGAGCACTGCGGTGAGCAGACGACGGATCACGACCGAGTCGTCGACAACGAGGACTTTGATGGGCTGCATCGGAGGCACCTAGTAGGTGGATCCCAGGTCCCCAGGGGACTTCGGCGGTCCCGCTACCAGGGTCCTTTGGGCGCGGGTGTTCAGGGTGCGGTGCATCGTCGTAGGGCGCTGTTCCGAGTACTGGGGGGAGCAGGGCGAACCCTTCTCCTCGGAGTCTTCGAACCTAATAGTTGAGGGCATGGGCATGTTCGAGCATCAAAAGGGGGGCCTAGGGGTGGCCGCCCAGGTCGACGGTGCGGTCGGCATCGAGCACCAGGAGGAGCTCGTCCTCGAGCTTGCAGACCTTGGTCAAGAGCTCTCGGGTGCGCTCGTTGACGGTCGGTGGCGGGGGCTCGTCGTGCTCGTCGTGGACGGTCAGCACATCCCCGACCTCGTCGACCAAGAGGCTCACCGCGCCGCCTTCGGTGCACAGGACGATGTTGATCGGCTCGACGTCCAGCTGACCGCTCGGTTGGATATCGAGGCGCCGGTGCAGGTCGAGGGCGGTGACGATCTGGCCGCGCAGGTTGACCAGCCCGCGGACGGAGACCGGGGCCAGGGGCACCTCGGTCAGGACCTGGAACCGGATGATCTCTTGGACCTTCAGGACGTCGACCCCGAAGAGGATGTCGGAGATGCGGAAGGTGCAGTACTGGTTGCTCATCGAGCGGCCTCCTCGTGGCCAGCTCGGGCCTGGATCTGGGTGGTGTCGAGCAGCTCGGTGACGCGTCCGTCGAGCACGATGGAGCGCGGGGCGTCCTCGAGCTCGAGGTTCACCGGCGCCTCAAGGATGTCGATGATGCGGTCCACGACGATGCCGACCTGTTCAGCACCCTCTCCCTTGACGATGACCTGAAGGTGTCCGCCTGCCTCCGGCTTGGCTCCAGCTTCAGAGCCACCGTCGAGGCGCACGAGCGGCAGGACCAGGCCGCGATACTGGATGACCTCGCGCTGGCCCGACCGCTCCACGCTCGCGCTCGGGAAGTCTTCGAGGCGATTGACGCTGGACAAGGGGATCGCAACACGCTCACCGGCGCGGATCTCGACCAGGATCAAGGTGGTGCCCGTCGGGGCCGCAACCTCCTGGTGACCAGACCCTGACGTGTCCCGCCGTTCGATGCCCGTCGACAGGACGCTACCCGACTTGGCGACGCCCAGCACATCCAGGATCAAGGCCACGTTGCCGTCGCCCATGATGGTCGCGCCGGCGAAGACGGGGATCTCCTTGAGCTGCTTGCCGAGGGGCTTGACGACGATCTCCTCGGTGTCGTTGATGCTGTCCACCAAGAGGCCGAAGCTCTGGCCGTCGCAGCGCAGCACGACGACGTTCCAGGTGCGCCTCGTGTCGTCCTCGTCGGGCCAGAACGGACCATCCAGGCCGAGGACCTCGCCCAGGTTCAGCAGGGGGAGGAGCTTGCCGCGCAGGCGGCAGACGCGCGCGCCGTGGACGCGCTCGATGGCGCCGCCAGCTTGGGACCCGTCGAGCCGCAGGAGCTCGACCAGGCTCGCCTGGGGGATCGCGTAGCGCCCACCGTGGTGGTGGACCATGAGGGCGGGGATGATCGCCAGGGTGAGCGGGATGTTGAACTTGAGCTCGGTCCACTTGCCGACCTCGCTCTTGAGCTCGACCGTCCCGCCGATGCCCTCGATGTTGGTGCGGACGACGTCCATGCCCACCCCGCGACCGGAGACGTTGGTGACCTTGGAGGCCATCGAGAAGCCGGGCGCGAAGACCAGGTTGAGCAGGTCGCGCTGGCCCAAGCGAGCGGCCTCGTCCGAGGTCAGGATGCCCTTCTCGATGGCCTTGGCCGCGACGCGCTGGGGGTCGACCCCGGCGCCGTCGTCCCAGAGCTCGATCGCCACCATGCCTCCCTCGTGGTAAGCGCATAGGCGCACCGTGCCTGTGGCCGGCTTGCCGGCCAGGAGGCGCCGCTCGGGGGTCTCGATGCCATGGTCGACCGAGTTGCGGATGGCGTGGGTCAGGGGGGCCTTGATCGCCTCGATGAGGGTCCGGTCGAGCTCGGTCTCGCGGCCCTCCATGACCAGGTCGACCTTCTTCTCGAAGGACACGCACAGGTCGCGGATCGCGCGCGGGAACTTGTTCCAGATGCTGCCGATCGGCTGCATGCGGGTCTTCATGACCTCCTCTTGCAGCTCGGTCGTGATCAGGTTGAGCTCCTGGATCGTCGACTGCAGCACGGGGTTCTCGTGGCGCGAGCCGCACTGCAGGATCCGGTTGCGGGCGAGCACGAGCTCACCGACCTGGTTCATCAGCTGGTCGAGGAGCTTGACGTGGACCCGCACGGTCCGCTCGGCGTTGGGGGCTCCGGACCTGGCGACCTCCTCACTCGGTCCAGGGGCTGGCTCGGGGTCGGGCTCGCTCACCTCGGCTGGCGTGACGTCGGCCTGCACGCCCGCCGGGGTAGGGACCGCGTCCTGCTCCAAGAGCTGCTCGAGCAGGGCGATCAGCGCACCGAAGTCCTGGTCCCCATCCGCGCCTTCCGTCTCGATGCAGCCCAGCATCTGACGGACGGCGTCGACGAGCTGCAGGAGTGCGGTCGCGATGTCCTGGTCGAAGGTCAGGATGCCGTCCCGCATGCGCGACAAGAGGTTCTCCCCGACGTGCGTCACCCGCTCCAGCTTCTCGAACCCGAGCACGCCACTCGTGCCCTTGATGCTGTGGATCGTGCGGAACACCTTGCCCAGGATCTCGGTGCTCTCCGGCGCACCCTCCAGCACGATCAGGTCGCTGTCGAGGGAGTCGAGGTTCTCGTAGCTCTCGACGAGGAACTCCGAGAGGATCTCGTCCATGCCATCCAACTCGTCGCTCATGGTTCGAGGCAGGGTCTTGGGGTGCTCGCGGCCGGGGCTGTTCCTTTAGGGATCACAACTTGCCTATCGAGATGTGGAGCAGGAGCCTTGAGCGGGCGGGCCAGCGGCCCGGTCCAGTCGCAGATCGGAGAATCCGCCCTCGGCCGGGCGCAGATCCCGGTTCACGGCCTAACCTCTGCTGCATGACCACCACATCCCCCCTGGAGGGCCGCAGGGCCCTGGTTACCGGTGCTTCCGCCGGGATCGGCGCGGCCACGGCGCGCCAGCTCGTCGCGGCTGGAGCCCAGGTCGTCCTGGCAGCCCGCCGGGCCGAGAAGCTGGCCGAGCTGGCCGCCGAGCTGGGGCCTGCTGCCTCGATCCTGGCCCTCGACGTGCGCGACGGCGCGGCCGTCGAGGCGGCGCTCTCGGGCCTCGACCTGGACCTCCTGGTCCTGAACGCGGGCCTGGCCCGCGGTACGACGCCGGCCTTCGGCAACAGCCTCGCCGAGCTGGACGACATGATCGACACCAACGTGAAGGGCTACCTGCACGTGCTGCGGGCGTGCCTGCCCCAGATGCTCGAGGGCAGGCGCGGGGACGTGGTGCTGCTCGGCAGCGTTGCGGGTCGGCAGGTCTACCCCGGCGGCGGCGTCTACTGCATGACCAAGCACGCGGTGCGCGCCCTCTACGAGTCGCTGCGCATCGACGGCGCCGGACGCGGGGTGCGCTTCACCACGGTCGACCCGGGCATGGTCGAGACCGACTTCAGCAAGGTCCGCTTCGAAGGCGACGAGGCGAAGGCCGCTGCGGTCTATGCGGGCATGCAAGCGCTCGCGCCGGAGGACATCGCCGACGTGATCCTCTTCGCGGTCACGCGGCCGCCCCACGTCAACCTCGGCGAGATCGTCGTCTGGCCCACGGACCAGGCCTCGACGACCTTGGTCCGCCGAGACTAGCTCGGGCTAGTAGGCCTCGTCCGCCGAGGGGAAGTCGCCGTCCCGCACGTCGGCCACGTAAGCCTCGAACGCTCCGCGCATGGCGGTCCCGAGCTCGGCGTAGCGCCGTACGAAGCGCGGGTGGAACTGGGTGTAGAGTCCGAGCATGTCGTGGGACACCAGGATCTGGCCGTCGCAGCCGCCGCCGGCACCGATGCCGATCACAGGGATCTCGAGGGACTCGGTGATCTCGGCGGCGAGCTCGGCGGGGACCTTCTCGATCACGATCGCGAAGGCGCCAGCATCCTGCAGGCGCAGGGCGTCCTCGCGCAGCTCGGCGGCCTCTTCGGGCTCGGTCGCGCGGACCTTGTAGGTGCCGAACTTGTGGATCGACTGGGGGGTCAAGCCCAGGTGCCCCATCACGGGGATGCCGACCTCGACCACGCGCTTGACGGTCGGGATGATCACGGCGCCGCCCTCCATCTTGACCGCCTCGACCATCGCCTCTTGGACCATGCGTCCCGCGCTGCGCAGGGCGTCGTCCGAGTTGACCTGGTAGCTCATGAAGGGCAGGTCGCCCACCACGAGGGCGCGCTCGACACCCTTGGCGACCACCTGGCTGTGGTAGAGCATCTGGTCGAGGGTCACGGGTACGGTCGTGTGCCGACCTTGGACCACCATGGCGGCCGAGTCCCCGACCAGGATCACGTCGATCCCGGACTCATCGAGGGCCACGGCCATCAGGTAGTCGTAGGCCGTCAGGGCCGCGATGCGCTCACCACGGCGCTTCATCTGGGTCAACGAGCGAGTCGTGACCTTGCGCGGCGCGGTGCCGGGGTTGCCGAGATTGTCGGGGGGAGTCAGGGACATGGGGCCTCCAGAAGGGGGCGCAAGGGTACGCCCAGAGCGGCTTCTTCGCGCTCCTTTTTTGGCCCCGCTGCCGGCTCCTCCCTACAGGGGGGATACCATGACCCCACCAGCCCCCCTCTCCATGCAAACCATCCTCCAAGACCTCGGTGCGGACCCCAGTGCCCTCCAGGATTTCGCTGCCAGCGCCCGGCAAGCACCCGGAACGGGCGCGGACCTGCACCTGCAGCTCAGCTCGATCCAGGCCGCCCTGCCCGACACCGAAGCGCTCCTGCGGCACCTCGCGCCCGGTGGCCTGCTGCTGGTCTCCATGCCCGGTTCGCCCAGCGATCCCGAGCTGGCCGGCCTGCGCGACCGCCTCGCACCGGTCTTCCACGTGATCGCGATCTACCGCACCAGCGGCGGGCGCACCAAGCGCCAGAGCATGGGCGGCTCCGAGGTCCTCGCGAGCCCGGCCAGCCAGGAAGGCATCGTCGTGGCCCTGCGCACCCGCAGCTGGGTCATGAGCCCCGAGGCGACGGTCGAGAAGTTCGACCAGAACGCCGAGGGCTGGAACGGCGAGCCCGGCAAGCCCGGCTACGCGCACTTTCGCTGGATGCGGCGCTTCGTAGCCCTCTACGCGCCGGGTCCCGCCGGGCCGGGCAAGCGCGTGCTGGACTTCGGCTGCGGCGCGGGCTGGGTCGGGATCGAGGCCGCCAAGAAGCTCGACTCGCCCGAGCTGTGCTTCTTCGACCCGAGCCCCGAGATGGTCCGCATCGCGAGGGACAACGCTCAGGCGGCCGGGATCACCAAGGCCACCGGGCGCACCGGCTTCGGCGAGGCCCCGCCCTTCCCCGGTCCCGGCGAGGAGCCCTTCGACCTGGTCATCTCCTCGGGCGTCTTGTCCTTCAGCCCCGACCTCGACGCCTGGTTCGATGGCCTGGCGCGCTCGGTCAAGCCCGGCGGGACGCTGATCATCGGCGACATCGACCCGAGCTCCCGGGGCTTCGCCCGCCGGCGCCGCTCGCGTCCGCTGCTGCCCGTCCGCGAGCTCAACGGCCGCCCGGCATCCGAAGCGCGCGAGCGCCTCGAGGGCCTCGGCTTCACCCACCGCCACACCAGCGGCTACCAGCTGACCTTCCCCGTGCCCGAGCTCATGCACGTCAGCCAGACCAAGCTGGGCGGGCTGCTCAGCCTGCCCTTGCTCTGGGCCAACCAAGCTCTTGCCGGCATCGACCGCGCCACCAACCACGCCCTCGGGGGCAGCTTCGACTCCTGGGTCATGCACTTCGACGCGCCGAAGTCCTGAGCCAGGGCCAGCCCTCGACGACCGAGTGCAACGCAGAGCGCCCCGCTGAGCCAGGCTCAGCGGGGCGCTCGTCGTTGGCCGCCACGGCGTGGGCTCAACCCCGGGGGCGGCGACGCCCGGCGGCCGCGCCCGAGCC
>JARGPD010000260.1 GCA_029212845.1 Planctomycetota bacterium
CAACGCGTAGGGCGGCCGGACCCGCCGTTTTGATGCGGTACCGTTGGCGCGCTCCCGACCACATCAGCGGGCCTGTGGCATCGCCTGGCCCTGCACCCCGGGTGGCACCACCGTCCACGAGGGACGGTGGGCACCGAGGTCAAGACCGCTCGGGTTGCGTCGCGGGAGGGCTGGGTGTGCCCCGCGGGTGGCCTAGGCCGTGGCCGTCGTGACGGCGGCTTCGACCTTCTCGAGGATCAGGTTGATCTCGGCCTCGGTGATCGTCAGCGGGGGGCGGAAGCGGACCGAGTCCACGCCGCAGGGCAGGGCCATCAGGTTCTGGTCGGCCATGCGACCGACGAGAGCGTTGCGCTCGTCGGCGGAGGCGCAGGAGAACGAGACCAGCGCGCCAACGCCGCGGACGTTGCAGAAGCCACCCTTCTCGACCGCGATGCGGCGCAGGCCGGCGACCAGCTGCTCACCGCGGGCGGCGATGTTCTCGCAGAGGCCCTCTTCCTTGATGATCTCGATGAAGCGACGCGAGCGGACCATGTCCACCAGGTTGCCGCCCCAGGTCGAGTTGATCCGGCTCGACTTCTGGAAGACGTTGTCCTCGACCTCGTCGACGCGCGGGCCGGCGTAGATGCCGCAGACCTGACTCTTCTTGCCGAAGCAGACGATGTCCGGCTTCACCCCGTGGTGCTGCCAGTACCAGGGCTTGCCCGAGCCGAAGAAGCCCGTCTGGACCTCGTCGAAGATCAGCAGGGCCTCGTTCTTGTCGGCGAACTCGCGCAGCTTCTGGAAGAACTCGAGGCGGAAGTGGTTGTCCCCACCCTCGCCCTGCATCGGCTCGATCAGGATGCCCGCGATCTTCGCACCCGGGGCGTCGAAGGCGGCCTGGATCTCGGCGAAGCACTGGGCCTCGGCCTCGGCGACCCCGGCGACGATCTTCCCGTCGGCACCGAACTCGGCCTTGGGGTTCGAGACGCGCGGCCAGTCGAACTTCGGGAACAGGCCGACCTTGTCGGGCAGGGTGTTGGTCACGCTCATCGTGTAGCCCGACCGGCCGTGGAAGGCCTCCTTGAAGTGCAGGATCGAGAGGTCGTTGCAGTTCGCGGTCATGTCGGTGACGCCGAGCTTGCGGGCCTTCCAGTCGAAGGCGGTCTTCATCGCGTTCTCGACCGCGAGGGAGCCACCGGCGACCCAGAAGTGGTGGCTGAAGCCCTCCGGGGTGACGTTCTGGCCGAAGGCCTCGACGAAGCGCGCCATCTCGACCGTGTACAGGTCGGAGTTGGCGGGGTTCTGGGGGGCGACGCGCGCCATGTCGGCGACGAACTCCGGCGAGCTCATGCCGGGGTGGTTCCAGCCGAGGGGCCAGGAAGCGAAGCAGGTGAAGCAGTCGAGGAACTCCTCGCCGGTCTTGGCGTCGTGCAGCCAAGCACCGTGGGACTTCTCGAGGTCAAGTACGAGCGGGTAGCCGTCCACCATCTGATAACGGGAAAGGCTGCCGTGGACCGTTTGGGCGTCGATCATGTCGTCGTCCTCCTAGCAAGCCGCAGTCGGGATGGAGCGCGGCGGTGACTGTCGGAGCCACTGGGCCCCTTGGAACTGTCTAGGGCGACCCCTTTACCTAGGGGGCCCACCGGGTGATCCGTGGACGAGAGGTCGAACTTCCGCCGCTCCCTCGGCGCACGACTGTCGCGCACGCCTCGGTCCGGGATCCACCGGGACAGGTGAGCCCGCAGGATACACCTGGGCCGGGGGCAACCGAAGGCCCGCGCCCGAGGCATCACCTACGAGGAGGCGCTCAAGGCGGATTTTGGGCCAGGATCCAGGCGAACGGGCAGGCGCACGAGTCCGAGGATCCCGAGCGGCTCTGCGGCCGGGCGCTGGAGCTCACCCGGATCGACGTTGACCAGGAGGCTCGGTTCCAGCTGCGGACCCCCGGGCGAGCTGCGCCAGCCCCCGCCCGCCAGGATCGCCGCGCCTTGGTCGACGAGCGCCCTCCAGCGCGCCGAGTAGCGCGCCCCGAGGCCCTCGCGCCGCCCCCCACCGCCCCGCACGAGGGCCGGGATCGGCTCGCCGGCCTGGGCCACCCAGCGGTCGAAGGTCGCCAGGGTCGCGTCCACGAAGGCCGCGTAGCTGCGGGCCGGCGCGGTCGCCAGGAGGGGCGCTCCGTGGGCTAGGCCGAAGAAGCCCTGGGAGGGAGCGAAGGCGCCTTCGACCAGGTCGGTGGCGAGCTGCTCGAGCCCTTCGGCCGTCGCTGGGTCCAGGCCCAGGTCGCGCGCCCGCTGGGCCAGGTCCCAGGTGCCGGCGCGCGGGCGACCGAGCTCCTGCAGGAGGCCGCTCAGCTCGGGGGCCTCGCGGGTGAAGGCGGCCAGCGCCGTGGCCTCGTCCACGCCCAGGCGACCGCGCCGGCGCAGGCCCGGAGCGCGGGCCAGCTCGCCCCAGCCATCGGGCTGCAGGTCGAACAGCACCGCCAGGCTGCACGGCGGCAGGCCGGCGGCGAGCAGGGCCTGGGCCAGGGTCTCGGCCGCCATGGGCAGCCCGGGGTCGGCCACCAGCAGCACGCCGCGGCCATCGAGCAGCTCGCCCGCGACCAGGTTGAAGAGCCCGTCCACCCGGTGGCTCCAGTGGGCGGCGACGAGGGTCAGCAGGAGCAGGGCGCCGACCTGCAGGGCAAAGG
>JARGPD010000113.1:0-8454 GCA_029212845.1 Planctomycetota bacterium
AGCGTCGAGAAGGCGTGGCTGTACATGCGCGTCTTGTTGCGCGTGATGTAGCCGTCCTCGGTGCACGAGGCGAGCACGTAGTCGAGGCCGCGCTCGATCACCTGGCCGTACTTGCCGCGACCGGGCTGGTGGCCGCCGGCGAGGAAGGCGATGCACGCCAGGGACGTGACGCCCACGTGGCCGGTGTCGTCGGTGTAGTCGTAGCTCTCGTTCAGCTTGCGACCGACCTTGGCGGTCCAGCTGCCGTCCGCGTTCTGGGTCTCGGCCAGGTAGACGAGCCCGCGCACCACGGCGGCTTCGTGGGCCGGCGTGATCTCGGTCTCGGGCCCGCTCTCGGCGCCGGCGGGGCGCGGTGGGGCGGGCACGGGCGGGGCGAGCTCCGGGACCTGCTCTTGGACGAGCTCCTGGGGCGACGCAAGGGCGATGGCGCCGAGGGTCAGGGCGACGGCGATCGTGAGGCTCCTCATCGTGCTTGGCTTCCGAGTACTTCCAGGCGACCTCGCCCGGCGGTGGTCCCGCGGCCGAAGAGCATCAGTTCTGCTCCGAGGCCAGCGAGGTGGATGTCGTCGACGCGGCCGAGCCGCGAGGTGAGGACCCGGTCCTGGGTGACCTCACCGCTCCGGCGATCGATCAGCAAGAGGCGCACCTGCTGGCCCATCGCGGCGTGCTCGCCGACGAGGGCGTAACAGAGGGCCACGGAACGGGTGGACAGGCAAGGCGCGGGCATGGACCCATCGTAGAGGCTCCAGCTCGGATCCGCTGGTTGGGCCAGCTCGAGGGTCCACACGGCCCCTAGGGGCAGGGCTAGGCCGCGCATGCGCATCGGCGTGTCGCGCCCGGCGCCGGGCCCGGGGATCGTGACCGTGACGACCAGGTCGCCGCTGAGGTGCGTCGACTCGCCCATGGTGAAGCCCAGGGGCCGCTCACCGACCTCGAGGCGTGCCACCTCGCGGGTGGCGCCCAGGGTCGGATCGAGCTCGATGATGCGGTCGCCCGCGGTGCCCGTGCTGGTCAGCCAGAGGTACGAGCGCTGGCCGGTGAAGGCCATGGCCGCGAGCTCGCCGGCCTCGCCCAGCTCGATGGCGTAGGAGGCCTCGAGGGGCTCGCTGCCGAGGCGCTCGAGGTCCCAGACCTCGACCGCGTTCGGGCGCCGGCCACGGGCGGCGAAGAAGTGCGGAAGGAAGAGCTGCCCGTCGGTGATCCAGGCGGCCTCGCGGTCGCGCTGCTCGCCGTCGGTGCCTAGGTCGAGCTCGCCGACGATGCGGCCGCGGATCAGGTCGACGACGACCGTGCGCCCGCGCGGGTCGCGGTCCATCAAGAGGCCGAGGTGCCCCTCGACGAACAGCCGCGAGCCGAGCACGCGCCCGCTCCCGGTCGTGCTCTCGAGGTCGAGGGTCCAGAGGCTCGCGCCACCGAAGGCGTCGAAGGCCTCGAGGCTGCGTCCGCTCGGGCCGAGCCACTCGACGACCACCAGGCCTCCGTCGCCGGCCACCTCGAGCGGCCGGTGCCCGCGCCGGGCGGCCTCCCAGCGGTAGTGGCCGGTCGTTGGGTCGAGGGCCACCAGGCCGTGGGACCCGATCACGCACAGGCGCTCGGGCGCTTCGGCGGGCAGGGCCACCAGGCGTCGCTCCCAGGGGATCGAGGAGTAGGAGCCGATCGGGAAGGTCCACGCGACCTGGCCGCCGGTGTCGCTCGCGAAGGCGAACAGCTCGGAGTTGTTGGAGCTGAAGACCAGGTGCTGGCCGGCGTCGCCGAGGTCGACGGTGAGCAGCGGCTCGAAGCTCCCGAGGCGCACCGCGCCGGTGCTGGTCGAGGCGCCCAGCTCGCCACCGAAGGTCGGCAGGTCGGCGCGCGTCTCGGGCCCGTCGCTGGCGACCGTCGGCAGGGCGGCCAGGAGCTCGGCAGCCGAGGCGCCGTCGGTGAAGCCGGGGCGCAGCTCGTCGGCGTCGGCCAGGCCGAAGCTGGTCGGGTCCGCGACGAGGCGCTCGAAGAAGAGCCGGGCGAGGTGCGGGTTGCCGTCCTCGGCCAGGGCCCAGCCGAGGGCCAGCAGCGCCCGAGCCGGGGCGGCCGAGCGCGGGACCGCGAGGGCTCGGTGGGCGGCGGCGGCCAGGTCGCCGAGGCCTTCCTTGGAGACGCGGTAGCTCGCGAGCTCAGCCTCGAGCAGCTCGAGGTCAGCCTCCTCGGCGGCACTGCTGTGGGGGTAGCGAAGAGCGATCCCGGCCAGCAGCAGGGTGCGCTCGTCGAGGGGCACCCTGCGCGCGCGGTCGAGCAGGTCGCGGGCCTGGGCTTCGAAGGGCGCGTAGAGGCGCTCGGCGTCGGGGCCGGCCCGGTCGAGCAGGGCGTCGATCCGGGCGGCGAGCATGGGCGTCAGGCTGATGCCATCGGCCAGCTCGAGCGGGCCGAAGTCCCACAGGGCGTCGTGCAGGTCGCTGAGGGCACCCGCGTCGTCGCCCGCGGCGCTGCGATCCTGGGCGCGTGCCGCGAGGGCCAGCACGCCGACCGGCAAGCGGCGGCCGAGGCTGCGCCAGGAGCTGCGCTCCTCCAGGCCGAAGTCCGTCAGGGACAGGGCGCCGGGCGCGCTGCCCTCGGCGACGGTCAGGCCCTCGGCGAAGAGCTCGAGGTCCCCGAGCTCGAGGGCGGTGGGCACGCTGTCGGTGGCCAGGTCGGTGGCCAGCAGCTCGAGGGCCCGCGCGCGGGCGGCGTCGCGGCTCGCTGAACCCAGGCTGCCCTTCGCGTCCGGCTTGCCGAGCACGGCCAGGGTGGCGCAGGCGAGGCGCGTGCGCTCCTCGAGCCCGTCGAGCCCGGGCAGCGAGGTGGAGGTCTCGCTGGCGGCCTCGATCGCCAGCACGGCGGCGTCGACCTGGCCGCGATCGGCGAGGTGGGCGGCGGTGGCCTCGAGCAGGTGGAAGCGGGCGCGGTCGAGCCGTGGCGCGTTGTAGGTCGGGTCGACCGTCGTGAGCAGTGCGCTGGCCTCGTCGAGGTAGGCGCTGGGGTCCTCGAGGAACCCGGGCAGGAGGCCACCGGGCACGCGCTGGATCTCGGCCCGCGCTAGGAGCATCTCGGCCAGCTCGAGGGTCGCGAGGGGCGAGGGCGTCGCGCCCAGGGCCGCGCGCCCCTCGGCGATCAGCGTGTCCCAGTGCAGCCAGCCGACCAGGCGCCAGTCGTCGAGGGTCACGACGCGACCGGACGCGACGGCGAGCGGCGCCGGGCTGTACTGCTCCTCGCCGAGCTCGCCGGCGGGGCCTAGCACGCGCGGGCTCGCGGTGGCGCGATCCACGGCGAGGATGTGCTCATCGGTAGCGACCACCAGGTCCTTGCCGGCCGCGACCACGAGGGCGCGCGGGTGCACCGAGCTGCGGCCGGGGTGGCTGCCGGGGGTCTCGATCGGCGCCATCGCCACGACGGTGGGTGGGGCGCTGGCCAGGTCGGCGCCGCTCAGCTGGCCGGGGACCGACAGGCCCGGGGGCACGAGGGCGGCCAGCACGTCACCGCCGATCCAGACGCCTTCGGGTCCGACGGCCGCTAGGTGATCGAGCACGACGCCACCGCCCATCAGCTGCCCGACCGAGCGCTCGAGCTCGTAGCCCTCGACGGTCCAGCGCTCCTCGCCGGTCTCGAGGTCGAGCGCGATCAGCTCGGGGCTGTCGATCGGCGTGGCGAGCACCACGCCGTCGTAGACCAGCGGCGCGGTGTTCTGCCAGCGGCGGCGGCGATCCGGCGTCCAGTACCCGCGCGTCTTCGGCAGGGGGTACTGCTCGTAGCCGGTGGCCCAGAGCGGCTCGCCGGAGCTGACGTCCATGGCCACGACCGCGCCGAGCTGGGTCTGCAGGATCACGCGCTCGCCCTCGACCGTGAGCGGCGCGCTGTTGAACTCGACCTCGTGCTCGCCGAACAGGTTGACGCGCTGCTGGCCGCTGATCGCGGCCGTGCGCCACAGCTCGGCGCCCGTGTCCAAGTCGTAGGCGGCGACGAACAGGTTGATGCGCCCGACCAGCTCGTAGGTCGCGACCAGCACCTTGTCGCCGACGACGACGGGGGCGGCGGCGATCGAGGCGCGCTTGGGGAAGGGCAGCTGTAGGCCGGTCAGCTCGGCGGCGGCCTGCTCGGCGGGGGTCGGAGCGTGGGACCAGCGCAGGTCGCCGGTCTCGCGATCGAAGGCGAACAGGCGCCGCTCGGGCAGGCTGACCGTGATCTTGAGGCCGTCGACGTGGGAGTTCTCGGACTGGGCCATGGCCAGCTGCAAGGGCGCGATGACCAGCTCGTCGGTCAGGGCCAGGGAGGTGACCAGGTCCTCGAAGCCGACGCCCTGGACCAGGTCCCGGCGGCGGTAGGACGAGAGCTCGTCCCAGCCCTCGGGCTCGCCGCTGTCCCACAGCTCTTCGCCGCGCGTGCCATCGACCGCGAGCACGCGCAGGCCGGTGTTGAAGTAGACCCGCTGGCCGTCGGCGACGGGCCGCAGGTTGAGGTGGTCGAGGCGTCCGTCGCTGGGGCTGGGCGGCAGGTCGAAGAACCAGGCGCCGTCGAGGGTCGGCGGAGGCTCGACCGCCCGCTCGGGAGCCAGGGCCAGGTTGCCGATGGCGCGGCGCCGGACGGTGAGCGCGTTGGCGATCGCCTCGGCGTCGTCGGTGGCAGAGCCGGCGTGGGCAGCGGCGCGCTCGGCGACGGCCCAGGCGGCGCGGGCCGCATCCGGGTTGCCGGCCTCGTAGTGCATGTCGCCGAGGGCCATCCAGGCGCGGGTCGCGCCGGGGGTGGTGGGGTAGCGGTTGGCGAGCTCGATGAGGGCGGCGGCGCGCTCGTCGGGGGCGGCGCTGGCGGCGGCGGTCAGCTCGAGCTCGAGCCGGCCGGCGGAGCGCAGGGCGAAGAGCGCGCGCAGCTCGGCCGGCGCGGCCTCGAGCTGGGCCCGGGCCCAGGGCGCGGCGCCGATCCAGCGGCCCTCGTCGGCGGAGTCGATCAGGCTCGTGCGCCCGCTGTCCAGCAGCAGCTCGAGCTGGTCGAGCGCCTCGCCGAAGCGCCCGGCCTCGAGGTGCGCGAGGGCGTCGTCCGAAGCCTGGCGCACCTCGCGGGGCGAGGGCACGGAGTAGCTGCCCTGGGCGGTCGCGGCGGGTGCGGCGAGCAGCAGGGTGGTGGTGAGGGTGGCCAGGCGTCGCATCATCTAAGGAAGGTCCATCCGCTTCCGAAGGATCCATTCGACCGAAAGCACGCCCAGGATGAGCAGCAGGGTCAGCCAGCGGTCCCAGAGGTCCTCGAAGCGCGCCGAGAGGGGCTCACGCCGCTCCTCGCCGCCGGGGAAGCGCGCTAGGACCTCGTCGAGCTGGCCGAGCGAGACGCTCAGGCCGCCGGTGGCGCCGGCCAGCTCGGCCAGGGCTTCGGGGTCGGGGGTCGGGTCGCTGCTCTCGCGGGAGGGCAGGGTCACCTCGAAGGTCGCGCCGGTGCGCTCGACGCCGTCGAGCTCGATCCAGACCCGGTGGTGGCCGGGGCGCTCGACCTCGAGGGCACCTTGGTAGGAGCCGGGGCGCTGCTCCTCGAGGTTGAGGGTCGCCTGGTGCTGGGTGCCGCCGGGGTCCTCCCAGCGCACCTCGAGCTCGGGGTCGGTCGACCCGTTCCAGTCCTCGTCCAGGACGCGCGCGCCGATGGTCACGCGCTCGTCCAGGCCGTAGCTGGTTCGGCCGGGCTCGATCGTGAAGCGCCGGTCGCCGCTCTTGAGTCGGCCGAGGGCCAGCCAGCGCACGGCGCCCTTCCAGAAGCGCTGGCGCCAGGTGTCGCGGAAGCGCCAGTTCCAGCGCCAGGTGGAGTCCACCGCGAGGAACAGGGTCCGGCCGGCCGGGTGGTGCCCGGTGACGAGCAGCGGCCGGCGGCCGTAGCGGTTCTCCTCGAAGGGGTGCGACAGCAGCACGTCGGCGCCGGCCTTGGCGCGCTCGACGGGGTAGAACCAGTAGAAGGGCGCCAGGCCGTCCTCGTCCTCGAACATGCGCCGGTTGGCCTCGATGTCGGGGATCAGGCGCACGATCGGGTGCGGGCGCGAGGGGTTCTCGAGCACGGGGCGGTAGGGCGTCTCGGCCGAGCCGAAGCCCGCGCGGCCGGCGGGGTCGAGCTTGACCGGCAGCAG
The DNA here is from genome assembly GCA_029212845.1 of Planctomycetota bacterium. Classification (GTDB taxonomy): domain Bacteria; phylum Planctomycetota; class UBA1135; order UBA1135; genus JARGPD01. The sequence continues at coordinate 6,107 of JARGPD010000113.1, forward strand.
GGTCTCGAGCGGCGTGCCCGCGTAGGAGCGCGGGTTGTCCAGCTCGCCGGCCTGCATGCCGAGCCCGCCGCCGGCCTCGACGAAGGCGAACAGGGCGTCGATGAACGCCTCGCTCTCGGCCTCGGTGCGGCCGATGCGGCGCGGGTTCACGTCGCCGAGCAGCACCACGTCGTAGTCGTCGAGCAGCTCCTCGCGGGTGGTCGGCAGGGAGGTCAAGGGCGTCAGGTCCTGGCTGGCCTCCTGGGGGAAGTCCGGCGAGGCCGAGCCCAGGTAGCAGCGCACGCTGATGTTGGCGTCCCCGCGCTTGAGGAACTCCTTGAGGAAGCGGTACTCCCAGCGTGGGTAGCCGTCCACGTACAGGACGCGGATCGTCTGGCTGGTGACCCGCACGCTGAAGCGCAGCTCGTTGTCGTCGAGCTGGACCTCGCCGGGCAGCGGGGGCACGCGCACCAGGAAGTGGCGGCGGGCTTCGCCCGAGGCGCTGCCCTCACTGCGCGGGGCGACCAGGGTCAGGCGCGTGCCGCCCGGTTCGGGGCGCTCCTCGCGCTCGTCGACGATGCGACCCGAGGCGTCGTCGGGCGCGGCAAGCTCCTCGAGGCGCACGTCGGCGCGCGGCTGTTCGTCGAGCTCGTCGAGGCCTTGGACCGAGAGCCGCAGGCGCACCGCGAGCTCGTCGTCCTCCATGATCGTCTCGGGCACGTCGACCAGCTCGAGCGAGAGGCCGACCTCGTCGCGCGTGTCGCCGATGACGAGGGCATGGACCGGGATGCCGGCGGCGGAGGCGCGGCGGCTGGCGTCGACCACCGGTGCGCCGCCGGTGTTGCGGCCGTCGCCCAGCACGACCATGCCGGTCACGTGGCGCGTGGCGTTGGCGGCTAGGGTGCCGAGCACCGCGTCGCCGAGGTGGGTCGCGACGCCGCGCGCCTCGAGCAGGCTGGCGGGGGCGGTGGGCTGGCCCGCAGCGCCGTCGCCGAGGTCGATCGGGGTCCAGCCGTCGGCGAAGGTGTACGGGTGCGGCTCGTAGCCGCGCTCCTCGAGGGCCGGCAGCAGCTTCTCACGCAGGGCGGCCTCGGCCAGCTCGGCGCGGGTGGACCCGCGCGGATCGATGCCGGTCACGCCCAGCTGGGCCTCGCGCTCGCCGCCGTTCTCGCCGGCCCAGGCGTCGGTGCGGGCCATGGACGCGGAGTCGTCGAGCAGGATCACGACCTCGGCCGGGCGCACCTCTTGGCGCTCCTCGACCCGGGCCGGTCGGAACAGGACGAAGACGAGCAGCAAGAGGGCGACGAAGCGCAGGCCGCCAAGCACGCGCGTGCCCGGGTCCGTCACCAGGCGGCGGCCGTAGGCCAACCACACGAGCCCGGCGACAAGGGGCAGCACGACCAGGACGATGATCCAGGTGGCCGGCGCGTCGAGCAGCTCGAAGCGCGAGGCCAGGCCCTCGGCCAGCTCGGGCGGGACGGCTTGGGCGAGCAGGGGCATCATGCGGACTCTCCGCGGGTCAGGCGGCGCGCCCAGAGGGACTCGCCGATCAGCAGCAGCAGCACCAGCGCGATCAGCGGGCGCCAGAGCTCGCCATCGCCGCTGGTGGGGTCGGCGTTGGCCTCTTCCCGGGCGGTCACGAAGGCGGGTGACAGGTTGAGGATCTCGTCCAGCTCCATGCGCTCGAGGCGCCCCTCGCGGGGGTCGAGGCCCACGGCGAAGGCGGTCTCGGAGCCGGCGCGGGTGCGCAGCCGCCAGAAGCCGACCCGGTCGGCCTTGGCCAGGTCAGCGAGGCGCCAGGTGCCGCCCGGTTGGGCTTCGGCGTCCTGGTTGACGGCGGTCGCGGAGCCGCCGGGGCGCAGCAGCATCGGCGCTTCGGGGAAGGCCGTGAGCTCGGCCGAGATCGAGCTGCCGAGCAGCAGGTTGCGGCCCGGTCCCGGCGGCTGCACCGCCCCGTGGCAGAGCTCGTGCACGAGCGGGATCAGGCTGGTGGGGGACTCGGCGAAGCGCGACCAGTCGTCGTCGATCGACGTGGTCCAGAGCACCGTGCGACCGCGGCCGTGGTCGCGCTCGACGAGCAGCGGGCTGCCGGCGGTGGCGGAGTCGTCGAGCCGGGCGAGCACGCGCGCGCCCTCGAGCGGCGTCGAGGTCAGGTACTCGTAGACCGGGACCTCGGTGAAGTAGATCTCGTAGCGCTCGTCGGCGAAGAAGGCCAGGGCCGGGTGGTCCGGGCGCTCGATGCGGGCGCGCGAGTAGCCGCCGCGGCGGCCGGTGGTGCCGCGGCGCTCGCCGAGCCGCGCGGGCAAGAGGCCGACCTCGCCGCCGAGGCGCTCCTCGTAGCGGCCGGGCACGACGCGATCGCCGACGCT
>JARGPD010000113.1:8470-15523 GCA_029212845.1 Planctomycetota bacterium
CCACCAGGGTCGCGCCGGCGGCGACGGCGACCTCGACCTCGGCGATCCAGTCCGGGGACAGGGTCTCGACGTTGGCCAGCCAGATCACGGCGAAGCGGCCGAGGTCGAGCTCCTTGCGGGCCATGCGCGCGGCGAACTCGTCGGCGCTGTGGGTGGTGACCTGGAAGCCGCCCGCGTTGAGCGCGTCGTCGCCCTCGGGCTCGAGGGCGGCGAGCAGGTAGCCGACCTCGTCCTCGACCAGGTCGGCCGCCGGGTCGCCGTCGACCAAGAGGACCTCGATCGACTCGGGCGCGAAGACGACCAGCGGCCGGCGGTCGTCGATGGTCAGCGAGTCGGCCTCGAGCACGGCTTCGACGCGGTGGAAGCCGCGCGCCTCGGCGGAACCCTCGGGCGAGGACAGGCGCGCGTCGAGGCGCACCTCGAGGTGGCCCGCGCCGGGGACCTCGACGCGCCGCGCGGGGCGCCGCTCGCCGTCGATCTCGAGGGCCACGCGCACGTCGCGCGGGCGCGCGCCGGAGTTCTCGATGCGCACCAGGAAGGACGCGTCGGCGCTGCGCGGCACCGGCGCGGCACCCAGGGCGCCGCTGTCGTCGAGGGGCTCGCCGAAGGGATCGAGCGCCCACAGGCCGGCGACCGACAGGTTGCTGGGGCGGCGGGTGAAGCGATCGCTCGTGGCCACGGGCTCGACGATCAGCTCGAGCCCGCGCTCGACGAGGGTCTCGAGCTCCTTGGACGCGCGCGTGCCGCGCTGGTCCAGGAAGTTGCCGCGCTGGCCGTCGGTGATCAGCACCAGCTCGGTGACGGCGTTCGGGCTGTCGCCCTTCTCGTCCAGGTCCTCGAGCAGGCGCGTGAGGGCGGCGCTCAGGTCGAAGGGCTCGTCGAAGGGGTCCTCGAGGGTGCTCAGCATCGCCAGGGCCTCTGAGGGCGAGCGGTCGCTCAGGAGCCGCGGGTGGTCGCCGACCAGGTACAGGCGCACGCGGTCGCCGGAGTCGGCGTCCAGGTCCTCGATGCGCGCGACGGCGCGCTCGAGGGCGCGCTCCCACACCGAGTCGAGGCCCGGGCGGTAGCCCATCGACGCCGAGCCGTCGAGCAAGAGCACCAGGTCCTGGTGCTCCTCGGTCAGGCCGCCGAGCGGGCCCGAGCCGGAGGTGAAGGGGCGCGCCAGGGCGAAGGCCAGCACCGCGACGGCGGCCATGCGCAGGAGCAGCAGGAACAGGTTCTCGAAGCGCGTGCGCCGGCGGATCTTCTTCCAGGCCGCCTGGGCGAAGCGCATCGCGGCCCAGTCCAGGGGCTTGTGGCGCCGCCGGTTGAACAGGTGGATGATCAGCGGCACCGCGGCGAGGAGGGCGCCGAGGGCCAGGAGCGGATGGACGAGACCGGCGATCACGACAGGCCTCCAGCGTGGCGGCTGATGCGCGCGGCGCGGCGCGCGAGGTAGGCCGCGAGGGCCGTGTCGACGCCGGTGTCGGTGACCATGGTGACGAGGTCCAGGGAGAGGGCTGCGGCGTGGCGCGCGAGGGCGGCCTGGTGGGCCTCGACCTCTTCGCGGTAGGCCTCGGCGAGGACGCGCGCGTCGACCTTGAGCGGGGCGCCGCCCTCCAGGTCCTCGAGGCGCAGGTAGCCCTCGTAGTCGAAGTCGAGCTCACGCCGGTCGAGCACCTGCAGCAGGATCGGCTCGTGGCCGCCGGCGACCAGGGCCTCGAGGCCCTGGAACATGGGCTCGATGTCGCCGAGGAAGTCCGAGATCAGGATCGCGATCCCGCGGCCCGACATCTGGCGAGCCAGGTCGCGGAAGCAGGGGCCTTCGTTGGTCTCGCCGCCGGGGGTGGCGGCCTCGAGCAGCTCGATCAGGGCGTGGCGCTGGGGCGCGCCGCCGCCGGGGGGCAGGGTGTTCTTGATCTGGGTGTCGAACTCGACCAGGCCGACCGTGTCGCGCTGCCCGAGGATCAGGTGGCCGAGGGCGGCCGCGACCCAGCGACCGTAGTCCAGCTTGGTCCAGCCGGTGCTCTTGGCGCTGTCCGAGCCGAAGCCCATCGAGCCCGAGGTGTCGAGCGCGATGTTCGCGACCAGGTTCGACTCCTCGATGTACTCCTTCACCACGAGCCGCTGGCTCTTGGCGAAGATGCGCCAGTCCACGTGGCGCAGGTCGTCGCCGGGGGCGTACTCGCGGTGCTGGGCGAACTCCGGGCTGGAGCCCTTGCGCGGCGAGCGGTGGCCGCCGGCGAGGAAGCCTTCGACGACCGTCCGCGCCACGAAGTCGAGCCCGGCGAGCCTGTCGAGGATCGCCGGGTCGAAGGGGCTGCGCTTCTCCTTTGGGGCCAAGGGATGAGCGTTGGGGCTCAGGCCTTGGTCTCGGCGACACCGGGCAGGCCGGCACCGACGCCGCCCGAGGGATCGATCTCGTCGAGCAGGCGATCGATCAGGTCATCGGCGGTGAAGCCCTCGGCCGCGGCCGAGAAGTTCAGCACCATGCGATGGCGCAGCACCGGGTGGGCCACGGCGCGCAGGTCGTCGGTCGAGACGTGGTCGCGGCCCGCGAGGGCGGCGCGCGCCTTGCCGGCGATGACGAGCGCTTGGCCCGCGCGCGGGCCGGCACCCCAGTTCACGTACTGGGTCAGGAACGGCAGCTGGGTGCCGCCGCGCACGCGGGTCCCGCGGGTCAAAGCCAGGGCGTGGTCGAGCACATGGTCGGCCACGGGCACGCTGCGCACGGCCTCTTGGATCTGCAGCAGCTCCTCGCCGGAGAGCACCTTCTCGATGGCCGCGTTGACCTCGCCGGTGGTGCGGCGCAGGATCTCGCGCTCCTCGTCGATCGAGGGGTAGTCGACCTTGACCATGAAGAGGAAGCGGTCGAGCTGGGCCTCGGGCAGGGGGTAGGTGCCCTCTTGTTCGATCGGGTTCTGGGTCGCGAGCACGAAGAACGGCTTGGGCAGGGCGTGGCGCTCGCCGGCGGCCGAGACCTGGTGCTCGACCATCGACTCCAGCAGGGCGGCCTGGGTCTTGGGCGGCGTGCGGTTGATCTCGTCGGCGAGCAGCACGTTGGTGAACACCGGGCCGGGCGCGAAGCGGAAGGAGCGCTCGCCGGTCTCGGGGTCGATGTGCAGGAGCTCGGTGCCGGTGATGTCCGAGGGCATCAGGTCGGGGGTGAACTGGATGCGCTTGAAGTCCAGGTCCAGGGCGCTCGCGAGGCTCGAGATCAGGAGCGTCTTGGCGAGCCCGGGCACGCCGACCAGCAGGCAGTGCCCGCGCGCGAGGATCGCCAGCAGGAGCTGGTCGATGACCTCGTCCTGGCCGACGATGACCTTGGCCAGTTCGCTCTTCAGGCGGGCGTGGGCAGCGCGCAGGTTCTCGAGGGAGGCTTCGACTTCGGTGGGCATGTAGGGCTGTCTCCTTAAATGATGAGGCGTGGTCCCGAGAATACGAGGTCCGCGACTGGACCGATGGCGCGCGGGTGGGGATTTCGCCCTCCGATGGGCGATCTTTGACTTCCGTCAGACGCAGCCGGTCACCTAGTCCCTCCACGGGCCGAGGTCGCCGAGGTCCCCAAGAGGACCGTGCGGTTCGCCCTCGCGGTGGAACTTCGCATACCATCGGAGCATGAAGCTGACCCCCGCACTCGCCGCAGCCGCCTTGCTCGCCCTCCCCGCAGTCGCCTTCGACGTCGACGCGACCGACTGGCTCGAGCTCGGTGGCGAGCTCTCGGGCGTCGCCGGCGCACCGCGGCTCGCGGGCTGGGGGGATCCGCTGGCCGGCTCCATGGTGAAGCTCGAGCTGCGCGACGCCGCGCCCCTCGCGCCCGCCTTCCTGGTGCTCGGCGCCACGCAGGTCGACCTGCCGCTCTTGGGCGGCGTGCTGCTGCCCGACCCCGGCATCGTGCTGGGCCCCCTCGCGACCGACGCGGCGGGCATGGTCGAGCACGCCATGGCCTGGCCCGTGACAGCGCCGACGGGTCTGGACCTCTACTTCCAGTACTGGGTCCTCGACGCCGCCGGCCCCCAGGGCTTCGCCGCATCCAACGGGCTGCTCGCGACTCCCGGCGCGCCAGCCACGGGCAGCTTCCCGGCCACCTGGCAGAACGGGACCGACTGCGCGAGCGAGGTGCCGATCCAGGTGCACGCCTACAACCAGGACACCTACATCCTGCGCCAGTCCCTGTGCACCAGCTACGAAGGGCCCTTCCTGCACCTGCTCCTGGGCCAGGAGAAGGCGCTCCTGATCGACAGCGGGGACGGGGCCGTGGGGCTCGGCGGCACGGTCGGCGCGATCATCGACGGCTGGAAGGCGAGCCAGGGCATCACCAGCTACGAGCTGGTCGTGGCCCACACCCACTCCCACGGGGACCACACGGGCGGCGACGGCATCTTCGCCGGGCAGCCGAACGCCACGGTGGTGGGCCTGAGCAAGGCCAACGTCGAGGCCCACTTCGGCTTCACCAACTGGCCCTTGGACATCGTCGAGTACGACCTCGGTGGGCGCATCGTCGACGTGCTACCGATCCCCGGCCACCAGGACGCGCACCTCGCCTTCTACGACCGCAGCAGCGCCAACCTGATCACCGGCGACAGCCTGTATCCCGGCCGCCTGTACGTCTTCAACGCGGCCCTCGACGGCAACTGGGCGATCTTCGCCGCGAGCATGCAGCGCCTGGTGGACTTCGTCGCCCTGCGCGATGTGCGCTGGGTGCTCGGCACGCACATCGAGATGACCGCCGTCGCCGGGGTGGATCACCCCTTCGGCTCGACCAAGCACCCCAACGAGCACGTGCTCGAGCTCGAGCGCAAGCACCTCGTCGAGCTCAACAACGCCATGCAGAGCCTGGGTCCGACGCCGGTGATCGACATCCACGACGACTTCATCATCTTCCCGATCCAGTAGGTCGCTAGTCGACCGGTTGGCTAGCCGCCTGGGTCAGTCGAGCCGCTCGAAGTCGAGCTCGAGCCAGGCGTAGCCGGTCAGCTCGAAGTGTTCGACGCTGAGCGCGACGCGCGCGTCCGCGGCGAACTCGACCTCGAAGCTGTCGGTGGTGGGCCCGTGATGGGTCCAGTTCTCGATCCAGGTGGTCAAGGCGCCATCGGGGGTGCGGGCGAGCACGCGCACGCCGTCGTCCGAGGTGGTCGAGACGCGCCAGCGGCCGGCCGGGAAGACGACGCTGGTCTCGGCGAAGGTGCCGAAGGAGTCGGGGGTCGGGCGGCCCTCGTTGCCATAGGCGAACAGCAGCGGCCCCCGGTGGGTCGTGGTCGCCGCGCTGCGGGCGGCCTCGCGCCAGCGCTCGGGCTCGTCGATCGGGTCGCAGGGGCTGGCGAAGTGCGCGAGCGTCCAGCTGAGGTCCTGGACCAGGCCGGTGAGGCGCGCGCTGCCCGCGGGCGAGGTCGCGACCAGGTCGTAGGGCAGCAGCATGCCGCTCGGCACGCCCGGGGCTTCGACGCGAAGGGTCCAGGAATCGGGGGCCTGGTCCGGCCCGCGCTTCTGGAAGCGCACCCGCAGCGGGCTGTCTTGGTCGAGGTCGATGGTGGGCTTCTCGGGGAAGCCGTCGAGCACCCAGAGGTCGCCGCCGGCAGCGCCAACAGCCCCGCCGGGCAGTGGCGTCGCGATCGGCGAGCTGCCGTCCCAGGGACCCCAGGCGGTCATGCGGATCGACTCGCGACCGGCGCGCGGGTCGGCGTCGCGCACGTCGAGCTCGGCGCCCGACTCGACGAAGCGCGCGGCCTCGTCCGCCACCAGCTGCGTGCCCACGTCGACGTAGCTGTTGCCGATCGCGGTCAGCTCGACGGGACCGGCCAGCTCGACCGCGACCAGGTCGCCGAGGAAGGTGTTGGCGACCAAGGTGTTGCCACCCGCCGACAGGTCCTGGGCGCGGCCCCACGGCGTGTCGGCGAAGGGCGAGGCCAGCTTCCACAGGCGCACCCCCGCGGCGTTCTTGCCGAAGCGGTTGGCGCGGATCGTGGTGTCCGCCGCGTGGTCGATGTTGATGCCGCCGCGCTCGGCACCGTAGCCCGCGTCACCGTTGTAGGCGAACAGATTGTCCTCGATCAGCGTGCCCTGGCTGTAGCCGCCCCAGATGCCGCAGATCGCGTTGCCCCGGAACACGTTGCGGCGCACGATGTTGCCGAAGCCGAAGGTCAGCTCGAGCCCGTGGGCGGCGGCGTAGGAGAAGTCGTTGCCCTCGAACACGTTCGAATTGTTGCCCCGTCGACGGTACCAGTCGGCCTCGTGCTCGCCGACCTCACCGAGGGTCTCCTTGCCGCTGAAGCCGAAGAAGCCGTCGCCGCAGTGGGTCGCGGAGTTGCCCAGGAACAGGTTCCGGCTGCACTGCTCGAAGGCCAGGATGCCGGCCGAGTCCTGGCCGCGGTTGTAGACGCCGTGGCTGTAGCCGCGCACGTTGTAGTCGAAGCGGTTGCCCAGCACGCGGTTGTCGCTGGAGCGCCACATGGCCAGGCCCCAGCCCGACAGGTAGGACGCGTCGCAGGCCTCGACCGTGCTGTGCTGCACGCGCGTCAGCAGGATGCCGTTCTGGGCCTTGCGAGCCGTGACACCGTTGAGCTCGACGTGGGACGAGCGCGTGATCGAGACCGACGCGCCGTAGCGGCTGAGCCACTCGCCGTCGTCGTTGGCGTGGGGCCAGAGCCAGTCCTCGGCGGCCTCGCGCTCGGGCGTGGAGGCGAGCCGCTGGGCGAAGTGGCGCTCGAAGCTGGCGTCCTCGATCTTGAGCCACTCGCAGTCCTCGGCCACGAGCCCAGCATGGAAGCCCTCGACGGCGAGTCCACGCAGCTGCACGTTGCTGCGACCCACGACCCGGATGCCGACGCCGGTGAGCTGGTCGAGGGGGGTGTCGACGCTGGCTCCGCGCAGCACCGATCCGGGCGCGAAGACGACCGAGATGCCGTCGGCCTCGATGTGCAGGACGCCGTCGCCGTTGGCGTCCGCGATCACCAGCCCGTCGGGGATCACGATGCGGCACGAGGCGGTGATCTTCGTGTCGTCGGACTCGACCACGATGGTGGGCAGCTCGACGAGTGCCATGTGCCCGACGGGTGCGTCCTGGGCCGCCGATGG
>JARGPD010000261.1 GCA_029212845.1 Planctomycetota bacterium
GACGACGGGCGCCTGGTGGTGCGCGATGGCGGCGAGGTGATCTGCGACATCGCGATGTCGTTCCTGCACGACGGCACGCCGCGGCCCCTGCGCAAGGCGGTCTGGAAGGCGCCGATCAACCCGGATCCCGGCTGCCCGGCGCCGCCGAGCGGCGACTATGGCGCGATGGTCACGGCCCTGTGCGGCGCGCCCGACGTGGCCAGCAAGCAGTGGATCATCCGCCAGTACGACCACGAGGTGCAGGGCAACACGGTGGTCAAGCCGCTAGTCGGCGTCACCAGCGATGCGCCCGGCAACGGCTCGATCCTCAAGCCCCTGGCCCAGTCCGACATGGGCGTCGCGCTCGGCTGTGGCGCCAACCCGCGCCAGGGCGTGCTCGACCCCTACGCCATGGCGGCGGCGTCGATCGACGAGGCCCTGCGCAACGTCGTCGCCGTCGGCGGTGACCCGAACCGCACCGCGATCCTCGACAACTTCAGCTGGGGCAACTGCGCCAAGCCCGACCGGCTCGGCTCGCTGGTGCTGGCCTCGAAGGCCTGTTACGACGCGGCGATCGCTTTCGGCACGCCCTTCATCAGCGGCAAGGACTCGCTCAACAACGAGTACCGCGTCGGCGACGAGACGATCGCGATCCCGCCGACCCTGTACGTGTCGGCCATGTCGATCGTGCCCGACGTCCGGCGCGCGGTGACCATGGACGCCAAGCAGCAGGGCAACCTGATCTACCTCGTCGGCACCACCGACGTCGAGCTCGGCGCCAGCCACTACCTGCGCGAGCTCGGGCTCGAAGGCGGCCGTGTGCCGCGGCCGAACCTCGAGCGCGCGCCCAAGCTGCTGACCGCCATGCACGCCGCGATCGCGGCCGGCGACGTGGCGGCCTGCCACGACCTGTCCGAGGGTGGCCTGGCCGTCGCCGCAGCCGAGATGGCCTTCGCGGGCGGCCTCGGGCTCGACCTGCAGCTGGCGTCCCTGCGCGACCCGGCGCACCTCGGCGAAGGCGACGACCTCGACGCCGCGCTCCTGTTCAGCGAGTCCACGACGCGCTTCCTCGTCGAGGTCCCGCGCGCGAGCTCCGAGGCCTTCGAGCTGCACTTCATGGACGCCGGCCTCGGCGACCAGGTGCGCCCGATCGGTGAGGTCACCGGCGCCAAGCGCCTGCGCGCGCGTGGCAAGGAGAACATCGAGCTCTTCGAGCTGCCCCTCGACGACCTGCACGCCGCCCACCACTCTGGCTTCCAAGGCTAAGACCATGACCGCTCCCAAGGCCCTCGTCCTGCGCACCGCCGGGATCAACTGCGACGCCGAGACCGTCCGCGCCCTGAACGGCGCCGGCGCCGAGGCCGACCTCCTGCACGTCTCGAAGATGGTGGCCGAGCCCGGCCGCTTCGACGACTACCGCATCCTCGTCGTGCCCGGCGGCTTCAGCCACGGCGACGACGTGGCCGCCGGCCGCATCCTCTCCACCGAGCTGATCCACGACCTGTCCGGCGAGCTACAGAGCTTCGTCGACCGCGGCGGCCTGGTGCTGGGCATCTGCAACGGCTTCCAGGTGCTGCTCGAGACGGGCCTGCTCGATGGCAGCGCCGGCCGTCGCGCCGAGCGCTCGATCGCCCTGTACGACAACGCCTCGATGAAGTTCGAGTGCCGCTGGGTGCACCTGCAAGCCCAGGAGACCGCCTGCCCGTGGCTCGTGCCTGGCGAGGTCTGGCCGGTGCCCGTGGCCCACGCCGAGGGGCGCTTCGCCGTGCGCGACGCGGCCACCCTGGCCGGGCTCTACGAGCGGGGACAGGTCGCTCTCAAGTACGTAACCAAGGACGGCGGCGCGCCCTCCTATCCTGAGGACCCCAACGGCGCCGTCGACCACATCGCGGGCATCTGCGATCCCACCGGCCGCGTGCTGGGACTGATGCCCCACCCCGAGCGCAACCTCCTGCCGTGGAACCACCCCCAGTGGACCCGGCTCGGGGAGCGCGCGGCCGGCGAGGGTGCGCTCTTCTTCGAGCGACTCGTCGACGTCGCCCGCGGCGCCACCGTCACCACCTGAAGCCCACCCCCCCGGAGAGTCGCCCCCCGCGACGCCGGACCAAGAGAAGAGAAGTCCCATGAACAAGTTCCTGCACCTCGTCGCCGCCCTCGGCCTCGGCCTGTCCGCATCCTCCTGCCTCGTGCTCGCCGGCGCCGGCGCGGGCTACCTGATCAGCCAAGAGGTCACCGGTGACACCCACCAGGCCCAGGTGCTGCGCGACGTCGACTCGGTCTGGGCCCAGGCCCAGGAGACCGTCGCCGGCCACGCCAAGGATGGCATCGAGGTCACCGACTACCCGCGCCGCATCGAGGCCGTCGTCGACGGCGCCGACGTGGAGGTCGAGGTCCAGGCCTACGACCTCAACCGCACCATCATCAAGGTCAAGGCCACCCGCTACCTCTCCCGCGACAGCGAGATCGCCAGCTGGATGCTGAACGAGATCATCGACGACCTCGGCGAAGACAACTGAGCGCTGCCTCCCCCGGAGGAAACGCGGGCCACGGTCCCCCACCAAAAACACCGGGGTGGCGCGGCCCCCCCCCCCGCGCCCCCGCCCCCGCCGGGGGGCGGGGGCCGCGCGGCCG
>JARGPD010000114.1 GCA_029212845.1 Planctomycetota bacterium
TTCTTCGACATCCCGGTCGACCACCTCTACGCGAAGCCGGTCTTGATCAAGCGCCTGCAAGAGCTCGAGATCGATGACCCGGTCGTGGTCACGCCCGACGCCGGCGGCATCAAGATGGCGCGCTCCTACGCCAAGGTGCTCGAGGCCGACCTCGCGATCGTCGACAAGCGCCGCATCTCGGGCTCCGAGATCGCGGTCGAGCACGTCATCGGCGACGTGAAGGGGCGCAACTGCATCCTGGTCGACGACATGATCTCGACCGCCGGCTCGATCACCGAGGCGGCACGCGTGCTGAAGAAGAACGGGGCCAAGGACGTCACGATCAGCGTGACCCACGGCGTCCTCTGCGGGCCCGCGGTCGAGCGCCTCGACGCCTGCCCGGCCGAGCGCATCCTGGTGACCGACACCAACCCGCTCGAGGGCCGCGTGCCGAAGAACCTGGAGATCGTCTCGATCGCCGGCTTGGTCGCCGACGCGATCCGGAACATCCACGAGTCCAAGTCGGTCTCGTCCCTGTTCGGCGGCTACTAAGACCCCCTGGGGGCCGCCCCCGGCACGTCGCGCCCGCTTCGAGGGCCGTTTCCTGGCCTTTCCGGCCACGGAGCGGCCCTCGAACGCTATCTTCTTCGCCCCCTGTGCCCGGGGCTCCAAGGCCGGAGCCCCTGGAACGAACCATCCGGTCGCCCCCGTGGCGGCCGTGCCAGACCCATCCAGGAGACCCCCATGGCCATCAACATCCAAGCTGAGCTGCGCGACAAGGTCGGCTCCCGAGCCGCCCGCAAGCTGCGCGCCGCCGGCCGCATCCCCTGCAGCATCCAGTCGACCACGGACCCCGTGGTCTCGCTGAGCATCGACGAGGCCGAGTTCCTCGCCGCCCGCCGCAAGCACGAGCACCTGTTCGACATCTCCCTCGGCAAGGACGTGCACCCCGCCGTCGTGCGTGAGCTGCAGTGGGACTACCTCACCGACAGCATCATCCACGTCGAGTTCCAGGGCGTCGTGCGCGGTGTCGAGCTCGAGTCCGAGGTCGCGGTCGTGTTCATCGGCGTGCCCAAGGGCGGCGTCCTGAACGTGCTGGCCGACCACGTCACGATCAAGTCGATCCCCTCGAAGATCCCGGACTCCGTCGAGTTCAAGGTCGGCGAGCTCGAGGACGGCATGCACGTCTCCGCAGGTGAGCTCGAGATGCCCGAGGGTTGCACCCTCGTGAGCCCCGAGGACCTGCAGGTCGCGGTCGTCTCCGGTGCCGGTGGCGGCGAAGCCCTCGATGCCGAGGGTGACGATGCCGATCCCGACAGCGTCGAGGTGATCGGTGAGAAGAAGGACGAGGACTAGCAACCTCGGCCTCCCCGGGGGCCGGCTTGCCAAAATCGAGCCGGTCCCTACAATGTTTCGCCCTTCGAGCGGGAGCCGACCGTGACCCGCCTAGTCGTTGGACTGGGCAATCCCGGGCCCGACTACGAGAAGACCCGCCACAACGTGGGCTTCGAAGTGGTCGAGCACTTGGCTCTCCACGAAGGACTGTTCTTTGATCCCGGTGACCGTCTCGACGGCTACTCCGGCCCGCCTGACTTCCTCTTCGCCCGCTCCCACGTCCCCGACGTGCTGCTGGTGAAACCCATGACCTTCATGAACAGGTCCGGGGAGGTCGTGGCGCCGCTGGTGGAGTCCCTTGGCGGTGATCCATCCCAGCTCTTGGTCGTCGTGGACGACCTCGACCTGGACGTCGCGGTCCTGCGCTTGCGAAAGCGGGGTGGCCACGGCGGCCAGAACGGGATGCGCTCCATCATCGGGGCGCTCGGGACCGACCGCTACCCGCGCCTGCGCGTGGGCATCGGCCGGCCCGAGACCGATGCGGTGCGACATGTGCTCGGTCGCTTCGACGACCCCGAGCGAGGCCTGATCGACGATGCCGTGCAGCGCGCGGCCGAAGCGATCGAGGCTTGGCTCGGTGGCTTGCCGTTCGACAAGGTCATGTCGCGGTTCCATAGCCGCTGGACCCTGGGTGCGGATCCTGACGATCCCGCCCGCAACACTGAATGAGGTGCCGCTTTGGCCCAAATCTACGAAGGAATGTTCGTCCTGGACAACGATGTTGTCCGGACCGGTTGGGGGACCGCGAAGTCCCACGTGACCGACCTGATCGCCAAGCACGGCGGCACCGTTACGACGGCCCGTCACTTCGGTGAACGCAAGCTTGCGTACAGCATGAAGAACCGCTCCCGGGCGACCTACCTGCTGTGCTACTACGAGATCCCGGCCGGGAACATCCCGACCCTGATCCGTGACCTCGACCTGTCCGAGACGGTCCTGCGTTACCTGACGCTGGCCGTCGACGCGATCCCCGAGGGCGAGGCCGAGGCCGCCGACAAGGAGACCGCCGCGGACTTCATCGTCGCCGAGCCCCCGCGTGACGAGGTCGGTGAGTTCAAGTTGTGGGACGAGAAGGAAGAGGACGCGCCCCGTCGCGCCCCGCGCCGCGATGCGGCTCCCAAGGAAGAGTCCGAGGACTCTGACGACTCCAAGGAAACCGTCGCTGCGGCGACCGATGGCGGTGACCAACCCGCCGAGGAGAACTGATCATGGCTGGTCGCCCACGTAGAGGCGGTCGCGGAGACCGCAAGTTCGCCCCCGTCAAGCCCCAGAAGCTGGACAAGCCCGCGGACTACAAGGACACCGAGTTCTTGATCAAGCACCTCGGCCCCCAGGGCCAGATCAAGTCCCGCGCCCGTACCGGTTACGGCGCGCAGGACCAGAAGAGCCTCAAGAAGGCCATCAAGCGCGCCCGCCACCTTGGCCTCCTGCCCTTCGTGGGCTAATCCGGAGTTCCTAGCATGTCCAAGACCATCGAGATCCTCCTGCGCGAGGACATCCCGAAGCTCGGGAACTGCGGCGACGTCGTCAACGTCGCCTCCGGTTACGCCCGCAACTACCTGCTTCCCCGTCGTGTCGCCCAGCTGGCGACCGCGGAGAACATCAAGATGATCGCGCGTCGCAAGGCGCGCTTTGATGTCGCTCGTGCCGAGCGGCTCAAAGAGATCGAGGCCCAGCGCGAGGCCCTCACGGGCGTCACCCTGCACACGATCGAGAAGGCCGACGAGGGCATGCACCTCTACGGCTCGGTCAACGCGGGCTCGATCGTGAAGCTGCTCGCCGAAGCCGGCCACACCCTCGAGGAGCGCCAGGTCCGCCTGGCCAGCGCCATCAAGGTCTGCGGCCAGTACGAGATCGAGCTGCACATCCACGGGGATGTGTCGGTGATGATCCCGCTCGAGGTCGAGCCCGAAGGCGGCTGGCCCGAGCCGGAGCCCGAGCCCGAGCCGCAGCCCGAAGAGGAGCGCGAGGAGCGGATCTACATGCCTGAGGAGAGCCTCAACGAGTAGACCCCGGCCTAGCTGCACCAACGACGCCGGCCGCGTCGTCCGAGCGCCTCCCCATGCGGGCGGCACCGGGCGGCGCGGCCTGCGCCATAGCAGGCCGGCCACTGGCGAAGGAAGCCCCGTCGGTCTGGTCTCGGCCCCGGCCCGGCGCTATGCTGCTCGCCCGCCTCCGCCCATGCCGAACGACTCCTACTCAGGCCGCATCCCGCCCCACGATCTCGACGCCGAGCGCGCCGCTCTCGGGGCTCTGATGTTGGCCGGCGACCGCATCCCGGACGCCCTCGAAGTGATCGGCCCCGAGGACTTCTTCGACCCGCGGCACCGGCTCCTCTTCGAGGTGCTCGAGGCGATGAGCGAGGCCGGCATCCCGATCGAGCCGATCAGCATCAACCAGGCGCTCGGCGCCAAGGACGAGCGCGGCATCGTCGGCGGGACGGACTACCTCATCGAGCTGATGGAGTGCGTGACCTCGTCGGCGCACCTCCTGCACCACGCGCGCCTGGTGAGCCAGTGCGCGACCCTGCGCCGCTTGATCGAGACCGCCTCGACGATCATCGAGGAAGCCCAGGGCACCGCGATCTCCGAGAAGCAGATCAAGGAGGTGCTCGACAAGAGCGAGCAGGCGATCTTCGGCGTCTCCGAGGCACGCGGCGCGGGCGAGGCGACCTCGGTGGGGGACGCGATCCTCGAGGCCTTCCAGCGCATGGACGCGCACACGGGCGAGGACGGCGTCCCGGGCCTCACGACGGGCTACTACGACCTGGACAAGCTGCTCGCCGGGCTCAACGCGGGCGACCTGATCATCCTCGCGGCGCGCCCCGCCATGGGCAAGACGGCCTTCGCCCTGAACCTGGTCGAGAACGCGATCACCTCGACGCCGGGCTGGCTCGGCGGCACCTCGCCGACCGCGCTGGTGTTCAGCCTGGAGATGGGCGCGGTGCAGCTCGTCAATCGCCTGCTCTGCAGTCGGTCCCAGGTCGACGCGCACAAGCTGCGCACCGGTACGCTGACCCACGACGACCGCCTGGACCTGACCGCGGCCGCCGACGACTTCTCGGGCACGCGCCTGTTCATCGACGACAACGAGAGCCTGACGATCATGGGCCTGCGCAGCCGCGCGCGGCGCATCAAGGCCCTGCACGGCTTGCACCTGATCGTCGTCGACTACCTGCAGCTGCTCAAGGCGCCCCACGCCGAGAACCGCCTGCAGGAGATCAGCACCATCAGCCGCTCGCTGAAGGCCCTGGCCCGAGAGCTCGACGTCCCGGTCGTCGCCCTCGCCCAGCTCAGCCGCCAGGTGGAGTCCCGTGACCCACCGCGCCCGCAGCTCTCCGACCTGCGTGAGTCCGGCTCGATCGAGCAGGACGCCGACGTCGTGATGATGCTCTACCGGGCCGAGTACTACTCGAAGTACCGCACCGACGAGAACATCGGCAAGGCGGAGATCATCATCGCCAAGCACCGGAACGGTCCGACGGGGGACGTGCGCCTGGGCTTCCGACCGGAGTTCATGCGCTTCCAGAACCTGACGTACCAGGAAGTCGAGACCATCCCGACCTGATCCCATGCTCCGCTTCCTTTCCCTCGGCTGGGGTCGCATCGGCGGCCTCGCGCTCCTCGGCCTCGTTGCCATGCCGGCGCCGGCGAGCGCGCTGTCCCCGGCGCCCGTCGTGCAGCAGGCCGACGAGCGCGTGGCCTCCCCGCGGGTGGTCTCGATCGTCGTCGTCGGCAACCGTCGCTTCACCCAGGCCCAGCTGATCACCGCCTTCGGCCAGCCGGTCGGCGTGCCGCTGAGCGAGGAGCGCATCGGCCAAGGCATCCGCACCCTGTGGACCGACTTCCACGTCCACGCCGACGTGGACTACCGGCCGGTGGACGGTGGCATCGAGCTGCGCCTAGCGGTGGAGGAGATGCCCGTCGACCTCGAGCCGCGTTTCGTCGGTGTCGTCGACGTTGACACCGACCAGGTCTACGAGTGGGCTGGCATCGAGCAGGGGGCCGAGCTCTTCCTGCACGAGGCCCCGCTGGTGCGCGAGCGCCTGATCGAGGGCTACCACCGCGAGGGCTACTACTTCGTCGAGGTCGACGTGGTGATGCCCGAGCGCAGCGAGGTCGAGGACGGCTCGGTCCCCGACGACGTGATCTTCCACATCCGTGAGGGCCCGCTGGTCAAGGTCACCGACATGGTGGTCCATGGCGCGGACTCCTTCCCGGACACCGGCTACCTGTTCTGGGCGTCGGACTTCCAGGAGGTCGCCGACGTCGAGCTGGACGGCAACCGCTTCCTCTGGATCTGGCGCGACGAGCTGGTCGACCGCACCTTGCGCGAGGACCTGCTCGCGATGCGTGAGGTCTACCGCAACTACGGCTGGTTCGACGCGATCGTCGAGCTCGACCGGCTCGAGTTCAACACCGACCGGGATCGGGTCGTGATCCACGTCAAGGTCGACGAGGGCCCACGCTACGCCGTCGGCTCGCTGGCCTTCGAGATGGTCGATCTCGCGGGGCCCGACGGCAGCGAGGAGCGCCCGGCGACCTCCTACTACCCGCTCGAGGAGCTGGCCGCGCTCTGCACACTGAAGGAGGGCGTGCCCTTCACGCGCTTCGACATGGCCGTCGACCACCGCGCCCTCAGGAACCACTATGGCGATGACGGGTACATCGCCCACTCCAGCCTCGGCCCCCAGGCCAGCTGGCGCTTCCTGGAGCCGCGCCTGGTCTACGACGTCGACGAGAACCTGGTGCACGTCACCTACCGGATCGTCCAGGGTAGCCAGCAGTTCATCCGCGAGGTGCGCGTCAAGGGCAACATCCACACCCAGGACCGCGTCATCCGCCGCCTGATCACGGTCGACCCCGGCGACGTGGCCGACCTGCAGGAGATCGAGAGCAGCCTGCGTCGCATCCGCGGCACCGGCTTCTTCTCGGATCGCCTGGGCACCGGCACGCACCTCGAGCCGGTCTTCCGCTTCATCGAGACCGAGGACCCCAACTGGAAGGACCTCGAGTACGAGGTGGAGGAGGGCAACGACCTCCAGTTCCAGTTCACCGGCAACTTCAACTTCGACACGGGTCTGTACGGCGGCGTGACGGTCACGAAGAGCAACTTCGCGCTCTTGAACCTGCCCTCGTCGCCGTGGTCGCTGCTCGGCGAGGTCCAGGACAAGCAGGCCTTCCACGGCGCGGGCGAGAGCCTCTCGGTCTCGCTGCAGCCCGGTACCGAGTACAGCCAGTACAGCGCGCGCTGGACGGACCCCGACATCCTGCGACGCCAGCGCGACCGGGTCAGCCTGACGGTCGAGGGCAGCCAGAACTTCCGCTTCTACGAACCCTACGACGAGGAGCGCAGCGACATCGGCTTCCGGGTCGGGCGGCAGGTCGGGGCGGACTCCTCGGCCTGGATCGGCTTCGGCATCGGCCAGGTCAAGGTCAGCGAGCTCGAGCAGTCGGCCTCGCCGTCGATCTTCTCGCCGGTGGACGTGCCCCTGGCCCTGGCCCTGCAGGAGGGCACGAGCGACCTGGCGCGGGTCGACTTCGGCTACGCGCTCGACACCCTCGACTCGCGCTATGTGCCGCGCGAGGGCGCCCGGGTGCGCACCGGTCTGAGTGTGTACAACGGGGCGCTCGGCAGCGACTTCGACTTCTGGCGCCTCGACCTGCGCGGCGAGCTCTACGGCCAGTTCGGCGACGAGGCCGATGACCTGCGCAACGGCTGGCGCCTCCACGGCGGCGTCGGCGTCTCGGACGCCTATGGCGACACCGACTTCGTGCCCTACACCGAGCGCTTCTTCCTCGGTGGCAGCGGGCGGCTGTACGGCATCCGGGGCTTCAAGGTGCGCGGGGTGGGACCCAACGAGAAGGGCCACGCTTCCGGTGGTTCGACCTTCCTGCGCGGCGGCGTCGAGTACCGCTTCCCGCTGATCACCACCCACCGGCCGGGCAGCACCGACCGCAGCGAGATCATCCGCGGAGCCCTCTTCATCGACGCCGGGGTCCTGGACGAGGACCCCTACGAGCTCGACTTCGGCGAGCTGCGGGCCTCCTACGGCATCGCCTTCGCCCTGTCGGTCTTCCCCCAGGTGCCGATCACCTTCAGCTTCGGCTTCCCCTTCGTGGACGGTCCCGGCGACGACAAGCGCGTCTTCAACTTCTCGATCGGCTTCTAGACTGGTCTAGGCCGGGTGCCCCCCGGCCGGGTCCAGTTGACACATCCGGGCCGCCCGGATACACCATGCCCCCCCGCGCTCGGCCGCACAGTAGGCCGGGTGAGGCTCCCCGTCGGAGCGACCCCTATGAACACCATCACCCTGGCCGAGCTTGCTGCATCCATAGGTGCCGAGGTCGTCGGCGACAGCAGCCGCAGCGTCAGCGGTCCGGCCTCCCTCGCCGAAGCAGGCCCGGACGAGGTCAGCTTCCTGGCCCAGCCCCGCTATCGCAGCCAGCTCGACAGCACCCGAGCGGCCGCAGTCGTCGTGGCCGCCGACCTCGAGGTCGAAGGCCTACGCGAGGACCTGGTCCTCCTGCGCTGCGAGGATCCCAACGCGGCCTTCACGCGCGTGATCCGCGCCTTCGTCCCCGCGGAGGCCGAGCCGGCGGTCGGCGTGCACCCCTCCGCCGTCATCGAGGCGGGCGCCGAGGTCGATCCCACGGCTTCGGTCGGTCCCCTCTGCCACGTGGCCGCCGGGGCCAAGGTCGGGCCCCGGACGCGGCTGGTCTCGCGGGTCAGCCTCGGCCCCCACGCCGAGGTGGGCGCGGACAGCGTGCTCTTCGCTGGCGTCGTCCTGTACGAGCGCGTGGTCCTCGGGGCGCGCTGCATCGTGCACGCGGGCAGCGTGCTCGGCTCCGACGGCTACGGCTTCGAGCCCAGCCCCGAGGGCTGGGTCAAGGTGCCCCAGTGCGGCACGGTGATCGTCGAGGATGACGTCGAGGTCGGCGCCAACGTGACCGTCGATCGGGCGCGCTTCGGCGCGACGCGCATCTGCCGTGGCGTCAAGATCGACAACCTCGTCCACATCGCCCACAACGTCGTGGTCGGCGAGAACGCCCTGCTCGTCGCCCAGGTCGGCGTCTCGGGCTCGACCCGTGTCGGCCCCTGGGCGATCCTCGGCGGCAAGGTCGGCGTGGCCGGCCACCTCGACATCGGCCAGGGCGCCCGGGTCGGCGGCGGGAGCGACGTCTTTACCGACGTGCCCGCCGGCACCGACTTCCTCGGCTCGCCCGCCCGCGAGCGCATGCAGACCCTGCGCGCCCAGGCCAGCGCCCGCAAGGTCCCCAAGGTGATCGAAGACCTGCGCGGTCTACGCGCCCAGAACGAAGCCCTCATCGCGCGCCTCGAGACCCTCGAGGCGGCCGCCGGGCTGACCAACCAACCGTCCGGCGATCCCGGCCACGGAGGCCCCGCTTGAACCGTCCCCAGCGAACCCTCAAGACCGCCGTCGAGTTCAGCGGCAAGGGCCTGCACAGCGGCGAGGAGGTGCACGTGCGCGTGCTGCCCGCATCGCCCGAGACCGGCGTGGTCTTCACGCGCTCGGACCTGCCCGACTCGCTCCCGATCCCCGCTAGCATCGCCTACCAGTCCACCGGCGAGCTGCGCACCCAGCTCGAGCGCCAGGAGGCCGAGGTCAACACCGTCGAGCACCTGCTCGCGGTCTGCAGCGGCCTCGGGATCGACAACCTCAACGTCGAGGTCTCGGGTCCCGAGATGCCCGGCATGGACGGCTCGAGCCTCGAGTACCTGCGCATCTTCCGCGAGGCCGGCATCGTCGACCAGCGGGCCGAGGCGCGCGTTTTCACCCTCGAGGAGCCGATCTACGTGCGCAACGGCAAGGCAACCCTGGTGGCCCTGCCCGTCGACGAGCCGGGCCTGACCCTGCAGTACATCGCGGCCTTCGACGACCCGGCGGTCGAGGGCGGCTCGTTCCAGGTCCGCGTGAGCCCCGAGAGCTTCGAGAAGGAGATCGCCCCCGCGCGCACCTTCTGCCTCGCCAGTGACGTCGAGCGCCTGCAGGCAGCTGGCTTCGGCAAGGGCGCGACCCGCGAGAACACCCTGGTGCTCGGCGATCCCGAGACGGTCATGCGCATGGACGGCGAGCCCGTGCGCCACAAGCTGCTCGACCTGATGGGGGACCTGCGCCTGCTCGGCGCCGACCTCAACGCCCACGTGATCGCGACCTGCTCGGGCCACACGACCAACGCCGAGCTCGTCCGGCGCCTCGTCGACCTCATGCAGCAGCAGGAGACCGGCGGGCTGATCACGCGCGAGACGGGCCTCGACATCCGGGAGGTGATGAAGCTGCTGCCGCACCGCTACCCCTTCCTCTTGATCGACCGGGTGATCGAGATCGATGGCTACCAGCGCGCCGTGGCCCTCAAGAACGTGACGATCAACGAGCCCTACTTCCAGGGCCACTTCCCCCAGGCGCCGCTGATGCCGGGCGTGCTGCAGCTCGAGGCCCTGGCCCAGCTCGCGGGCGTGCTCTTGCTGCGCAAGCTCGAGCACACCGGCAAGCTGGCCGTGCTCATGGCGATCGACAAGGTCAAGCTGCGCTCGCCCGTGTCTCCGGGTGATCAGCTGCGCCTCGAGGTCGAGACGATCCGCATGCGCGGGGAGATCGGGCGCGTGCGCGGCGTCGGCTCCGTGGCCGGCGAGATCAGCGTCGAAGCCGAGTTGACCTTCGCCCTCACGGACGTCTAGGAGATCCACCATGACCACAGTCATCCATCCGACGGCCGTCGTGGCCGACACCGCCGTGCTCGGCGTCGACGTCCAGATCGGTCCCCACTGCGTGGTCGGCGAGCACGTGCAGATCGGCGACCGCACCCGCATCGGCGCCCAGGTCGTGATCAGCGGGCACACCTCCCTCGGCGAGGAGAACGTGATCCACGGCCTCGCCAGCCTCGGTGGCGCGCCCCAGGACCTCTCCTACCGAGGCGAGGACACGCGCCTGGTGATGGGGGACCGCAACACGGTGCGCGAGTTCGTCACCATCAACCGCGGCACCCTCAAGGGCGGCGGTGTGACCAGCATCGAGAACGACAACCTGCTGATGGCCTGCTGCCACATCGCCCACGACTGCGAGATCGGCAGCGGGGTCATCCTGGCCAACAACGTGCTGCTTGCTGGCCACGTGCGCGTCGAGGACCGGGCCAACGTCTCGGGCTCCTCCGCTGCCCAGCACTTCGTCACGATCGGCGCCCACGCCTACGTCGGCGGCCTGACCCGCATGGCCCAGGACGTGCCCCCGTTCATGATCCTCGAGGGACACCCCAGCAAGGTGCGCGGTGCGAACGTGATCGGCATGCGCCGCGCGGGCATCGACGAGGACGAGATCCTGGTCCTGCGCGACGCCTACCGGGCGATCTGGCGGGGCGAGGGCCTGCGCCGGGAGATCTTCGCCGAGCTCGAGGAGCGCTACCCCGAGTCGGCCATGCTCGAGCACCTGCTGTCGTCCCTGCGGAAGACCGAGCAGGGCGGCAAGGGCCGCTACCGCGAGTCCATGCGCGATGACTTCATGCGCGCCGGGCGCGAGCTGATCCTGGGCGACGAGGCCCCGGGCTAGGACCTCCCGCGGGCTGCGGACAGCGCTCGAGCCCCTCGGTGCCAGCCACCGGGGGGCTCGAGCTGCGTTTGCCGGGCGGGCCGCGTTGTGGAGGCTCGGCCGCCGTGTTAAGGTGCGGACGGAGCGTTCTGGCGGCGCAGGTTATGCATGTTCAAGCACCCCTGAGCCGAATGAACATCTCCGGACCCCTGTTCGACGGCCGTGGCATCGCCGCGGTCGTGTGGGGTCCACCTGAACCTTCCGGTTCAGGGTCCGAACAGCGACGGCATCGCTGGGCGCTCCACTTCCAACCTCCGGCGGCATGTCCGCCGCGTCTCCCTCACAAGCTACGACGCGATGCGCGCACTGCTGCTCCTGCTCCTTGGTGGCGGCCTGATCTGGGCCGTCCTGACCATCTTCCCGCGAACCGATGAAGGCGGCCCCCTCGACGGTGGAGCTCCCTCCCAGGGCGGTGAGCTCGTTCAGCCGAAGAACGACGAGGCCGTTGGCGGAGCTGTGGAGCCCGCCGCAGGTGGCCTGCAAGAGGCCTCGGCACCCGAGCAGCCCGCGCCCGTCGAGTCCGGCCCAGCGGGTGGCTCCGACAGCGGCTTCCCCACCCAGGACACCGGCTCCGGGGGCCTGAGCATGCCGGTCGGCAAGGCCGACCTGATCGAGCTCGGCGAGCTGGTCGTGCACCGGGATGCCAAGGCGGTGGCCGACTGGCTGACCGTCTCGGACGGGCTCTTGGGCAGCGACCTGGAGGCCGCGGTGGAGGCCTTTGCCCTGGCGATCGAGGGCGAGCGAGGGGCCGCACGGGACCGCATCGAGCAGATCTCCTCCGCCGAAGCCCTGAGCGGACGTGTGCGCTGGCTCTTGCAGCGCGTGCTGGGCGGCGAGGTCGAGGCGACCTGGCCCGGCAACATCGACGGCGGCAACCCGCTCGAGCTGGCCATGGCCATGCGCCTGCGGGCCCACGAGGCCGAGGTGCTGCTCGAGCGCAAGGGGCACGCCCGGGCGGCGGGCTTGATCAGCTCGGTGCTGATCTCCGAGCTCAACGCGCCTTGGCATGCCTCGGTCCCTGCCCTGAAGCGCTGGACCGCGACCATGCGCAAGGCCCAAGCGCGGCACCGCTGGCACCCCAAGGGCGACTGGTCCTATGCCGAGATCGAGGTCGAGTCCGGCGACAGCCTGACCCTGATCCGGCGCCGCTTCCTGGCGCAGTTCCCCGACAAGCGCATCTGCACGGGCCTCATCCAGCGCGCCAACGGCATGTCCTCGGACATGATCCATCCCGGCCAGCGCCTGCGCATCCCGACCGGCGAGGTGACCCTGCTCGCGGACCTCGACGCGCACTGGCTGCTGTACATGATCGATGGCGAGGTCTGCGAGTCTTGGTACACCGGCATCGGCGCCCCCGACGACCCGACGATCACCGGCAGCTTCACGATCGGTGAGAAGGAGGCCGAGCCCACCTGGTTCCGCAAGGGCGAGCAGCCCATCTTCTACGGCGAGGAGGGCAACGCCCTCGGGACGCACTACCTGGCGTGGTACGCCGATGGCGTGAAGACCCACTACGGCTTCCACGGCACCTGGGAGCCCGAGAGCATCGGCAAGGACGAGAGCGCCGGCTGCATCCGCATGGCCAACGACGACGTGAAGGTGCTCTTCGACATCACGCCCGTGGGCACGGCATTCGTCGTGCAGCCCTAGGAGCCCCCTAGCGGCACGCAAGGAGCCCGCAGCGCCCCCGAGGCGCTGCGGGCTCCTTGCGTAGGAGAGCGGCTCGGGGGGCGGCCAGGGCCACCCGTAGGGGGTGGGGCTGCCTGCCGCGGATCCGGCTACCAGGCTCATTCCCGAGGTGGATCTGCGTCGAGTCCGGGTCAGCTCGCCAGTACCCGAATGGGCCGCATCCCGAACGCTCAGCCAGGCCGGCATGGCAAGCGGACCAGCTGACCACAACGCTGCCGTGCGAGGTGATCCGATGACGAGCCTCGCACCCGCGGCCACTGGCGCCTAGCTGCGCGGGATGGGGGGGGCATGGGGGCATGGGGGCAGCGAGGAGCCCGCCGGGCATGGTGTGGAGCGTGCCCAAAGGGCTCCAAGAAGGCGCAGCTCAACTTGACTCAATCCACGATTGAAGCCCTGTCAGAGCCTCCATTGGCGGAACGGGCGTTCAGCAACCCCAAGCCTGTGCAGCCCGCGGTTGTGGCGTGGTCCCCTAGCGAGCCGGCGCGCACGGCCCAAAGGATTTGCCAAGACCCTGAGCTGCAGGCCGGGGGCCAAGCTTGCCGACAAGCCGCGTGCCCCCCAGGGAGCAAGTGGCCGATCCTGAGGCCCCGTGCCGCCTTGCATCCGCAACTTGGAACTCCGCGGGGGGGGCAGGCGGGGGGGCCGTGGGAGGGGCGTCCAAAGGACAGCAGAAGGTGGACACCGGACCCCAAGGCCAGGCCACCACGAGGACCAAGGCCCAGGGCCCAAAGTGCCAACATCCGGGTCGAATCACCTGATTGCGTACACCCTATGAGGTCGCGAAGAGTTCCCGGCGAGGGCGGCAACCTTCCCCAGAAGCGCCCTAGGACCCAGGTAGGCAGGTCAGGCAGCGAGTGTCAACTAGCGGAGGGGGCCAGCGAAGCGAGCCGGAAGGCCCTGGAAGGCCAGATAGCGCTTCCATCGAGCTAGCTTGCAGGATCCGGCATCTCATGGGGAGCAGCCCGCCCATGGGCGAATACTCCGGATGGCAGGCAGGCCGACCGGATGCGGAGAAGCCAGCACTTGAAGCCCAAGAAGGCCTGCATGGAGGGTCTTGGCCCCATTTAGGGCCTCGTACGGCACCCTAAGACGGCCTGGGGCCAGTCCAGCCCCAGGAAAGTGCCCGAGCTTGCCTGCCCCAGGGTGAGGCCCACCAGGGTCTGAGCTGCTAGCCAGGGCCCTCCTGGGGCCACCGGAGGCCCAAACGCGGCTTTCGGAGCCAAAATGGGCGAACGAGGGGAGCTGAAGCCCCACATCCAAGGGCGGAAAGTGCCTCCCGAAGCAGAAGTTGCCCGCTCCTGGGCAAATGCAGCCATCTCTAAGCGCCTTCCTGTGCGTGACTTAGGGAGCCGCTTACCCAAACTTGCGTGAAACCAGGGTCGACGGTTGACGGTACCCCGGGAATCCCTATCATTCCCCTCCCTGACGCAACGAGCGCAACGCACCAGCACGGCGCGCGGCAGGCACCAAAACGAGATCACACCAAGGCAGTGCGCCACACGGCGCCGCCCAGGTGGTTCTTTGAAAACAAGGGTAACTTCAAGACCTAAGAGCGAGCGTATGGGGCCGTCGGGCAACCGATCGGCCTCCAAAACTCAAATAACCAGAAACAAACTCATAAACTGAAGGGTTTGATCCTGGCTCAGAGCGA
Source organism: Planctomycetota bacterium (assembly GCA_029212845.1). Lineage (GTDB taxonomy): Bacteria > Planctomycetota > UBA1135 > UBA1135 > JARGPD01. Next base: position 14,319 of record JARGPD010000114.1, read on the forward strand.
ACGTTAGCGGTGTGGATAAGGCATGCAAGTCGCGCGTGAAAGTCTTCGGACGAGTAAAGCGGCGAACGGGTGAGTAACACGTAGCCAACCTACCCCTCAAACTGGAATAACCATTGGAAACGATGGCTAATGCTAGATGGTCTCCGGATGTGGCATCACAACCGGAGTAAACGGCAGCTTCGGCAGCTGTTGAGGGAGGGGGCTGCGGGCTATTAGCTAGTTGGTGGGGTAATGGCCTACCAAGGCGATGATGGCTAGCCGGTCTGAGAGGACGACCGGTCACACTGGGACTGAGACACTGCCCAGACTCCTACGGGAGGCTGCAGTCGAGAATCTTCCGCAATGGGCGAAAGCCTGACGGAGCGACACCGCGTGTAGGATGAAGGCCTTCGGGTTGTAAACTACTGTCACGCTATAGGAACCGCACTTGCCCAATAAGTAAGTGTCTGACTAAAGCGAGAGGAAGTACCGGCTAACTCCGTGCCAGCAGCCGCGGTAATACGGAGGGTACAAACGTTGCTCGGAATCACTGGGCATAAAGCGCGCGTAGGCGGTCTACCCAGTTGGGTGTGAAAGCCCTCGGCTCAACCGAGGAATTGCATCCAATACTAGTAGACTTGAGAATGGTAGGGGTGTGTGGAACTTCAGGTGGAGCGGTGAAATGCGTAGATATCTGAAGGAACACCTGTGGCGAAAGCGGCACACTGGGCCATTACTGACGCTGAGGCGCGAAAGCCAGGGTAGCGAACGGGATTAGATACCCCGGTAGTCCTGGCCGTAAACGATGGGCACTAGGTAAGGGGAGAGCCTATTTCTCTCTTTGCCGTAGCTAATGTGTTAAGTGCCCCGCCTGGGGAGTACGCTCGCAAGGGTAAAACTCAAAGGAATTGACGGGGGCTCACACAAGCGGTGGAGCATGTGGTTTAATTCGAAGCAACGCGAAGAACCTTACCTAGCCTTGACATATATGGATTAGCTCTGTGAAAGCAGAGTGACAGCCCTTCGGGGTCGGAACATATACAGGTGTTGCATGGCTGTCGTCAGCTCGTGTCGTGAGATGTTGGGTTAAGTCCC
>JARGPD010000115.1:0-1409 GCA_029212845.1 Planctomycetota bacterium
GTTCGGCAATCGGCGCGTTCGGCAATCGGCGCGTTCGGCAATCGGCGCGTTCGGCAATCGGCGCGTTCGGCGTTCGGCGCGTTCGGCGTTCGGCGCGTTCGGCAATCGGCCGTCGGTGTTGCACACCCGTTACCGCCGGACGGCGGGCGGGGTCGTAGCCTTGGTCTCGGTCGGGGGGAGCCCGGCCAGCACCAGGACCCAAGACCGCACCCAACCATGGAACAGCTCACCGACCGCCTGATCGCCGCCCTCGAGTCCCTCGGCCTGCTGGGAGGCGCCGACCTCGACCTCGCCTACGACCGCTCGGCCGAGCCCATGCACGCGGACCACGAGCTCGAGCCCCGCTGAGTTCGGCGGGCCCACCAACGTCCAGCATCGCCTCAAGTGGGGAAGGGCAGCGACCCGGCGCGGACGCTTGGGCCTGCCCCGATAGCCCTCACGGATGGGGGAGCGACGGCGCACCGAGCCACCGAGCCACCGAGCACACCGAGCGCACCGAGCGCACCGAGCGCACCGAGCGCACCGGGCGCACCGGGCGCACCGGGCGCACCGGGACCAGCGACTGCGGCGCACCCCGGGCACAAGCACGGCTGTAAGGAGCCCCATGGGAAGCAGGGGCATCCGACAGCACTCCGAGCCCTGACTGCGCCATGCGAAGCGGCCCCGCACCGGTGCTCCGGTGCGGGGCCGCAGGCAAGGACCCGGTAGACCTACGCAGACGCCTGGAACAGGTGCACGTCGCGCTGGGGGAAGGGGATCGAGACGCCCGCGGCATCGAAGGCTTCCTTGACCTTCTTGTGGGTGTCGAACCAGACGCCCCAGTAGTCCTCGGGGCGCACGTGGGGGCGGCAGACGAAGTCGACGCTGGAGGCGCCGTGGCCGACGCACGCGACTGTCGGTGCTGGGTCAGCGAGCACCCGCGGGTCGGCTTGCAGCACACCCATCATCAGCTCGATGGCCTTGTCCATGTCGTCGCCGTAGCCGATGCCGAAGGTCATGTCGACGCGCAGGACACCGTTGGCGGTGTAGTTGATGATGTTGCCACCGGTGATGGTGGCGTTGGCGACGACGGCCTTCTTGTTCTCGAGGGTGTTGATGATGGTCGCGAAGACCCCGACCTCGATGACCGTGCCGAGCACCCCACCAGCCTCCACGAGGTCGCCCTCGCGCACCGGTCGGAAGATCATCAACATGACGCCCGCGGCGAAGTTGCTCAGCGAGCCTTGCATGGCGAAGCCGATCGCGAAGCCGGCGGCACCTAGGACCGCGATGAAGCTCGCGGTCGGGACGCCGAGCTTGCCGACCGCGGAGATCAGCACGAAGGCCATCAGCCCCATGTAGGCGCACGACGTGCAGAAGTTGATCAAGGTCGGGTCGAGCTTGGACTTGCTGAGTGCCTTGCGCAGGAT
>JARGPD010000115.1:1419-15386 GCA_029212845.1 Planctomycetota bacterium
GTGACCAGCTTCGAGACCAGCCAACCGATGACCAGGATGGCGAGGGCGCCGAGCACCGCAGGGGCCATCTCGATCGCCTTGTCCTTGAGCGTGTCGAGGTAGCTGACGACGTCGCCGACGCTCTCGGCATTGGCCAGGCCGTCACCCAGGCCGCCGTCCATGCCCTCCCCCAGGCCGCCGTCGGTGCTGGCGGCCGTCGACTCGACCGCTCCAGCAGGAGCGGAGAGGCCGGCCGACGAGAGGCTGACGGCCAGGTTGTTCATGGCGTCGGCGACAGCTTGGAGGGCGGGGGCGAGGCTGTCGGCGGAGGGCGTTTGGTCTTGCATGGGCGCGGTGTTTCCTAGGGTCGAGTGCCAGGGCAGCGGGATTCGGGACGAGTGGGCGACGGCCCAAGGCCCAGTCCAGCGGGTCGTGCGATCGACCGCAAGTCACAGTCTCTTAACCGTGGTGGACCCCGCGCCACGGAGCGGGCTACCCTGCGGCCCATGAAGGCCTGGGACAAAGCACTCGAGCTCGCGCGCGCCACTCCGCCCGAGCGCAACCGGTATGTGGACCTGCTGCGGGCCCTCTCGATCCTGGTGGTCGTCTACGGACACTGGCTCGCGGCGGCACCCTACGTGGCCGCCGATGGGAGCGTGCGGGCGACCCACATCCTGGCCGAGGCGGCGAGCAGCCACTGGCTGACCTGGGTGATCCAGGTGATGCCGGTGTTCTTCTTCGTCGGGGGCTATTCGAACGGCATCTCCTGGCGCGCCGCGCGGCGCAAGGGCAGCGGCTACGGCACCTGGCTCGACGGCCGGCTGCGGCGCCTGGTCGGCCCGGTGCTGCCCCTGGTCGTCGTGTGGGCGCTGCTGGGGATGCTCGCGCAGCTCCTGGGCCTGTCCGGCGAGTGGATCGGGAGAGGCAGCCAGATGGCGCTGATCCCGGTCTGGTTCCTGGCCGTCTACCTAGGCATCGCCCTGCTCGTGCCGCTGAGCCATGCCCTCTGGGAGCGGCTCGGGCTTGGATCGATCGCGCTGCTTGCGGGCTGCGCCGCGGTCCTCGACCTGGGCTTCTTCATGAGCGAAGCCGGCAGTGGCTGGCGCTCGCTGGCTTGGCTCAACTACGTCTTCGTCTGGTCGGCGGTGCACCAGCTGGGCTACGCCTGGCTCGATGGGAAGCTGGCGGGAGCCAGGCGTGCTGTGCTGTTCGCCGTTGGGCTCGGTGGCCTCGCCCTGGCGACCAGCCTCGGCCCCTATCCGATCAGCATGGTCGGCGTGCCCGGGGACCTGGTGAGCAACACCACGCCGCCGAAATTCGTGCTGCTGCTGCTCGGCAGCTTCCAGATCGGCGGCCTGCTGATGCTCGAGCCCTTGGCCAAGCGCTGGCTCGCTGGGGAGCGCGCCTGGGCCGCTGTCGTGCTGGTCAATGGCATGATCATGAGCGTCTTCCTGTGGCACATGACCTCGATGGTGCTGCTCTCGGGCGGCGCCCACCTGCTCGGTGACCTGGGCCTCGGCGCGGCGCCGGTGAGCTCCACCTGGTGGCTGCTCAAGCCGGTCTGGATGCTGGCCTGGAGCCTAGGCCTGCTCGTGCTGCTGGCGGGCTTCCTGCGCTTCGAGCGCGGCGGCAGCGGGCGGCCAGCCCCGGCCTGGCGCCAGGTGGTCGGAGCCCTCGCGATCGCCATCGGCCTGGCCCTCCTGGCCTACGACGGAGTGGCCGGTTCCGGGCCGCTCGGCACGCGGCCGGTCGCCCTCGCTCCGATCCTGCTCGGGGCTTGGATCGGGATGCCCTCGGGTCGCAGCAAGGCGCCGGCTACCGGGACCGCGGGCCCCAGCTAGCGCGGGCGCTGCTCACTCGGCCGGGGAGCTGCGAGCCTGGACCTAGCTACCGCTTCGGTCGCTTGGTCTCAGGTCGCAGCGAGCCGGCGGTAGGGCCCCGTGTTCTTGCTGGAGGCCTCGGCGTTGCGGGTGAGGACCTCGGCCAGGGCCTCGGCCACGGGGCGCTCGAGGTAGGGGATGCGGGCGCGATGGCCGATGCGCGTGCCCGCGGTGTCCACCTCGAGGCGGGCCATGCGCCAGCGGCGGTCGAAGGGGCTGGCGCCGACGGCGACGGTCTGGACCCTCGAAGAGGGCACCAGCGCCATGCGCTTGCCGAACACGCCCTCGCGGGTGACCAGGCCGAAGTCGGTGTGGGCCCACCCGAAGGCGCGGGCGGCGAGCCACTCGTACAGCGGGATCAGGACCAAGAAGAGCGGCGCGATCCAGGGCAGGACGCTGCTGCCCCAGGAGCTCCACAGGATCGCGGCGGGGGTGCACACGAGCAGCCCGCCGACGAAGGCCTTGCGGGCCGAGCGCCGTGCGGCGCCCTGGGCCAGGGGCTGCCAGTCGATCTGCTGCTCGCCCTGGAAGTCGCAGCCCGGGACGAGGGAGCGGACCAGCTTGGGGACGCGCTCTTCAGCCACGACCGGCAGCAGCCACTGGCGGGTCAGCGCTGCGCCGTCGCCCTTGCCGCGCGCGCCCGCGGTGCGGATCTTGATCAGCCGCTTCTTGAAGATCCGCAGGGCCGGCGAGGCCTGGATCGAGACGAACTGGATGCGCCCGGCGGGGATCGTCGTGGAGTGGCGGGTGAAGAGGCCGCACTGGGTGCGGAACTCCGAGCCCCGGCGATCGAGGCGGAAGTCGAAGAGCCGCAGGAAGACCGACATGACCGAGAGTCCGAAGACGAGCCCGAGCAGCACGAGGCCGATCGCCACGTCCATCAGGATCTCGCTCGCCATGTTGGTCTGGGTCCAGTCGTAGAGCAGGGCGTAGTCCTCGTCGCTGAGGATCTGGAACTGCGTCGCGATGCCGATGAGGCCAGCCAGGATCGCGAGACCGCGCCCGGGACTGAGGCCGAGCAAGATCAGCTCCTTGACGCTGACGCGGGCGAGGGGCTCGAAGTCGGACTCCCGCTGATCCTCGTGGCTCGCGGCGGACGCGCCTGCGGTCAGCGGCTCGCTGCCCGCCTCGCCGGCGGCGGCCTTCGCCGCGGTCGCGGCCTCGCTGCGGCCGGTGAACACCTTGCGGCGCAGCTCGTCGCGGGCCTTGAGCGAGAGCACCTTGAGGTGCGCCTCGGCGTCGCCACTGCCGGCGGTCTCGACGCGCACCTCGACGACGCCGAACAGGCGCTCGAGGAAGTTCTGGGTCGAGTCGATCGTCTGGATCCTGGCCAGGGGCACGTGGCGCTCGGTCTTCTGGATGACGCCTTGCTTGACGATCAGCTCGTCGTCCTCGATCCAGTAGCGCAGGCTCATGTAGCGCCAGGTCTCGACGATCATCGTCGGGATCAAGAAGAGCGCGGCCCAGATCTCCCAGGAGCTCTCGTCGTTCTTGACCAGGAGGAACAGGGCGATCGGGATCAGGAAGCCCTTGGCGTGCGCGATGAAGCTGAAGGGCAGCGAGAAGGGGTGCAGGCGCTGGCGCTTCAGGTCAGACGACATGGTCCTCCTCGCGGTTGAGCAGGCTGTCCCGGATCGCGTCGGCGGTCCGGACCTCGAGTCCATGCAGGGCGATCTCGCCGAGCTCTTCCCCGGCGGTGTAGACGGAGAGGGTGGCCAGATCGTGGGAGCGCTGGATCGGGCCGCTGGCGACCTCGGTGTGCTGGACGCGCGTGCGCGGCACGCTGATCACGCGTCGGAAGAGCACCCCTTCCCAGATGTCGAGCACCTCGGGCGTCAAGCGCCAGGCCCGGTGGCGGTGGGTGACGGCCGGCCAATGGAGGGCGCGCCACAGGAAGAAGAGGATCAGCACCGAGCCGATCAGAGTGACGACCAGGTCGTCGAGGCCGAGGGCGAAGATGTCCAGGGAGTGGAGCACCCAGACCGCGCACACCACCAAGGATGCGGGGCCGGCGAAGACCATGTTCGCGATGCGGTGGGCACCAACGGCGCGGTCCGGCAGGGGGTGTCGCTGGGAATCCTCGGGCCAGCCACCAGGTGTCGGCGGCTCCGTAGGGGGAGGCGCTTCGAGCGCAAGAGGCATGGGGCTCGCTTCGACCGGCGCGGTGTCGGCCGGCTTCGACGGGAGGGGCTCGTCGGCGAAGAGGTCGAGCGGCTCCGGCAGGCGGGCGCCGGACTCGGTCGGATCAGGGTCGCGGTCCATTCACTGCTCCTCCGAGCCGATCAGGAGATCCACCAGCTCGCCGAGGTCGAGCACCGTCGGGACACGCGGGTCGTTGGAGTTGAGCGTGACCTCGCGGATGTCGAGGTTCTCGGCCGCCTGCTTGGCGAGGTAGATCGCGCCGCCCGCCGTGTCGAGCGCCTGGTTGCGCAGGCTGTTGCGCAGGGCCTCGGCCTTGTCGATGGCTAGGCCGCCTTCGGCCAGCATGGTCTCGAAGTCAGCGTCGGCCTCGGCGCGGGTGGTGCGGTCGTACTTCTCTGCGTCGCCATAGATCTCGGAGATCTGCACCAGGTTCTCGGACTGCACCTCCTGGAGCTGCTTGTCCCAGGTGCCGCGCAGTTCCTTCTCAGCGGCCTCGATCTCCTTCTCGGAGGTGCCCGTCTCCTGCAGCTCGGCCTCGACCGCTTGCTGAGCGTTCGCGAGCAGCTTGGTCTGGTAGGTGAGCTGCTTGGTCTGCAGGCGCTCCTCGTACTCGGGCGGGAAGCGAACGGCACGCAAGAGGATCACGTCGGGCTCGATGAAGAGCTCCGCGAGGGCCTCGCGCAGGACCGGCAGGGTGGCCTTGGAGCGCTCGAGTCGCGTGACGGTCGAGTACAGCTGCTCCGAGGTTAGCTGGGCCAGCTGGGCGCGCATGACGTCGGTGACCGTCGAGGTCACGCGCTCGCGGTAGACGCCGCGCAGGCCGCTCACGACCAGCTGGTTGGCCTCACCTGGCTTGATCCGGTAGCTGACCGTGAGGTCGACGCTGACGCGGTTGTTGTCGCTGGTGATGATCTTGAGGGCCGGCTGCATCGCGCCACCCTCCCGGTCGCCATCGTCGCTGAAGGTCAGGAACTGCGTGCGGCGATCGAGCAGGTACCACTTGTGGTAGCCCGAGATGCCCAGGTGGAAGCCCGTCCCGAAGTCCTCCTCGATGATGCCGCCGCCGCTCCACTGGACCTGCTTGACGCCGATCATGGTGGGGGGCACGCGCTCGAAGAGCAGGGCGAATCCGATCCAGCCGAGCAGCATGAGCGCTGCGATGCCCATCAACACTTTGGTGAAGTTCATGGCTCAGAGACCTCCGTCGCTGCTGCTGGAGGCCGACTGCTCGGCCAGGTCCCCGGTGGACTGGATGTGCTCGAGGCGCTGGGGCGCTGGATCCCGGCTGTAGGGCAGGAAGGTGAAGCTGATCTGGGCGAGCTTCTGGATCAGGGCCTCTCGGACCACGACGCGGCCGCGGTCCTCGAGGGCCTCGGCCCGCGCGACCAGGCCCTCGGCCTCCTTGGTGTACTTGGCCTCGAGTCCGCGGGCCTGGGCCAGCATCTCGGCCAGCTGGCCCTCGCCGCTGCGCTGCTTCTCGATGGCGTAGGCGTCGGCCGAGCGGCGCAGGCGGATGGCCTCCTGCTCGGCGCTGAGCAGCTCCCGGCGCAGCTCGCCGGTCAGGCTCTGCATCTCGATCTCCTTCTCCTTGCGCACGGAGGCGAGCCTGCGCTCGCGCTCCTGGATCAGCTGCTCCTGCTTCTCGCGCTGCACCTGCACCTCCTGGTTGGCCACCTTGCGGTCCTCGATGGCCTTCTCGTAGGAGGTGTCGAAGCGCGGCTTCGGCGTGATCACGCGCGTGACCCGCAGGCCGTGGGGATCGAGCAGGTCGTTGAGCCGCGCGCGGGCCGCGTCCGAGGCGATCTGGTACTTGGTGGGGTCGGCGGCGTCGACCGCGGAGAAGCGACCGAACTCGTCGCGCAGGACGGAGCGCGCGTAGGCCTTGATCCAGTTCTCCTTGAAGCCGTCGCCGGAGCCCGAGTCCTCGAGCACGATGTCGGCCTTCTCGGGCACGATCTCGTAGAGGATCTCGAGTTCCTCGAACCAGAAGTTGGAGCCGTCGTTGGCGCGCACGGTGAGGCGCGGCACGTGGTTGTCGGAGCGCACCTCGTCGCCCTCCATCGTGAACTTCTGGGAGGAGCGATCGAACAGCACGATCTCCTGGATGCCCGGCATGTAGATGCGGTAGCCGCGATCGGTGATGACCTCCTTGTCGCCCGAGAGGTAGCTCACCAGGACGCCGACCTCGTCGTCGTTGATCTGGGCGATGCCGAGGCGGCCCGAGAGGAACAGCGCGATCACGGCCAGGGAGCCGATGATCGCAAAGATCTTGAGCACGCGCTGCTTGGTGAGCTCGGCGTCGATGGTGGCCTGGCTCTCACCGCTGGCGCCGGGTCGTCGCGCGCCGCCTTGGCGGGGTGCGTCGTCGTGGGGCGGCCAGCCCTTGGGGGAGTCGTTGGACATGTTGGTTCGGGGGTCGGAGTCCTGGGGCTCCGGGCGCCTTTGCTGGGCAGCTCTGGTTCTTCCGTTCGGTCTGCTGCGGATCGTAGCCAACTGGGACCTGGAATGCCCCGGGGGTCTAGCTCCCTAGTCGGATCCCGTTGGATCGAGCTGGGTGGCAATCCTGGCGAACTCGCGCGCGCGCTCCAACTGGCCGGCCTGGCGCAGGGCGCTGGCGAGCGCGCGGGCCAGGTCCGGGTCCGGGGTCAAGGTGAAGGCCGCCTCGAGGTCGGTGAGGGCGCCGGAGGAGTCGCCGAGCTGCGACCGGGCCAGGGCCCGGTTGCGCAGGGCGCCGCTGGCCCGTGGGTAGCGCTCCAGGAGCCGGGTGAGCAGGGCTTCGGCCTCGTCGGCCTTGTCGGTACGGACCATCAAGAGGCCGAGGTTGATCACGCTGGGAGCGAGGTCGGGGTCGCGCTCCAGGGCCGCGAGGTAGTCGGCGGCGGCCTCCTCGTGGCGGCCGAGGGACTCGAGCAGGCTGGCGCGCACATGGTGGTACATGGCGAGCGACTCGGCGGTCTCGCCTGCGGGCTCGTCGACCAGGGTGGCGGCGCGCTCGGCGTGGCCCGCGGAGGCAAAGGCGAGCATCCAGAGGCCGAGCTCATCCACATGCTCGGGCCGCGGCTGGTCGGGCCAGGTGAAGCGGCGCCAGTCGCCGCTGGCGGACTCGGCGAAGCGCAGCTCGTCGGGGGTGCTCGGCGGGCGCGCGTTGCTGCCGTCGCGGCGGATGTGGTGGTCGTGGATCAGGACGTCGGCGACGTCGAACACGCCGGTCAAGGGCATGTGGCAGGCGACGCAGTCGACGGGGCCCTCGGCCAGGGTCGCGGCGCGGTTGGCGTGGGGAAAGTCGGCATCGGCGGCGTGGTCGCGGCTGCAGGTCGTGGCGTCGGGAGCCGCGGGCGTGGCCTGGTGGCAGTCGAGGCAGCTGGCGCGCACCCGGGCGGCGGGACCTGGCTCGTGCAGACTCTGGTGGGGGTCGTGGCAGGTCGCGCAGTCGAGCTGGCTCTCGAGGAAGCAGGCCGACGCGACCAGGCGCTCGACCTGGCTGACGAAGCCGACCTCGTCCGTGGGCTCTGCGGCGACGAACAGGGCGCGGGACTCGAGCAGGTCGCCACCTACGGGTGGCGGGCCGAGGACCCCATCCTCGAGGACCAGGCGAGCGTCTCCCTGGAGGTGGCAGCGGGCGCAGACGGACAGGCGCTCGTGGCGTTGCAGCCCCCCGAGCCGCAGGAGCGGATCGACTCGGCCCGGAGCCGCGCCGCCGACGAGGTCGGACTCCTGCCAGGAGACGTGGGCGTCGAGCTCGGCCTGGGTGCCGTGGCACCCGGCGCAGGAGATGCCGCGCGGCGACCAGCTCCTCGGGTCGGGCAGGAGGTCCAGGGGGTAGTCCGGCGCGGGCAGGTTGTCGGTGTGGCAGCCGAGGCACTCGGCGGTGATCGGGAAGCCGAGCCGACCGCCGGGCTGCATCATCTCCCCAGGGGCCAGGGCCAGTCGGCGCCCGCCGTCGACGGTCAGCACCTCGATCGGCGCGAAGTAGGTCGATGCCCCGTGGAGGACGGCGATCGAGCGATCGAGCTCGCCCGCGCCGATGCCCATGACGGCCTGGGCCGCCAGGGCGTGGGCGGGGTGGTCCTCGTGGGTCTCGGTCAGCACGAATTGACGCCCGTCGGGCGAGGCGAGAAATCCGTAGTGGTAGCCCGAGTCGCCGGCCGCGAGCTCGCCGAAGCCCTCGAGCTCACCGGGCTCGATCGGCCCCAGAGCGCGGGCCATGCCGGTGCGGGCGTAGCTCTGGACGACCTCGGCGTGGCAGTCCATGCAGGCCTCGGCGCCGGCGGTCTGGGGCGCGGTCGTTCTCGCGGACGCGATCACGGCGGCGGGGTCCCCGTCACCGCAGGAGCTGAGGAGCGCGAGGGCCGGCAGGCAGGCCGCGAGCAGGCGGCGGCTCAAGGGGGTGGGGAGCATGGCCCGAGTTTGGCATATTCGCGAGCCATGAACCCGCACCGCATGCAGCTGCTCTTGACCTTGATCGCCCTGGCTCCGGGGCCCAGCATGGCCCAGGGCTCGCCCCCCGCGGAGCCGAACGCGGAGGCTGGCCAGGCGCTCTTCTCGGACGTCACGGACGCGCTCGGGCTCGGTCCCGAGGTGGTGCCCGAGACGGTCGCGCGGGTGGTCTTCGGCGACCTGGACGACGACGGCTGGCCGGATCTTGTCGTCGATCGGCACCGGGTCTTCCTGAACCGGTCCTCGGAGGCCGGGCGGGTCTTCGAGGAGCTCGCCGAGACCGGCCTCGACGCGCCGCGCTCGGACACGGTGACGGTCTTCGCCGACCTCGACGGCGACCGGCACTTGGACGCCCTCATCGCCGAGCGTGTCGACGCGCGCAAGGCCGGCTGGGAGGACCACGGCCGGCGCACACGCTGGCAGCGCGGCAAGGGCGACGGCAGCTTCGAGGAGGCCCAGGTGCTGGTCGATGTGCTGGCTGCGACGACGATCTCGATCGCGGTCTCGGACGTGGACCGCGACGGGCGGCTCGACCTGTGGATCGGCAACTGGTACACGGACTATGGCGCGACCTATGGCGGCTACCAGAATCAGCTGCTGCTCGGTCGCGGTGTGGTCGAGGGACAGCTGCGCTTCGAGGCGCAGCTCTTGCCGGCGGTCGAGCCCGAGGCGGCACCCGGTGGCGACGACGATGCCGGCGGCCGCCCGACCTTCGGCACGCGCTTCGCCGACCTGGACGGGGACGGCAGGCCCGAGCTGATCGAGCTCAACTATGGCCGGCGTGGAAACCGCCTGTGGCAGTCGGTCCTCGGCGCGGAGGAAGGCGGAGGAGCGCGGCTCGGTTTCGTGGACATCGCCCCGCCGGACGCGGGCAGCGACGGGGGCAAGGGCGATGCCGTGAGCCGCTCCGTAGGCTTCGACGGCGACGGGATCCGGCACGGCCGGTACCCAGACTGGGCGGTCGAGGCCTTCGCCAAGCGCGAGCCGCCGATCGAGCGCCTGCCCGAGGATCGCTTTCGCTCCCACGGCAACAGCTTCGACGTGGCGGTGGCGGACGTGGATCGCGATGGGGTGCTCGACGCCTTCGTCAGCGAGATCACCCACGGCTGGGCCGGCGAGTCCTCGGACCGCTCGCGCCTGCTGCTGTTCTCGAAGCCCGGGCCCGTCGAGGGCTGGCAGCCCACCGCCCACGTCGCCGGCCCTGCGTGGTCGGTCGACCGGATCCCCGAAGGGATCAGCTCGTGGAACCAAGGCGACCTGTTCTGCGAGCTGGCCGACTTCGACCTCGATGGCTACTGCGACCTCTTGCTGTCGAGCGGCGACTACCCCGACGACCAGCGCCTGCGCTTCTACCAGAACACCGCCGGCCATGGCTTCGTCGAGGCCGCGGCCGGCCTCGACCACGACGGCTCCCAGCAGCTGAGCCTGGCCGACCTCGATGGGGATGGCGACCTGGACTTCGCCGTGGGCCAGACCTTCAACCGCTTCACCGCGGAGCAGCGGCAGGGACGCTCGCCGCGCCTGCGGGTTTACCGCAACGAGGCGGCTGGCACGTCGCTGGTCCTGCGGCTCGTCGGCAACGGGACGACGGTCAACCACCACGCCCTCGGCGCGCGCGTGCGCGCGACCCTCGACGACGGGAGCGTGCTCCTGCGCGAGCTCGAAGCGATCGGCGGGCACTCGGGCAAGCAGCATGACTTCGAGCTGCACCTCGGGCTCGGCGGCCTGGGTTCGGTCGCGCTCCTGGAGGTCTGGTGGCCCGACGCGGAGCGCACGCACCAGGTCTTCGAGGGCGTGGACGCCGGGCGCTACCTGCTGGAGGTCGGTGGAGACCTCCAGGGCCGCTAGCCGTTGGCGCCCCAGGGACTCGGACTACCTTATAGAGACACACGACTGGAGCGAGCCCGCGGTGGAATCCCCGACCTGACCCGCCTCGGGCGGGGCCCGAGCCACTAACCTCTCGCCCATGAAGACCTTTGACGTGCTCGTGATCGGCGGCGGTACCGCCGGCACCCAAGCTGCTGCGACCGCCCAGGCCGCCCTTGCGGGATCCGGGGGGCGCGTGGCGATGTTCAACAAGGGCGAGCTCGGCGGCCTGTGCATCCTGCGCGGCTGCATGCCGACCAAGACCATGCTGCACGCCGGGCACCTCGTGCACGAGGCCGCCTCGCACCACACGCCGGGCATCGGCCATGCCGACCTGTCGATCGACTTCGCCGCGGTGATGGCCAACAAGGACGCCAAGGTGGCACGCTTCAAGGCGGCCAAGCTCGGCGGCATCGAGCGCGGTGGCTACGAGGTCATCGACGCCTACGCGCGCTTCGCCGGACCGGACACGATCGAGACGGACACGGGCGAGACCTTCTGCTTCACCCGCGGCGCCGTCCTGGCCTCGGGCTCGGATCCGGTCATCCCGCCGATCGAGGGCATCGAGGACGTGCGCGCGGCGGGTCTGATGTGGGACTCCGACAGCGTGATGAACATGACTGAGTCCCCGGACTCGGCGATCGTGCTCGGCGGCGGCGCGATCGGGCTCGAGCTCGGGACCTTCCTGGCGCGCATGGGCGTGAAGACCTACATGGTCAACCGCAGCCGCTTCTACTCCCGGGTCGACGCCGAGCTGGCGGACGTGATGGAGGAGGTGCTGAACAGCGAGCCGAACATGGAGCGCATCGCGCCCCTGGACTCGAAGTCGATCGAGGTCGTCGACGGGCGAGTTCGCTACCACATCGAGGTTGACGGCGAGGCGCGCACCCTGGAGGCCGCGATCTTCGTGGCTGCGACGGGTCGCAGGGCGCGGCTCGAGGGGCTCGGGCTCGAGCTCGCCGGCGTCGACCACGAGCACGGCCGCGTGCGCCACGACGCGGCGATGTGCACCACCAACCCGCGCATCTTCGTGGCGGGCGACGCCACGGGCGCGGAGCTGCTCTTGCACGTTGCGAACTGGGAGGGCAAGGCGGCCGGTCTCGGCGCAGCGGGGGTCGAGGGCGACCACGCGGTCGAGCGTAGGCTCGCCATGGGGGTCGTCTTCACCGATCCCCCGATGGCCACGATCGGCATGACCGAAGCCGAAGCCGCCGCCGCAGGCCTGCCCGTGCTGACCGCGTCCGAGAACCTGGCCCAGACCGGGCGCGCGATCACCATGGACGTGCAGCACGGCGTCTGGAAGCTCGTGGCCCACGCCGAGACCGGCGAGGTGCTCGGGAGTCAGATCCTCGGCCCGCGCGCCGACGACATCATCCACACGATCTCGGCGCTGATGTACTACCACGGCACCGTCCAAGAGATGCTCGAGATGCCCTGGTACCACCCGACCTTGACCGAGGTCGCGATCGGCCTCGCGCGCTCGATCGCCGGCCGCCTGCCGGGCCAGCCGGGTGCCTGAGGCGAGGGTCGGTTGATCACCCGCGCCGAGCTGCAGGCCTGCTTGGTCGGGGTCCTTGGGACCTCGCCCGGCGTGCGGGCCCTGGCCCTCGGTGGCAGCGACGCCACGGGCCGGACCGACGGGTGGTCGGACCTCGACCTCTCGGTCGTCGTCGAGGACGAGGCGATCGAGGCGACCTTCGAGCGGGTCGAGGGCGCCCTGCTCCGCCTCTCACCGATTCGCGCTCGACTGCGCATCCCCGAGCCGGCCTGGCACGGGTTCAGCCAGGAGTTCTTCGCGCTCGAGGATGCGCCCGAGACCTTGATGGTCGACCTGGCGCTGATCCCGGCCAGCCTGCCCGCCGAGCGTCGCATGCTCGAGCGTGAGCGCCATGGCGACTACCAGGTCGTGCTGGACCCCGAGGGGCTCTTCACCGCCCGGCCCTTGGATCGACCGGCCCTCGCCGAGCGCGCAGCCGCGCACCTCGCCAGCCTGCGGGCCCGCTCGGCGCTGTTCGGTCACATGCCCCAGAAGGCCCTCTTCCGCGGGCACCTCGCCGACGCGGTCACCGCCTACCAGGGCTTCGTCCTGCGCCCGCTGATCGACCTGCTTCGACTGCGCCATGCGCCCGAGCGCTACGACTTCGGCGCGCGCTACCTCGACCGCGACCTGCCCGCCGAGACCGGTGCACGCCTCGACCGCCTGTGCCTTCCGGGGGACCCCGAGCAGCTCGGCTTGGCGATCGCCGAGGCCCGTGGCTGGCTGGCCGAGGAGCTCGCTGCCCTGGACGCAGGCGACTGGTCCGTGGCGCTCTAGGCGCCAGCACCGAGCCCGAGGGCCAGGCCCCGGTTCGTGTACGGCACACGTACCAATCGGATCCGCCGAGCCCAGGGGCCCGCGCGAGTTTGCCGCTGCCGTGGCTAGGATGAGGGCCCCTTCTCCCCTGGCCCGTTGCTCCCCTAGGTCCATGCCCTCCATCCCCTCTCGATTCGGCCTGTGCGCAGCGACGCTGCTGTGCTCGGTGGCCGCCACCTCCGCCTGCGTCCTGCCTGGCTCCTCCCAGGGCGAGCCCCTGGTCGGCGGTCCGTCCAACCTCGCCGGCGGCACCCTCTTGCTGCAGGACCCGACCATCTCGGCCGAGCACATCGTCTTCCGCTACGCCGAGGATCTCTGGATCGTCGGACGCGGTGGCGGCGAGGCGCGGCGCTTGACCAGCAGCCCGGGGAGCGAGACGTCCCCCCAGCTGAGCCCCGACGGCAAGCTGGTCGCATTCACCGGCAGCTACGAGGGCAACCCCGACGTCTACGTGCTGCCCGTCGAGGGCGGCACCCCGCGCCGCCTGACCTTCCACCCCGGCCGCGACACGGTCCAGGACTGGCTGCCCGACGGCAGCGGCGTCGTCTTCACCAGCACGCGCAACATGGGCGCGCCGGTGGCCAAGGCCTTCGTCGCCGGCCTCGATGGTGGGACCCCGACCGCGCTCGAGCTGCCCAAGGTCGGCCACCTGGCTGTCGACGCGAGGGCCGAGCGCTTCGCCTACACCGCCACCCGGGACGCCTTCGGAACCTGGAAGCGCTACCGCGGCGGTCGGCTGGCTTCGGTCTGGATCTATGACCGTGCGAGCCGCGAGGTCGAGGTGGTCCCGACGGCCGGCGCCAACGATTCCTTCCCGGCCTGGCTGGGGGACGAGGTGCACTTCGCCTCGGACCGGGACGGCGTCATGAACCTGTACGCCTTCACCCCCGGTGACGCCGACGTGCGCCAGCTGACGGCCTACACCGACTTCGACGTGCGCGCGATCGACACGGGCGCGGGAGCCCTGGTCTTCGAGCAGGCCGGTAGCCTGCACGTCCTGGACCCCACGAGCGGGACGATCCAGGACCTCGTGATCGAGGTGCGCAGCGACGGCCTGGCCGCGACGCCGCGCTGGCAGACGGTCGAGGGACACGTCACCGGCGGCGACATCGCGCCGAACGGCAAGCGCGCGGTCTTCTCGGCCCGCGGCGAGATCCTCAGCCTGCCCCGCGAGAACGGGAGCAGCCGCAACCTGACCCAGTCCCCGGGCGCCCACGACCGCAGCCCGATCTGGTCCCCGGACGGCGAAGAGATCGCCTGGCTCAGCGACGCCAGCGGGGAGTACCAGCTGCTCGTCGGCGACCGTCTCG